>JBKJUS010000014.1:0-23857 GCA_046590575.1 Mycobacteriales bacterium | reverse complement strand
CGGCGCGTAGCGGGTGACCCCGCGGTCCCAGTAGGCGCCGGCGCAGTCCTGCTTGAGCGAGTCGGGAGCGCTCGACGCCCAGCAGGGCGTGTCCTGCAGGGTGAGGATGAGCTTGATTCCGCGCTGGTGCGCACCCGCTACCAGGTAGTCGAGGCGGTCGCGGTACCAGGTGGCTATGAGCCCCCGGCCCTTGTCCTGGAGGCTGCTCCAGGCCACATCGACGCGGGCCGCCGAGGCGTTGGCGGAAACCAGCAGGTTGAGCTGACGATCCACGTCGGCGCTGGTGTTGTTGCTCCACAGGACATGCAGCTGGGCGCCGCGAAGCTGCGGGATAGCCGCGGCTCCTGCCGTTGAGGTGGGGAGGAGCAGGGCGGCGGTCGCAAGGGCCGCCGTCGTGGCCAGTGAGCGAACGATGATGGTACGCAGCATCGAGCGGCGCCTTCCTTAGGCGGCTGGGCTGCCTCCGAGAGGCCCCTGGCTCTGCGACCCTGCGTCGCCGCAGGTGTGCCTTTTTCTGAAGGGGTACGAATGGACCATCGGCCGCGGGGCCATTTGCTGAAGCATTCGACTGCGAGAATCACCTGTCCGGGCTAACCGGACCGGCGAACTAGTCGAGCCGAGGTGACCGATCTGGTCCGATCAGGATCGATTCGTACAACGCGACGACGTCCGCGCAGGCCCGGTCGAGCTGGTGATGCGCGACCACATGCGCCCGCGCCGCGGTGGCCTCGACGGCCGCAACCGCGGGATCCGTGAGCCGAACGATGAGCGCGGCGGCGAGTGCGGCCGGTCGCTCGGCCGGCACGACCGCGCCGGCGCCAGGTGGGATGCACTCGCGCATCCCGGTTACGTCGCTCGCAACGACCGGCCGGCCCCGGGCCATCGCCTCGAGCACAGTGAGCGCCATCGCTTCCCAGCGCGAGGGGACGGCGACCACGTCAGCGGCGGCCAGCCAGTCAGGCACGTCGTCGCGCGCGCCGACGAGCGTGACGCCTCCGCCCGCGGAGGCTGCCAGCGCCGTTCGGTCGGGGCCGTCCCCGACGAGGACCAGCTCAGCGCCTGGCACAGCTGCTTGCACCGCCGGCCACGCTGCCAGGAGCACGTCCTGGCCCTTCTGCCGGCACAGTCGCCCGACACACACGACGAGGGGGCCGTCGCTGAGCCTGAGGCGGTGGCGCGCGGTGGCCCGATCCTCGTTATCGGCTACGCGGAGGACGGCGGTATTGACCCCGTTGGGCACGACCGTCCATCGAGCCGAGATGTGAGCGCGCTCGCCGCGCACTCGTTCGGCGTCGCTCACACAAACGATGCGATCGGCCCACCGGGCAGCGAACCGTTCCCAGCCGAGCGCGGCCCGAGCGACCGGACCGGAGACCGCGTCGAATGACCAGGCGTGCGGCTGAAACACCGTCGTACGGCGACCGCGCAAGGCAAGCCGTCCGACCAGGCCGGCCTTGGCGGAATGCAGGTGCACGACGTCGGGTTCGAGCTCCCGCAGGATGGCAGACAGCCGCCGGGTCTCGACGAGCACCTGCAACCCCGGCTCGCGCGACGCCGACCACGCCCGGTGGGAGACACCGGAGTCCCGCAGCCATTGGATGAGCGGTGCCTGGGCCGGGCTCACCACGGTGACCACCAGGCCTCGTTTCACCTGGTCGGCGGCGAGGTCGGCGACACACCGGGCTACGCCGGCATCGGTGGGTTGCGTCACGTGCACGACCGTCCACCCCACCCCGTACCTCCAGCTCGACCTTATGCTGGAGGCATCAACGTAGCGCCGATCAATGGACGGATGGACGTCGTGCCCTGCCCCGCATTCGGTCGCATGACCCTGCGCGCCACGGTGTTCATGATCATCATTGGTGTGCTCACCGGCTGCGCTGGCGCGGACCCGCAACCCACGTCGAAGCCATCTGTCACTGCTGCCCCGACGACGTCGGCCTGTCCGAACGCGCTGCCGCCCACGCCGGCGATGTGGCCGCCGACGATTCCCGACGACATTCCTAAGCCCCCTACGGCGGTCATCGAGAAAGTCGAGACGACCGGTAGTGGCGTCATCGTGGTGCGCTTCTCGACGGAGTCTTCACTGCGGGAAGGCGTGCTCTACATCGTCAAGGAATTCCCCGCGGCGGGCTACACGCTCGGCCGCGGCGACGCCGAGGTGACGGAGGCCGACGCGCCGTTCCAGAAGGGGGCTGTGCGGGGGTTGGTGCGGATGCTGGCGCAAGAGCAGTGCCGCACGTTGTGGCTCCTTGCGGTCGGCCGCGAGGGCGGCGGCACGGCGCCGTTCGCGCCCAACTACACCCCACCGGCCAGCTCCCAACCGCTGCCCTTCGGCTAGCTGCGACGGCTCGGCCCTAGGGTTGTCGGATGGACCCGGGCATCGCGCTGCAGGCCGTGGTCAGCGGACTGGCACAGGGGGCTGTCTACGGTCTCGTCGGCCTCGGCTTCACCTTGGTGCACCGGCTCACTCGCGTTCTCTCCTTCGCCCATGGCGATCTCGTCGTCGGTGCCGTCTTCATCGGCCTGCTCCTCACCGTCGGTACGACGCCGGTCGTCGCCACGCCATCCGTCCCACTGGCGGCCGCGCAGGTGCTGTTGGTGCTCGCGGCCGGTGCTGTGCTCTCTGTCGGGCTTTATCTC
This sequence comes from Mycobacteriales bacterium, assembly GCA_046590575.1. Classification (GTDB taxonomy): domain Bacteria; phylum Actinomycetota; class Actinomycetes; order BP-191; family BP-191; genus DATLNF01. The sequence continues at coordinate 21,214 of JBKJUS010000014.1, read as the reverse complement.
GTGGCGGTGCGCCCCTTCGGGCGAGCCGAGGGTGCCGGGGCTGACGGCGGGATCGGCGCGGCCGGCTGGGTGGCCGGGACCTTGGCGGTGGGACTTCTCCTGCGTGAGTCGCTCGGGGTGGTTCTCACGCGGGAGGCCTATGCCGTCGCCGATCCACTGCGACTGGACCGTCTGGGAGGGGGAGACGGGGTGCTGCGGCTGGCTGGTGGTGGCACGGTGCCGGTGCGGCTGCTGGGTGTGCTGCTGTTGGGCACCTTCATCGGCGTCGCGGTGGAGCGTCTCGTCGTGTCGTCCCGGACTGGAACGGCGATCCGTGCGGTCGCCGACGACCGGGAGACCGCGGAGCTGATGGGCATCCCGACCGAGCGGGTCGTCCTGCTCGCCTTCGCCCTGGCCGGGACGCTTGCCGGCGCGGCCGGCGTGCTGTCTGCGCCGGGTGGTCGATTGACCCTCGCCGGCGGGGTAGTGCTCGGTCTCAAGGGCACTACAGCAGCCCTGCTCGGTCGTCTCGGCTCGCTGCAGGGCGCGATGGTCGGCGGACTGGTGCTCGGGGTGGGCGAGGCGCTTGCGGTCGCGAGCGACGCACTCGGACCGGCGTACGCCGACGTGCTGGCTCTCACTGTCCTCGTCGTACTGCTCGCGGTGCGGCCCGAGGGTCTGCGGGCCCCCACCAGGCCTGCGGCCGAATGAGACACCGGTGAGCGCGATCGACGTTGCCCAGGCGCTGTGGCTGCTACTCGCCGCGCTCGGGCTCAACGTTGCGGTGGGGTTGGGCGGCCAGCCGATTCTCGGACAGGGCGCATTCGTCGCCGTGGGTGGCTTCGGCACTGTGCTGCTTGCTGACCGCGCCGACCTCCCGCTCGGTGTCGCCGCGGCGGCCGCCGTCATCGGTGCGGGGCTGCTCGGGTGGCTCGTCGCCTTTGGGTCGTCCCGGCTACGCGGGGCGCACTTGGCGCTCGCCACATGGAGCCTGGCGTGGCTCGTCTTCGCTGTCCTCGTCGCCTTCCCTGGCATGTACGGCGGCAGCCAGGGTCTGGTCCGTCGGAGCCCGGCTCGCCTGGTGTCCCGATTCCTCGGGGTCGAGGTGACACTCACCCCGGCCTGGCATGTCGCGATCGCTGGCGCGCTGTGTCTCGCTGTGATGGCCGTGACGCGCAGCATGGTGCGCGGACCGGTCGGCCTCGACCTCGCTGCCCTGCGAGCCGGCGCGGCTGCGGCCGAGTCACTCGGTATTCCTGGCGCGGCACTGCGTCGCAGCACCCTCGCCTTTTCTGCCGCGCTGGGGTCGCTGTCGGGCGCGGGCACCGCGGTGCTGCTCGGCCTCGTGGCGCCCGCCGATGTGTCGCCCCTGCTGTCCGTGCAGCTCTACGTGGCCGTACTCGTCGGTGGCAGCGCGTCGGTGTTAGGCCCGCTCTTCGGGGTGGCCCTGCTCGTCGCGCTGCCCGGCATCGCAGACCTCGTCAGCGGCACCGCCGACGTCAGTGTCGAACGCAGCCGCGGGGTAGTCACTGCAGCATTGCTCGTCGCCGTCCTGGCGCTTCGGGAGCCCGTCGTACGCCGTCTCCGCGCCATGCTGCCCGAGCGAGCAACGCGACCAGGTCGCGAAACCAGCGAAGACCGTGCTCGGCCTGCGACCGGTTCGCCTTCGACAGAGGCGGGTCGACGGCCTGGAGAGACTGTTCTGGTAGCGCGCGACCTACATCATGCGTACGGCGAGCTCGTCGTCCTCGACGGCGTCGACGTCGAGGTGCGAGCCGGCGAGGTGCTCGCACTCGTCGGACCCAACGGCTCGGGTAAGACGACGACGCTGCGACTGCTGGCAGGGGCATTGCCGATGCAGTCCGGCACCGTGGTGATCGCCGGGCGCGACGCGACCGGTCTGGACCAGCGTGGCCGGGTGCGTTCCGGCATCGTGCGCACCTTCCAGCGCACCGCGCTCTTTCCCGGGCTGTCCGTCATCGACCACGTCCGGGTCGGCGCCCGCACCACCGAGTGCGGCGGGGACGCGTGGCGCGCAGTGCTGCGCACGCCGTCCTGGCGGGCAGCGGCTCGACGCTCGGAAGCGGTCATCCAAGATCTGCTGCGGCGCAGCGGCCTGGGCACTCGCGCCGTCGTGGCATCTGAGGAGCTCGCGCACGGCGAGCAACGACTTCTGCAGGTGGTACGCGCCGCGGCGTCCGGGCCGCGTGTGGTGATGCTCGACGAGCCCGCCGCGGGGATGTCGAAGGACGAGCTCGGCCGGCTCCGGGACCTCGTCCGCGACCTTGCCGGGAACGGTGTCGGCGTACTGCTCGTCGAGCACGATATGCGCTTCGTGGCTGCGGTGGCCGATCGGATGACCGTGCTGGCGGGAGGTCGGGTGATTGCCTCCGGCCGCCCAGACGACGTACGCCGGATGGCCGCTGTGCGTGCGGCGTATCTCGGCGGAGCCCAGGACGGGAGTGCGCTGTGAAGCGGATACCTGCCGCGCTGGTCGTGCTGGTGGCCATGGGCGGCGCCGGTGCGTGCACTGGCGGCCAACGTGCGAATGGCGACGTGGTGCGGGTTGTAGTGAGCGCACCCCTGACCCGGTCGCCATGGGTGGGTGAGTTCCTCGATCGCGGTGCCCGCCTCGCCACGGAGGAGATCAACGCTGCGGGCGGCATCGAGGTCGGCAAGACGAAGAAGCTGCTGAAGCTTGACGTTCTTGACCATGCCGGGTCGGCGCAAACTGCCCAGGCACATGCCCGCGCAGCTGTGAACGACGGCGCAGCGCTGCTCATCAGCGACGGCGTCGGCGCAATCGCAGTGAGCCAGGTCACGGGCCCGTCGGCGTTGCCGACGATCATCACCTTCGAGGGCGGCACGGACCTCATCGACGAGGAAGGACGCCCGACTCTCTTCCGGCTCGCGCCGGCCAACCGTCCGATGACCATGCGCCTTGCCGACTACCTCGCCGACAAGGCAACGCAGGTTGCTGTGCTGCACGACGACACGTCGTACGGCAAGGATGGGGCGACCGAGCTCGGGCGCGCGTTCCGCCGCAATGAGACCGACGTCGTCGCTACGGTCGAGATTCCGGCCGGTGCCTCCAACGTCGAGCCGCAGGTGCTGCGCGCGCGCCGGGCCGGCGCCGACGCCGTGGTGTTGTGGGCACAGGCCCCGATCGTCGCTGCGGTGGTGCAGGCTGCGCGCAGCTCCGGGTGGGGCGTGCCGCTGTACGCCGGACCGACGGCGGAGGATCCATTGGTGCGCCAACAGCTTGCCGGCCGGCCAGAGTGGGTCGACGGGCTGACATTCGTCTCCTTCCGCATCACCGCCGAGGTGGGCCCCGAGCCGTGGGAGTCCTTTCGCACCGCCTTCGAAAATCGCTTTGGCAAGGACGAGATCGGTGTCACAGCGGGCGGCACAGCAGTGGTCCAGCCGCCGGACTGGGCGATGTACTCCTACGACGCTGTCTACCTGCTGAAGGCGGCGTTGGAGCGCGCTGATGGTCTCGGACAGCCACTCGTGGACGCCTTCAACTCGGTGTTCATCACTGGCGCCAACGGCGACGAGCGCAGTTTCGGCCCGCAGAACCACGAAGGCGTGTCACAGGACGACATGTACTTCGGCCGCTTCTCCGGCATGCGCTTTCAGCCGGTAGCGGACGACATCCTCTCGGGTAACCTGCCGCCGATCCCGCAGTAGAACAAGCAGGTACCGTCGCAGCCATGTGCGGCCGCTTCTCTGCGTCGATGACCACTGCGGACCTCGCGTCCTTCTTCGGCATCCGCGCCGAAGACGTGCGCACCGGGCCGATGTCGCCGAGCTGGAACGTCGCGCCCACTGACACCGTCCACGTTGTCCTGGAGCGGCACCCGCGCGACGAGTTGGGGGTCCGGGACCCCTCCGTCGTCCGTCGTCAACTGCGCGCCTGCCGATGGGGCTTGATCCCGTCATGGGCCAAAGACCGATCGATGGGCGCCCGGCTGATCAACGCGCGCGCCGAGTCGGTCGCCACCAAACCTGCCTTCCGCAAGGCACTCGTCGCGCGTCGATGTCTGCTCCCCGCCGACGGCTACTACGAGTGGCTGCCGCAGTCGGACGGACGCAAGCAGCCCTTCTTCATCCGGCGCCGCGACGACGTCCCCGTCGTGCTGGCCGGGCTCTACGAGATGTGGCGCGACCCCGTCGGGCCGGCAGATGCCAACCTCCTCTGGTCCTGCACCGTCGTGACGACCGAGGCGAGTCCGGCCGTGCGCGAGATCCACGACCGGATGCCGGTGCTGCTCCCACCAGATGCCTGGGACCGATGGCTCGACCCGGCGTACGCAGATGTCGACGCACTCTGTGCGCTTCTCGTGCCGGCGCCGGCGGAGTCGATCGAAGCGTGGCCGGTCTCCCCGGCCGTGAGCAGCGTGCGCAATCAGGGTCCGCAGCTGATCGCGCCGGTCGCCGTGGACGAGACGTTGTTCTGAGGGGAGAGCGACAGCACTGCTTTCACGCGGCTCAGAGCCGGCGCCAGGCCAGGACGCCGCCACCGGCGGCGGCGACCAACCCGAGAACGGTGAGCACGATGGGCACCGGTCGGGGGCGCAGCGGTATCCGTTGTCGGGCGAGCGTCGGAGCGGCCGCGAGTGAATAGCGAAACTCCGTCGTCGTCGGACCTGGTCCGGGGTGGCCGAGGTAGGGCGCGAGGTCGTCGGCTCGTGCGGCGGCAGCAGCGGCGTCGACGAGCACGTCGGTCGCCGACCGTCGGTCGCCGACCGTCGGTCGCGTCGCGGCCCAGGCGACCCATGAGGATGCGCCGTCCGGTGGGGCCAAACGCCGCGGATCGAGCGCCGGTACGACGGTGAGGTCGAGTGCCAGCTTCCCTGCGTCCGGCACCTCGAGAGCGATCTCGGCGGAGCCCTGGAGGACCCCGGCTAGTCGAGCCCCGTCACCGCTCGGCGTCGCTGATGCGCCGGGGCCGGTGACCGTTACCCCGCGCTGACCGGGGACGGTCACCGTGCCGGCAATGCGCAGCGGGGCCACCACCGTCACCATTCGCGAGCCCAGGCCGGTGACCGGGAGAGCGAGGGGCAGCCCGCGACCCGCCACCGGCGGTGGAGCGGTGGAGCGACTGGCCGCGCTACGGCGCAGGATGTCGAGCGGACCGGCGACGACGTCGGCGGGGACGTCGCCGGTGGGCACGCGCTCCGGCCGCGCCGTCTGGTTGACCAGGCGCAGGACGAGTCGGCCCGGTCCGGGCAGACTGCCCCCTGGTCCGATTGGCGCTGTACCGGACTCCGGCCGCCAGGTGAGCTCGATCCGCAGGGGTAGCAGGAGGGCCTCGCGCGTGGGGTCCATCTCGAGGTCGGCGGCGAGCGCGCGTCGACCAGGGACGAAGCCCTGCCAGACCACTGTGCCGCGCTGGATGATCGGCGCCGTGGTGCCGTCCAGCGCAGTGACCCGCAGCACTGGCCCGCGCTCGCGAATGGCGAAGTCGCCGGTGCCGGTGAGCTGCAGTCGTTGCGTCACTGTGACCCGGGTCGGTGTGCCGTCCGGAGCGATGCGGACGGCGATGCGCTCCTCGTCGCTGATCGGCCCCGGCACGAAGGTCTTTCGACGACGCTCTGGGGTCACCACTTCCGGGGCGACCAACGGGATTTCGCCGACGGGAGCCGGCAGCCGGAGATCGGTGGGTGGCTGGGTGCGCTGGGGTGGCGACTGGCCGCGTGCTGTGCCGCCCAGGACTGTGCCGCCCAGGACTGTGCCGCCCAGGACTGCAAGCAGAGCAGCCGTGCTCACGGCAGCAACGGGGCGTGACCGGCTCATGACCCGAGAGTACGGCGGTGTTTGTCCCGATGGTCAACGGGGGAGAGGCCGAAATAGAGGTCTTGCCCTGAGGCCACGCGCCGGATAGAAACACGTCCTTCGATGGACGTGCCCTTTGCCGGTCCACTCTGCAAGCCGATGAGGAGACTCGACGCTTTGGACGACGTGAGCGCCCGGCAACGGCTTGAGCAGCTGCTCGCCGACCTAGATTCGTCAGCACAGACGCTGGACTCCGCCGACCCAGCCGAGAACGGGGAGCTCGGTCACCTCGACCAGCACTCGGCCGAGGCGGCATCTGAGCTCACGGAGCAGGAGCGTGAGGCTGCGCTGCTGTCTGTGGTCGATCAGCAACGAGACGAGGTGCGGCGAGCGCTGACCCGGCTCGACGACGGCGTGTATGGCACCTGCGTCGACTGCGGTGAGGGACTTCCCGACGAACGTCTTGACGCCCGGCCTGAGGCAGCCCGTTGCATCGGCTGCCAGAGCACCTTGGAGCATGCCCGATGAGTCGACAGAACCTCGCCCCGGAGTTGACCCGAGTCGTTCGTCGGGACCCGCGTTTCCGTGCTGCCCAGAACGAGCGGGTGCCGGCCCCTGACTGGCGCAGCCTAGGTGAGTGCCTGCGGCACGACCCGGAGACCTTCTTCCCCAACGCTGCTGAGGATCCGGGCGCTGCCATCAACATCTGCGGGCGATGCGCCGTCGTCGGACCGTGTTTGGCCGCGGCGCTGGACAGCGGCGAGTGCGACGGCGTGTGGGGCGGCACCACCCCAGATGAGCGTCGCACCATGCGTGACGTCTGGCTGGTCCAGCGCGCCTGACGTCGTACAGGGCGCTGGCCGGTTATCCCCTGCGGCGGGCCGACGCGACGAGGTGAACCCCGATCGACTCGCCTTCGCGTTCGCGGGACAGAGCGAGCTCGGTGGTCACCAGCGAATTCAACGACGATGGATCCTGGCTCAGCGCCCGCTCTACCGCATCCTGGCTCAGCACCGTCCGGGGGCGGATCCACTCGACGTCGAATCCGCTCTCGATGAGATCCTGCTCGAGCTCTTCCGGCCAGAAGCAGCGGGTAATCGACCCGTCCTCGTTGGGGACGAGCACGACGTCGGCGGACGGGACGTCGGCGAGCTCGGCCCACCGCGACTGCTCGGCCAGTCGCGCCAGGCCGAGCACGAGGGAGTCGACGCAGATCAGGACCCGCCCGTTCGGCGCGAGCGCGCGGTGGATCGAGAGCAGTGCGGTCTCAGCCGAGAGGTGCTGGGACAGAGCGCCGGACTCGGCGACGACGCCATCGAGGAAGCCATCGGCCACCCAGCCCATCGTGAGCGGCTCGGCCACCACCTGCTGTACGAGCTCAAACTCGCAGGTGCTGCCTGAGACCGGATGCTCGATGGCGTCGACGAGCCGCACTACGTTGTGGCCGGCGGCCGCCATGGTTGCGGCGTGGCGGCCGGCGCTCCTGCTGAGGTCCAGGATGCGGGAAGGCGTCGTCGGCAACCACTCGCGCAACTGCCGGAGCGCCACCTCGTCGTAGAAGGTCCAGTAGTGGGAGTAGGAGGTCTTGGTGACGGGGGCGGCCTCGGTCCCTCGGCGTCGCTCGAAGTCAGGGAGCACACGTCGACATCTACCCACCGTTGTTCACCCGAACCGGCAGCAGGTCTCTCGATGAAGCACGTTGAGACGAGGTACGGATCCGCAGCGGTGCACCTCGTGGTGCCGCAGCGGCCCTCGGCACTGGTGGTGCTCGGTCATGGTGCGGGCGGTGACACCTCGGCGCCTTCAGTCATGGGCGTCGCCGACGCGTTGACGGCGGCTGGGGTCGCGGTGGCCCGCGTCGACCAGCCGTACCGAGTGGCCGGGCGTCGGATGCCCGCGCCCGCGCCGCATCTCGACGCGGCTCTGCTCGAGGTAGTCGACTGGCTGCGTCTCGTGCCAGGACTGCCTCAGCTCCCCCTTGTCTTGGGTGGCAAGAGCAGCGGCGCGCGAGTGGCCTGTCGGGTATCGCGAGCTGCCGGAGCGGTCGGCGTTATCGCCCTTGGCTTCCCGCTGCACCCGCCCGGCAAGCCTGGCCGCAGTCGGGCCGCGGAGCTGTCCCTTGCTGGCTGTCCGATGCTGGTCTGCCAGGGCACGCGGGACGTGTTCGGTACGCCGGCTGACGTCGCCGAGGTAGCTGAGGGCGGACGCGAGCTCACCGTGCATGCCGTGGACGGCGGAGATCATTCGTTCGGCGCGCGCCGAGCTGACGGGCGTACGACTGCTGACTGCCTGGCGGAGGTGGCCGACGTCGTCGTGCAGTGGGTGCGGGCTCAGACCTGCGCGACGTAGACGTGCGCTGCCACCGAGGCGGGCAGCTCAACCTTGTGGTCGTCAGCGGCGACAACCCACGTGGACACCTTGTCGTGGCTCGCCACCTGCACGTGCGCGCCGGGGATCAGGCCGTGCTCCTCGAGCAGCCGAAGGCCCGGGGTGTCGGACTCCAGTGCCTCGTCGATACGGCAGACCCGCACCCTCGCGTCGTACGCCGCTGCGGACAGCGCGATGGCAGGCTCCATCGGCACTTCGTTCGCGGAGCCAGGAATGGGGTTGCCATGCGGGCAGCTGCCGGGATCACCGAGGAGGGTGACGAGGTGCGCCTCTAGGTTGGCGCTGATGGCGTGCTCGAGCCGACAAGCCTCCTCGTGCACCTGGTGCCAGGGCACTTTCAGCACATCGACGAGCAACCGCTCGGCGAGTCGATGTCGGCGGACCATCGAGGTGGCATACGCCCGTCCGGTGGTGGTCAGACGCATCTGCCGGTCGGCGCCGAGGACGAGATAACCCTCGCGCTCAAGGCGCGCCACTGTTTCCGAGACGCTTGGAGCCGAGACCCCGAGGCGCTCGACGATGCGCGCGCGCATGGGCGGGATGCCTGCCTCCTCGAGCTCGAAGATCGTCTCGAGGTATTCCTCCGTTGCCGGATGGAAGTCGCCCATGCGTTCATCTTAGGCGCGCATCAGGGCATCGGCGCGCGCTGAGGAATGCGTCGGTGGATGACGGGCGTTGTTGGGGGCATGCTGCTGCAGAACGTCGGGTCAGGCCCCGCCCATGCTGGTGGCTTCTGCACGGCTCGTGGCAGCGATGCCCGCAGTGCCGTAGCCTCGGCGGCCATGGCGACGTCCGTTGCCTCGGGCCGGGAGGTGAGTAGCGTCGAGGAGACTCTTGAGCAGCGCAGCGACCGTTTCGAGCGCACGGCACTGCCGTTCCTCGACCAGCTCTACTCTGCAGGTCTGCGGTTGACCCGCAACCCCGCGGATGCCGAGGACCTCGTCCAAGAGACCTTTGTCAAGGCTTTCGCTGCGTTCCACCAGTTCGAGGAAGGCACCAACCTCAAGGCCTGGCTCTACCGGATCCTGACCAACACCTACATCAACATCTACCGCAAGAAGCAGCGGGAGCCCCAGCAGCACGGTGTGGACGAGATCGAGGACTGGTCGCTGGCGCGCGCTGCGGGTCACACCGCGGCCGGGTTGCCGAGCGCCGAGACGCAGGCGTTGGACCACCTACCCGACAGCGATGTCAAAGAGGCCCTTGCGGCGCTCCCGGATGACTTCCGCATGGCGGTCTACTACGCCGACGTCGAGGGCTTCTCGTACAAGGAGATCGCCGAGATCATGGGGACGCCGATCGGCACGGTGATGTCTCGCCTGCACCGGGGCCGCAAGGCCTTGCAGAAGTCGCTTTACTCCTACGCCCTTGACCGCGGCGTCATCCGTCCGTCGACGCCGGCTGAGGGGGCCCAGGCATGAGCTGCGGCGCACCACATGAAGACTGCGGGAAAGTGATCGAGGCGGTGTACCTCTACCTCGACGGTGAGATGGGCGATGCTGACTGTGCCGAGGTGCGCGCTCATCTTGAGGATTGCGTCCCGTGTTTGCGCGAGTACGGCCTTGAAGAAGACTTCAAGCGGCTCCTTGCCCGCAAGTGCGGCTGTGACCCCGCGCCCGAGGAGCTCCGCAGCCGGGTGATGACCCGACTGCGCGAGGTACGCGTCGAGATCGCCACGGTGGAGTTCCGCGCCGACTGAGCTGCGCCCAGGTCTGCCAGTAGGGTTCCTGCTCATGCGAATGCTCATCACCGGTGCAGCCGGCTTCATCGGCTCGACTCTCGTGGACCGGCTACTGGCGCAGGGGCACGACGTCATCGGGGTCGACGACCTCTCTCGCGGCACCCTCGACAATCTCGCCGAGGCTCGGGCGGTGAATGCCGAACGTCCCGGCGCCTTCAGCTTCGTCCGAACGGACATCACCGACCCAACATTCGCGACACTGATTGAGAGGACCGAGCCGGAGGTCGTTCATCACCTCGCTGCGCAGATCGACGTCCGGGTGAGCGTGGCGGATCCGCTCGAGGATGCGCGGATCAATGTCCTGGGCACCATCAACCTTCTCGAGGCTGCGCGCCGATTCGGCGTCCGGAAGGTCGTCTTCACATCCTCCGGCGGCTCCATCTACGGCACCCCCGAGACCCTGCCGGTGAGTGAGCGATCGCGTCCCTCTCCTGGATCGCCGTACGCCGCAGGCAAGGCGTCAGGTGAGCTCTACCTGCACGCCTACAAGAGCATGTACGGCCTTGACTACACCGCGCTGGCTCTGGCGAATGTGTACGGCCCGCGCCAGGACCCGCACGGCGAGGCCGGAGTCGTGGCAATCTTCGCCGGTGCGATGCTCAACGGCGCGCCGACGCGGGTGTTCGGTGACGGCGGAAACACTCGGGACTACGTCTTCGTCGACGATGTGGCTCACGCTTTCGTCCTAGCCAGTGACTCAGCGGTCGCAAGCGGGCGCCGACTCAACATCGGCACCGGCATCCAGACCTCTGATCGACAGTTGCATACCGCGGTCGCTTTGGCGACCGGTGCACGGGACGAGCCGGACTCCGCGCCCGCGCGCATCGGCGACCTCCGGGCGATCGCGCTTGACTGCTCTGCCGCGCGCGCCGTGGGATGGGAAGCGTTCACGTCTCTCGAAAGCGGCATCGCCACCACGGTTCACTCGCTTCGCGCCGTGAGCCCCAGCTAGAGCACCGACTGCGTCGGCAGAAGCCGGGCGTCTGCGCACTCGCAAACACCCGGCCTCTGGTCGTCGTCTGGCCGCCAGTGGAACTCGCGGCCGTGCGTGGATCAAGCGTTGGGACGACGCCCGTGATTGGCCTTGTTCTTCTTGCGGGCGCGCTTCTTCCGACCCTTTTTAGCCATGAGACCTCCTCAGGTGTGGGGTCGATCGTCCCACACCGTCGCGCGCCGCCATCCCGCTCAGAGGCGAAGCCGGCGATTGAGCGCGTCGAGCACCGAGCGGGCAACCGCGTCCGCAGCGTCCCCGCGCACCATCGCGGATCCGGTGACGACAATCTCGCCTTCGGTAGTGAGCAGCTGGATCAAGCAGACGGCCACCTCGCGACCCCCGACCTGAGTGATCTGCGCATGTTCGACGTCCGCGGCGGCCATCGGGAGCAGCTGCATGGCGGCTTGAAGGGTCGCCCGTGCGATCAATCGCGCGCGGCTGCTCGGGGTCGCAGGGGCCGAGGCTGTTCCGTCGTAGAGCTGACCGGCACAGGCGAGACTCACGGTTGCCGAGGCATGGAGGCCGGTCGTGTTCGCGGTGATGCCGGCAATGAGCACGCGAGTCGTGCTGCTGGCCTGAGGTGACTCGTCGTCGTCGAACTGAACGATGGACACGATCCGGTGGTCGAGCTCCAGGTCGAACTGCGCCATCGCCACCGACTGGATGTCGCGGACCAGAGCTTTCGGGCTCTTCATCCGGTCGCTCAGGACGTGGATCTCCGTCGGCGCTGCAGCCCCGTCAGTGACGACGCGGGCGGCCTGAACGCCCGGGAGCCGACCGATGGTGGCCTCGAGCTCCGGCAGCAGGCGCAGGGTGGTGGTCATCAGGGCTGTCGTATCAGCCGAGGTGGGTGAGCCGAGCAGCGACCGCGCTTCGGCGTATCTCGAGCAGGTCCTCGCTCGTCGTGTCGGGCCAGCCCGGCGCGGGTCCGGGCGGTGTCGACTCGGTCGGGGGTACGACGCCGTCTTGAGTGGGACCCGGCTGCGCGGGTGTCATCCATGCGTCGGCGCCCCTGTCGGTCGCGGCCTGCGCGTCGGCCTGCGCCGAGGCGACTGCGTCGAGCACCGCGGGCACTGCCGATGCGGCGTACTGCCTGGTGTTGTGCACGGACTCGCGCTGCCAGAAGCGCAAAGCGCGGGCGGTCATCTCATCCAGCCCGGCCGCGGCGAGCACGGCGTCGAAGGTGGCCGACGCCGGATCGACGAAACTGGCCATGACCTCCCACGCGAGGCCGGTACGGTCAATTGTCACGAATTAGTCCATTTCGCTCACAAATTCAGCCAACTAGGTCAGGCTAGCTGTGCGGGAGCACGGAATCGTGTATCGCCACGCGGTAAGTCGGGTGTTGCCAGAGTGACTGGTGTGCGGCACGATGCGGCAGGAAAGTGGACGAAGCGGGCAAAGGTTGCATGACCCCTTGACCGCTCTGGGCGAATTGGCTTCTACTCCTGCGAGGGGGAAGCGGGTCCGCCGGGGGCTGGGTCGGATCACGAGTGGGCGCACAGCAGGACGCGTCACCCCGGATCGCATGTGTGCTGAAGCTCGTGGCACGGGCACGTCACAACTACAGACCGAGTGGTCGGGACCGGCAGTGTCGGCTGGCTCTTCTTCGCACGACGAGCGGAGCGGATTTTGCGTGAGCCCTTAGCGGTGCTCGCGACATAAATCTGCGAAGGGGGCGATAGCCCAAATGAAGAAGATCGCTGCTGTATTCGGTGGACTGACTGCACTTTTCATGTCTGCAGGAGCCGGCGTTTACTGGGGCTAGACGTCTCTGCCGGTCCCCGCCACTCGGTCTGTCCCAGCCCCTCGAAAGAGACTCAGCATGCGGGAGCTTCCCCCTCGCGCACGCGCCCTGGTTTTCGGCGTGGTGCTCAGTGCCGCAGTCCTGCTCGCCTATTCCGCGCGCATCGTGGCTCGCGATGGATCAAGCGACATGGCCGAGCTGGTCGGCCTGTTCGTCCTGATGGTGGCCGTCTCCGTATATCGAACCAAGACCGCCGATGGGCTCTCGGTCTCCGTCGGTTTCATCATCCTTCTCGCAGCGATCGCACTCCTCGGTCCCTACGGCGCGAGCTTGATCGCGACCGGAGCGGGGTTCTCCTCCAAGCACACCGCCGTGCAGCGCGTCTTCAACGGAGCCATGTTCGTCGTGGCGTCATTCGGAGCCGGCTGGGCGTGGACGGTCGTGCTGGGCTCGCAGCGACTCGGCGACCAACCCGTCGGCCGCATTGTCAGTGCTACCGCAGTAGCAACCCTTGCTTTCTATGTGCTCAACACGTCCCTCGTCGCCGGCATCGTCTCGCTGGTCTCCAAGCTGTCCTACCGTCGAGTGTGGGCCGGCGGGCTGTCGTGGCTGACCCTGAGCTACCTCGGCTACGGCGTCTTCGGCCTATTGATGGCGGAGATGTACCGCAGCGTCGGCGTCGCCTCAGCGGCGTTGTTGCTCGCGCCGCTGCTGGTAGCGCGGAGGGCCTTTGCCAACTACGCCGAGCTGCGCAACGCGTACGACGGCACGGTCTCCGCTCTCGTCCAGGCGGTCGAGACCAAGGACTACTACACCCGCGGTCACTCGGAGCGGGTTGCGCGCGTGACGGAGATGCTCGCCCGCGAGTGGGGCATGCGTGAGGACCGGGTACAGGTCATCAAGATCGCCGGCATGCTGCACGACGTGGGCAAGCTCGGCGTGCCGACCAGGGTGCTGCAGAAGCAGGGCAAGCTCAGCCAGCTCGAGTTCGAGGCGATCAAGATCCATCCGCTGCGCGGTCTGGAGATGCTCAGCGAGATCGACTTCCTCAGCGAGGCGATCAGCGGGGTCTACCACCACCACGAGCGGATGGACGGTCGCGGCTACCCGCTCGGCCTGACCGGCGACGAGATTCCGGAGTTTGCTCGGATCATCATGGTCGCTGACGCTTTCGACTCGATGACGTCGACCCGGTCCTACCGGGAGGCCAAGACGGTCGAGGACGCCGTGATCGAGCTGCGCCGCTGTCAGGGCGCGCAGTTCGACGAGAAGGTCGTGAACTGCATGGTCGTGGCGCTCGAGAAGTACGGCTGGTCGCCGCACCCCGAAGCCTTCTTCGGTGAGCAGGTAGACCGCGAGGGTCGGCCCCTGGTGCCAACGTCGGCTACCGGCACGGAGGACCTCAATGCAGAGCACTGACCCGGTCGTGTTCCGGCGTCTTCTGCTGATCGCGGTCGCGGGGTTGGCCGCCGTGGCCACTTCCGCCTCGGTCATGGTCGACCGCACGGAGCCCTCGAGCGCTGGGTACCTGGCCGCCGTCGCCTTTGGCCTGCTGGTCGCTGTGGGGGAGCTGCTGCGGGTCCATCTACCCGGTGACCGCGACGCAGCGCCCATCGGGGGTGCAGCGGCGATCGGTTACGCCCTCCTGGTGCGCTTCGGCGGTGGGGACGTTGCCTCGCATACCGTCTTCGACGTCCTCACGGTCGCAACAGCCGGTTGCGTGCTCGCCGCCGTCATCCACCTGTTGTTGCAGCGCGACCCCAGGCCAGTGGACATCGCGACCCGACTGCTCGGCGTCGGAGCGACCGCCTGGATCTTCCGTCCGTGGCTCGATGCGCACCCGAGCGAAGCACTCGGTCGACCGTCGACAGCCCTCATCGTCGCGATGACGGTCGCCACGATCGCTGGGGGCGCCGTCTCGACGATTGCCGCCGCGGCGGCGCGCGCCTCGAGCCAGCGTGCGCCGTACCTCGCGAGCCTGCGCAACGAGGTGCAGGCTCAGCTCGGCCTGGGCGCTGCGATGGCCTCGACCGGCATCCTGCTAGCCCTCTCGGTGCCCAAGCTGGGCCTCTGGGCACTCCTCGTCTTCGTGGGCCCTCTGCTCGTGACCCAGTTCTCGTTCCGCCGGTACGCGTCGATCTCTGCCACCTACCGGCAGACGATCCGCGCCCTCTCCCGCGTCACCGAGGTGAGCGGCCACGTCGAGACCGGCCACAGCCGGCGGGTCATGAATCTCTCCGTCGCCATGGGACGTGAGTTCGGCATGACCGAGTCGGACCTCCTCGACCTTGAGTACGCCGCGCTGATGCACGACATCGGGCAGCTTTCGCTCACCGACCCCATCCCTCGCGGTTCCACTCTCACCGTTGCGCCGTCGGAGCGCCGCCGGATCGCCGAGCTCGGCGCTGAAGTGATCCGCTCCACGGGCACCATGGACCGCGTCGCGCACATCGTCGGCTGCCAGGCCAACGCCTACCGCAAGATGCGCGAAACCGCCGACGTCGAAGTGCCGATGCCGTCGCGCATCGTCAAGACCGCCTCGGCGTACGACGATCTCGTCACCGCAAGTCGTGAGACACGCGGCGCCCGAGCGTCGTGGGACGCCTTGGAGCGGCTGCGCATGGGTATGGCCTACGAGTACGACCCCCGGGTCATCGAGGCGCTCACCAAGGTCTTGCGCCGCAATGGTGATCTCTGAGCCGTCGGGTGTAGCGCCGCTGCTCGTTGTGGGGAGCCTCACGGTCGCCACGACGACCGCGAGACTCCCCACAACGGGGCGGGCGTGAATGAGCAGGCGGGGCGCGACGGGCGGGCTGGGCGCGACGGGCGCGGCAGGCGGGGCGTGACGGGCGGTCTGGGCGGCCGAGGGTCGGCTGCGGAGGGCTAGGCCTGGGGCTTGACGTCCCGCCGGAGGGCCGCCTGGCGCGAACGACGGCCGACGCCCGGACGGATCATCGCGTTGGTGACGAGCACGCCGATGCCCGCGGCGAGGACGACATCGCCGGCAGAGACGATGTTCGAGCCGCGCGGCAAGGGAAGCGGCGCCGGGATCACGTCGGTGATCGGGCGCAGCGTCGTACGCCGGTCGGCGATCTCGTGCTTGGCGTCCTCTCCGCGGGTGAGCGCGCTGAGGTCGATGCCGACGCGGTCGGCGGCCCATTGGGACACCGGCATCGCGCCGTTGGCGGAGACAGCAAGGGCGTTGAGCAGAAAGCCTGCGGCGATGAGCGGCATGCCCCGCAGGTGTCGGTTGCGGACGACGAAGACGGTAATCAGCAGCGCGGAGAGCACCAGACCGGTCACAAACAGCGTCTGCGGGTGCGCGAGTCCGAGCACGCCGGCAAAAGCTCCCAGCGCTTGCACCCCCAGAGCGAGGAAGACGAGTGGCCACCCCGGCAGATCCAGCGCCGAAAGGCGGGTCAGGGATCCGCCGCGTGCATAGCCGATGCCGATGGAGGCCAGCACGACGAGAAGCACGATGGTGATCTCTCCCACCTCCTCTGCCTCGATAGGGTGCACGGCGTCGCTAGCCACGGTAGCTCCCGTGGGGCGTAGGAGGGTGTGACCTTGTTCGAGACGATTCTCGTGGCCAACCGCGGCGAGATCGCCCGTCGGGTGATCCGCACTGCGCAGCAGATGGGCATCAAAGCGGTGGCCGTCTATTCCGAGGCCGATGCCAAGTCCCTGCATGTTCGGGAGGCGGACGAGGCTGTTTTCCTCGGCGCCGCACCCCCGGCGGAGTCCTACCTCGACACCGTCAAGGTCATCGAGGCCGCGCGACAGAGCGGCGCCCAGGCCATCCATCCAGGGTATGGATTCCTCTCCGAGAACGCACGGTTCGCCGAAGCTGTGGCGGAAGCAGGTCTGGTCTGGATCGGCCCGTCACCGGACTGCATCACGGCGATGGGGGACAAGATCAACGCCCGCAACCTGATGGAGTCCGCGGGCGTGCCGGTGGCGGCCGGCACCCCGGAGCCCCTCTCCGACGTCGAGGTCGCGGTCGTCGAAGGCGCGCGCATCGGCTATCCGCTCATGGTGAAGGCCACCGCCGGCGGCGGCGGTATCGGGATGAGTGTGGCGGAGGACGAGGGCTCCCTGCGCACGGCGTTTGAGACGGCTCGCACTCGCGCGGAGCGCTTCTTCGGCAACCCGGCGATCCTGCTCGAGCGCTATCTCCCGAAGGCGCGACACGTCGAGGTGCAGATCCTCGGTCTGGCCGACGGCCGGGTGGTCGCGCTCGGGGAGCGCGACTGCTCGGTGCAACGTCGGCACCAAAAGGTCGTCGAGGAGACCCCGTCCCCGGGCGTCGATGAGCCATTGCGGGCCCGGCTGCTCGCTGCCGCCGTGAAGGCCGGCGAGGCGGTGGGCTATCGCAACGCCGGCACCGTCGAGTGCTTGGTGGCCGACGGCGACTTCGTCTTCCTGGAGATGAACACCCGGCTCCAGGTCGAACATCCGATCACCGAGCTCGTGACCGGGCTGGACCTGGTGGCTGAGCAGCTGCGCGTCGCCGCTGGTCTTGGCCCAGGGTTCGATCCGGACGCGATCAGCCCGGCCGGCCACGCGATCGAGATGCGCGTGTACGCCGAGGACCCCGTGCGCTTTCTGCCCGGACCCGGTGAGATCAGCGTGTGGCGCGAGCCGGCTGGTGAGGGCATCCGGGTCGATGCCGGCTATGCCGAGGGCGACACCGTCACCCCCTATTACGACCCGCTGATGGCCAAGCTGTGCGTCCACGCGGACAATCGTGAAGCGGCTCTGGTCCGTGCGCGCGAGGCGGTCGAGTCGTTCCAGATCAGCGGCCCCAAGAACAATCTGCCGTTCTTCCTCGAGCTACTCGGCAACGCCGAGTTCGCGAGCGGGGACTACGACACTCGGCTGGTCGAGCGGATGCGGGCCAAGAAGTGAGCGACCGGGCAGCAAGCGATCTCGACGTACGCCGGGACGGTGCAGTCCTGCGCCTGCACGTCGACCGCGAGGACAAACGCAACGCGCTCAGCAGTGAGGTCCTGCGCGGCATGCTCGCTGCCTTCGCCGACCTCGGTGACGCCCGGGTCGTGGTGGTGAGCAGCGCGGGCGACCGGGTGTTCTGCTCCGGGGCCGATCTCGTGCAGATGGCCCCCGACGCGACCGGACTCGAGGTGCACGAGGGCCGCGGCCTGCTCCGCGAGGTGATCCTGGCGATGCAGGACTGCCCGGTGCCGGTGGTTGCCCGCGTGCAGGGCCTCTGCCTGGCCGGGGGGGTGGGGCTCGTGCTCGGATGTGATCTGGTGGTCGCCGCCGACGACGCCGCCTTCGGCCTGCCGGAGGTGGACCTCGGCCTGTGGCCGTTCATGGTCTCGGCGCTGCTCGGACGGCACGTGAGCCCGAAACGCGCGATGGAGATGATGCTCTCGGCTCGTCGGGTCCCGGCGGCGGAGGCGCTCGACATGGGACTTGTCTCGCGGGTGGTTCCAGTCGCGTCGCTCGACGTCGAGGTCGACGGGCTGGTCGCCGAGCTCGCGGGCAAGCCCCCGGTCGCTGTCCGTCTAGGCAAGGCCGCATTCCGCGCTGCGCTCGAGTCCTCGCTGCCCGTGGCGCTAAACGCGATGCTGGCACAGCTGTCCTTGCTGGCGACGACGCAGGACGCGGCGGAGGGCGTCAGCGCTTTCCTCGGCAAGCGGCCGCCGCGGTGGACCGGCCGCTGAGGGCCGGCGCTACGGATTAGACCGCCGCTGGCGTGGCAGGATGGCGCTACGCACTGATCGCGAGGGAGCAGCCGTGGCTGAGCACGTCGTCGCCGAAATGGTGGCCAACGTCTGGAAGATCGTGGTAGCCCAGGGCGACGAGGTCGCCGAAGGCGACACCCTCGTGATTCTCGAGTCGATGAAGATGGAGATCCCGGTCATCACGGAGCTGGGCGGGCGCGTCGCCGAGTTGAAAGTCGCGGAGGGTGACGTCGTCCAGGAGGGCGACGTGATCGCTGTCATCGAGTAGGTCGGCCCAGGAATCTCGAGCCCCGAGGTCAAGGCTGATGCCTCGTCGGCCGAGACTTCAGACGAGGCCGCTGTCGTGGCGTCCTCGGCGAATGACGTCCGAGTCGTCCGTCGGCATGCCGATCGGGAGTCCACGTGGCCAACACCATCGAGCCCTTCCTCAAGGCTCTCGTCGAGTCCGGTGGCTCTGACCTGCACTGCAAGGTCGGGTCGCCACCCCGCGTGCGGATCGACGGCCGCCTGCGCAAGCTGCAGACCCGTGACCTCACAGCCGCGGACACTGAGACGATGGTCGCCGAGGTCTTGCGCGGTGACCTCGTTGAAAGCTTCCGTCGTACGAACGAGGCCGACTTCGCCTACTCCATCGTCGGGGTGGGCCGGTTCCGGGTCAACGCCTTCCGGTCGCGCGGATCGGCGGGGCTGGTCTTCCGTAAAGTTTCCGTCGGTGCGATCCCGCTCAGCGATCTCGGTCTACCGCCGGTGCTCGGCTCCCTGGCGCTCGAACCCCGCGGTCTGGTCCTGGTGACCGGGCCGACCGGCTCCGGGAAGACCACGACCCTCGCCGGCATGATCGACCACGTCAACGAGCACCGCGAGGTCCACGTCGTGACCATCGAGGACCCGATCGAGGTGCTGCACTTCGACAAGATGTCGATGATCAACCAGCGCGAGGTGCGCGTCGACACCGAGGACTTTCAGGTCGCGTTGCGCGCCGCGATGCGTCAGGACCCCGACGTCATCCTCGTCGGCGAGATGCGAGACATGGAGACCGTCAAGGCCGCCTTGGCCGCCGCGGAGACCGGTCACTTCGTGATGTCCACGCTGCACACCACTGACGCGGCGGAGACGATCAACCGGGTCATCGACTTTTTCCCGCCGCACGAGCAGAAGCAAGTACGCCTTGCGCTGGCTGGCTCGCTGCGCGGCATCATTTGCCAGCGCTTGGTGCCGCGGGCGGACGGTGAGGGGCGCTGCGTCGCCATGGAAATCGCCATCAACACCGGCCGCATCGCCGACGCGATCGCCGACCCTGACAAGACCTCGACGATCCCTGGGCTCGTCGCGGAGGGCGCCTACTACGGCATGCAGTCCTTCGACCAGCACCTCGTCGCCCTCATCCGCGATGGCGTGGTGACGCTCGACGACGCGATGGCCGCGTCCACGAGTCCGCACGACCTCACCGTCGAGCTGCGCCGTCTCGGCCTCGTCGCTTAGGGCCTCTAGCCTTCGATCTCCCCGTGCTCGTAGCACCGGGCTATCCAGCCCGCGGGCGTGACCTGCACGGTCATCCGGCGGCCGCACAGCGTGCAGTAGCGCGGTGGCTCGAGCTCGCGGGCGAGTGTGCACGCCGCGTGGTCGTCCTTGTCAGCCGGTCCGCCACAGCGGTCACAGAAGCTCTGAGTGCGATCGTCCACGGCGCCGTACGCTAGCGTCATGCCGCTCGAGCCCGGCCTCCATGCGTCGTTCTCCTACACCGTGCTGGCCGCAGACACTGCCACCGCTCTCGGCTCCGGCGACGTTGCCGTGCTCGGTACGCCGCGGGTCATTGCGCTGGCCGAACAGGCCACCTGCGCGGCGGTGCTCGCTCATATACCGGTCGACATGACGACCGTCGGCACCCGGGTGCACGTCGACCACGTGGCCCCGACTCCGGTTGGTGCCACGGTTCGGGTCGACGCAGTGCTGGAGTCGGTCGACGGCCGGCGCCTGGTCTTCGGAGTGCGGGTGCAGGACGAGGAGCGCACCGTGGCCAGGGGTGAGGTGCAGCGAGTGCTGGTCACCCGCGAGCGTTTCCTGCGCGCCGCCGGGGTCGGTGCCTGACACGGCTCAGAGGTCGAGCGCGTAGGTGATCAGGTCGATGCCTGGCCGGACGGTCCAGTCGCGGTCCGGGGTCCTGGTAAAACCCATCCGCTCGTAGAGCCGGTGCGCGTCTCGCATATACGCCTGGGTCGAGAGCAGCAGCCTCGTGAGACCGAGCGCCCGGGCCCGGTCGATGCAGGCCTGGACGAGCGCTTCGCCGGCGCCTTGGCGACGTGCGGCGGAGGAGACGGCGAGCATGCGAAAGACCGCGTCGCCGGGTGTTGCCTGCTCGGCGTATGGGCTACCGAAGGTGGCGAAGGCGACCGAGCCGAGGAGTACGCCGGTGTCGTCTACGGCGACGAGCACCTCAGCCTCGGCAGCGCGGTGGGCGACGTCACGCAGCTCCGCTTCGTACTCGCCGAGCGACTCGCCGCGCAGCGCGCGGTAGACCGTTGCGGTCAGCTCCCCGATGTCGGCGTACTCCTCCGCTCGGGCGGTGCGAACGACGAATGTCATGGCTACCAGTGAGGTTGGCGGTGCAGGGCTCTGGGGAGGAGACGCCGCATGTTCCTCTTCTTCTCGAACCGACTGGGCTGCGCTGGCTCGATCGCGCTATCCGTCGTCGGCAGCTTGATCCTCTTCGCGCTCCTGCGGTCGTGCGCTTAGTCGCCGAGTCTTGCTCACAACGTTGCGCCGAGTGCCTTCACGGGCATCTTGAGCCGCTCCAGCATGGCGAGGTCTTCGGTCGGATCCCGGCCGAGGGTGGTCAGGTAGTTGCCGACGATCACTGCGTTGATGCCGCCGAGCATCCC
>JBKJUS010000220.1:0-19079 GCA_046590575.1 Mycobacteriales bacterium | reverse complement strand
GCGGGTACGCCGCGAGCGCCTCGGGGATCGAGCCGTACGCCGACACCGGGTCGACTGGGTCCGGCTGGAGTCGCATCGGTCGGCGTACTTCGTTCTGGGCCACGACGGCGAGACCCTGCACGACCGGCAGCGACTCCAGCCGGCGATCGAAAAGTGCCGACAGCGCGACGCAGTCGGTCAGTGTCGCCAGGGAGTGGTTCCAGCCGTACTCGCCGCGCGGCGCGGCGTACCGCGCGCCTTCGCGAACCACCTCGGCGAGTGGTACGCCGATTCCCCGTAGCCTCGCGGTGTCGCGGGCCATCCGGCCGGTGTCCACGTCGCCGATCGCTTCCAGCAGGCTGGCGAACAGTGCGGGGGAGATCTGCTCCGGCGTCGGGTCGGTGACGTCGACCCACACCTCGTCACCACGGACCTCCACCGGGTAGCTGCGCACACCCTCGCCACCGAAGGTGCAGGTACCCCCGGCCGAGAGGTCGAACTTCCAGTTGTGCCACGCGCACGTCAGCACGTCGCCCTTGAGGTCGCCGGCCATGAGGGAGTAGCCCTGATGCGGGCACCGGTTGTCGACGGCATGCACCGCGCGCTCGGTACGGAAGATCGCGAGCCGCTTGTCGTGATGGGCGAACCGTGCGCGGCCGCCGTCGCTCAGGTCGGCCAGTGTTGTTGCGCAGACCCAGTCGCCGGTGATGCTCATACCGCTCCGATTGCGCTTGAGGGTGTCGTGATGCACGCTAGTACTTCAAGTGGACTTGAAGTCAAGGAGTTGCGATGCCGGACGATCCGCTGCTCACGATCGGTGAGCTGGCGCGGCGATCGGGCCTCGCGACATCCGCGCTGCGCTTCTACGAGCAGCAGGGTCTGATCAGCGCCGAACGAACCGCCGGTGGGCAGCGCCGCTACGCCCGCTCGACGCTGCGCCGGGTCGCCCTGGTCCGAGCGGCGCAACGCGTCGGGCTCCCGCTGTCCGAGGTCGCGGAGGCATTGAGCGCCATGCCGCACGACCGCATGCCGACGAAGCGCGACTGGCAGCAGCTCTCGGCCCGCTGGCAGGCGCGGCTCGACAATCAGATCATCGCGATGCAGACCCTCCGTGACGATCTGACCGGCTGCATTGGCTGCGGCTGCCTCTCCCTCAAGTCGTGCCTGCTGTTCAACCCGACCGATGTCGCCGCGACGCTCGGCACCGGCCCGCGGTATCTGCTCGGCGACCGGTCCAGCGACGTCGTACCCGACTGACGGTCGCCAGCGACCGTGGATCGCTTCTGGATCGGACCGGGTCGCGATGAGAGAGTGCCGTCATGGCATCTTCCGAGAGCACATCTTCGGCCGAACCAGCGATCTCAGGCGGCTTCAGCGATGTGGACGGCTCGCCCTTCGCGGCCAATCTGGTGGCTTACCTGGAGCGGGTCATGCTGCATCCGTTTGTCCAGGAGGTGCACCGCGCGAGCCACCGGATGCTCAATCTTCAGCCGGGGATGCAGGTGCTGGAGGTGGGCTGTGGGCTCGGTGCCGACGCGCAGGAGATGTCGCGGCAGGTCAGCCCGGGCGGATCCGTCCTCGGAGTCGACTACAGCACCCTGATGGTGTCGGAGGCCCAGCGGCGCTCTGCTGAGTCCGGCCTCCCCGTCAGGTTCGAGCACGGTGACGTCTGCGCGCTGAGCATGCCCGATGCGAGCTTCGACGCCGTACGGGCCGAGCGCGTGTTCCAGCATCTGAGCACCCCAGAGGTGGCCGCGGGGGAGATCGCGCGGGTGCTTAAGCCCGGTGGTCGCGCGCTGGTGATCGACCCAGACTGGCTGGGCATGTTCGTCGACCACCCCGACAGCGCGCTGCGAGATCGAGTGCAGGCCAGGCTCGAGCACATGCGGAAGAACGAGAACGGCATCCAAGCGGTCGGCCGGCAGCTGCACGACGAGGGCCTTCGCGACATCTCCGTAGAGGCGGTCACCTACGTCGAGACCAGCCTGGAGCGCGCCCGGGAGCTCTTGCCCGGTCTGGATGAGCGGATCCCGCCGCAGACGGGCCTGATCGACGATGAGGTCCGTGACGAGTGGTTTGCCAGCCTGCGCGAGCTCGATGCGAACGGGACGTTTCTCGTCGGGATGCCCTGGTACCTCGTGCGAGCGACCAAGCCGTAACCGCTGTCGTAAGGCAGGCTGGGTGCCATGACCTCCGACGACGACGAGGCCGGCCGGCTGCGGCGGGCCAAGCTGCGCGCGAGCGGGCTGCTTGTCGTCGCGGTCGTCGTTTACGCGGCGACCTTCTTCGCCTCCGACGGTGAGCACGGCTGGGTCGGCTACCTCCGGGCGGCTGCCGAGGCCGGCATGGTCGGCGGTCTTGCCGACTGGTTCGCGGTCGTCGCGCTGTTCCGCCACCCGTTGGGCATACCGATCCCGCACACCGCGCTGATCCCGTCCAAGAAAGCCGAGCTGGGCCGCTCTCTCGGCAGTTTCGTCACCGACAACTTCCTCGACGAGGAGCTGATCCGCTCCAAGATCGCGTCGGCGCAGATCGCGCAGCGCTTCGGCGACTGGCTCGCCGCCCCAGGGCATCTCGAGCAGGCGGTCGACCGGGCGTACGACGCCGTCACGTTTTTCGTCGAGAGCATCGAGGACGACGACGTGCTCGCGCTGCGCCCAGTCGTCCAGCGCTCACTGGCAGATGTCCCCTACGCCCGGCTCCTCGGCCAAGCCGTCGAGAACGCCATCACTGCCGGGCAGCACCGCCCGATCGTCGACCTGATCATCGCCCGGTCGCACGACTGGTTGCGCGCCAACGAGACCACCGTCTTCGAGCTCGTCGTCGACAAGGTGCCGTGGTTTCTCCCGCGGAAGACGACCGCGAGGAAGTTCTTCGCCGAGGCGGTCGAATTGGCAGCTGAGCTACGCCGAGACCCCGACCACTCGCTCCGGGCCAGCTTCGACACCCTGCTCCAGGATCTCGCCCGTGATCTGCAGACCAAGCCGACCACCCAGGCCAAGATCGACGACCTGGTACGACGCAGCCTGGCCCGCGACGAAGTGGGAGCGGCTCTGGACCGTGCCCTGTGCGGCGCCGTCCAGACGCTGCGGGAGTCTCTTCGCACCGGCCCGCTGGCCGACCAGCTGCGGTCTCGGGTCGACCACGTCGTACGTCGTTTCGCCGAGGACGAGGGCTTCCGCGCCGACACCGTGACCTGGGTGGAGCACCAGCTGCTGCACGCTGTCGTGACCAACAAGCACCAGGTCGTCCACTTCATCGGGGAGACCGTGGATCGGTGGGACGCCGCCGACGCCTCCCGGCGCATCGAGCTGCAGATCGGCCCCGACCTTCAAGCCATCCGCATCAACGGCACGCTCGTCGGCGCCTGCGCTGGCCTGCTCATCCACCTGATCACCCAGGTCGCCTCCCGGTAGTCCGTGTACCCGGCGCCTCGACGGGGCAGGTGCCCTAGGCCCGGGCAACGAAGAAGCTCCGGACAGCCGGTCCCGTCACCCCCCTGCCCGGAGGCCCGCACGTGAAGAAGCTCCTGTCCTTCCTGACTGTGGCCAGCCTTGCCGCGACCTCTTTCGTCGGCGGCGGCGCGCAGGCAGGCATCGGAGTGTCCGGGATTTCCTCGGACAACGTCGAGCAGGTCCTCTTCATCCCGTTCGAGGTAGGCACGGCGACCGGTGCCAAGGTCGTCGGCAAACGGCTCTACATCACCAGCTGGAAGAACTTCTCGATCTACGACGTGAGCAATCCCCTGCTGCCGCTGCTGATCAGCACCACGCCCATCGGCTTCCAGTTCGAGAACGAGAACGTCGCGACCAACGGCAAGATCCTGCTCTTCAGCGAGTCGTTGCCCAACGACGTCCTGCACGTCTGGGACCTCGAGGACGAGCGCTTCCCCCAGGAGATCGCCACGCTCCGCGGCTCCGGCGACCACACGACGTCCTGCCTGCTCGACTGCACCTACGCCTGGGGTTCCGAGGGCTCGATCACCGACCTGCGCTCGCCGAGCAAGCCCAAGGATGTCGGCAGCTGGCGGGGAAACGGGCATGACGTCACTGAGATTGCGCCGGGCCTGGTCTTCACGGCGACGAGGCCGGCGCAGCTGTTCGACGCGCGCAACCCTCGCCGGCCCACGCTGCTCGCCCGCAGCGACAACACCACCTTCGCGCACTCGGTCGACTGGCCGCGGGGCGGCAAGGACAAGTTCGCCCTCGTCGGCGGCGAGACCAACCTCAACACCTTCTGCGATGAGGGCTCAGCGACCTTCGACGTCGTGGACACCACCGGCTGGCAGAAGACCAAGAGGTTGCGCACCGTCGACCAGTACGTCTACAAGAACGGCACCTACCTCGACGGCAAGCCAGCGGTCAACGGGCTCGGCTGCTCGCCGCACTGGTTCGACGTCCACCCCACGTGGTTCAACGGTGGGCTCGTCGCGGTCGGCTCCTACGAGCATGGCGTGCGGTTCCTCACCGTCGACTCCAAGTCGGGGAAGATGACCGAGCAGGGCTGGTTCCTCCCCTTCAGCGAGCTCGGCACGTCGGCGGCGTACTGGATGACGCCGGAGATCGTGTACGCCATCGACTACAGCCGCGGCCTCGACATCTTGCGCTACAAGGGCCAGCTGCGCAGCAAGGGCGACAACAAGCCCGCTGGCTCCTAAAGACCCCGGCAGCCTTCTCGCCACCCGCGCCGACCTTAGAGATTTGTGGTACTGCGCCGGCCGACGATCTACGAAGTTGGACCGTGCGAGGTGCAGACTTGCGCGATGACACGAGGGGAAGCGACGTGAGGGACGCGGCCGCGATGATCGTCGCGGTGGTGGCGTCGGCTCTTCTGCCAGTCGTAGCAGCTGCGCAAGCGACCCCGACTGGCCCGTGGCCGGATTGGGTCGAACGCACTGGCGGCATCATGCGGCACGCGACGACGCAGTCCGGCGAGTGGGTCTACACCAACACCCTCTGGATGGCGCAAGGGGCGAATGCCGACGGGCTCGAGCGCAACCAGTACTACGCCGACTTTGCACCTGACGACCCAGGCCAGAGCAGCGGCGATGTGCGGCGCGCTCTGACGTATGAGTTCTTCGGCGCGGGGCGCAGCGTCACCAACGGCGACTACGAGCTACCGACCGACCGCGAGGGCTTTCCGGACGGGTCGGCGGAGATCGCCGAGGTCCGGCTGCAGGTCGACGCTGACGAGCTCTTTGTCCGACTCGAGTGGCACGCCTACCGAAGCCTGCAGAACAGCATCGCGACGCTGACCTTCGGCGGAGCGAGCGGTGACCTGGTGCGGCCGTGGCCGGCCAACGCGCGGATGAGGTCGCCGTGGGACCTCGCCCTCACCGTCACCCCGAGCGGCGCGACGGCCCAGCGCGCTGACGGCGTCACCGTCGCCCTGCCCACCGTGGTGCGCGATTCGCCGTCTGTCGAGGTTCGCCTACCACTCGCACTGCTGCCGAACCGACGTTCCCTCGTCGTGCGTGGCGGAAGCGGGCTCCTCGACCCGATAGACCGGGCGTACTGGACCGTGCCCCCGGGCGGCCCGACGCAGACCCAACCCGGATCAGGTGGGCCGACCAGCCCGACGAATGTGTGGGGGCTGCTCTTCGGCCGGGATGACCCGTGGGGCTTCGACGAGCTGACGCAGTCGAGACTGTTGACGGCAGGGGACGCGACCGCCGCCTCAGTGACCGTCGACCTTGAGGCGCTGGCGGAGCGGCGTACCGCCGTCGAGCCGGTGGTCGGCGACCTCAGCCGGATCTACCGCAGCAGGTACGACGGTGGCGACGGCATCATCCGCGGACCCGGCGCGGTCAACGTTCCTGCGCCACCGCGCGGCTCGATCCTCGGGGCCGACTTCAACGTGAGCTACACCCGCCCGGGTCGTCTGCAGGACTATGCGATGCGGGTGCCGACGTCGTACACACCGGACAAGCGCTGGCCACTGATCGTCTACCTCCACGGTTTCGGCGGCACGCCGGAGGAGCCGTTTCGGCTCCCGCTCGGCCTGGTCGACGAGGCTGCTCGTCGTGGCTACCTCTTCGCGTCGCTGCAAGGCCGCGGGGACCTCTTCTACCGGCCCGGCCTGGGCGAGCTCGACGTGGTGGAGGCGCTCGCCGATGTGCAGCGCGAGTACGCCGTAGACCCGGACCGGATCTACCTCATGGGCCATTCCATGGGCGGTTATGGCACCAACAACATCGCCGCTCGGCTGCCTGATCTCTTTGCCGCGGTGGCACCGGCGCAGGGGACAGACAGCGTCGAGCTGGCGGCCAACCTGCGTCATGTCCCGTGGCTGATGGTCACCAGTGACTTCGACCTTGACGCCGGGGGTGAGAACGCTGAGAAGCACTACGCCACGCTGTCGGCACTCGGCTACGACGCCACCCTGCTGCGGTACCGCTTGAAGATCCACGAGTACTCATCCATCTACGACAACCTGCCGCGGCTGTTCGAGCACTTCGGGGCGCATCGACGCGTTGTCGATCCCTCGACCGTCACCTGGGTGGCGCCCGGTGACGATCGGCCGGAGCTCGGCCAGGTGCACGACGGTGCCTACTGGTTGTCCGGCGTACGCCGGGGGAGCGTCACGGTCCGCTCCCTCGCCCTCCCGCTGTCCGCCGGCGACGCCGACGCCGACGAGGCGATACGTGTGGTCGTCGACCCATCAGACGAAGGTGGCCCGACCGGTCGAACGATCGCGATCCTCCGCACGACCCGACCACGCGGGGGTGTGCGCCCGAAAACTGAGAACAAGCTGCTCGTCGACATCTCCGGTGGGACCGGACTGGTCGTCGATCTCGCCCGCGCGCGCCTCGAGGCTGACGGCCTCGCGATCTGCCCGCGCAATGGGTCCGGCTTCCGGCTGGGCATCACCGGCGCTGCGGACGGCCGCTACGACCATGCCGCGGCGGGTGGCCCCGCGCAGGAGGTCACGGTCACCAGTGGCCGCGGGTCGATCGACGTACGGCCGACCGGCTGCAGCGTCCTGCGCCTCGTGGTCCGGTCAGCCGTAGGGCGGCCGGCTCCCCTTCCCGCTACCGGCACTCCGGCGACGCTGCCCGTCGCCGCCGTCCTTGTCGTGCTGTCGACGGTCCTCTCCACGAGTGCGCGGTCCCGGTCCGGCCCTCGCTCCTTCCGCTAGCGGAAGGAGTAGCCGAGCTGGCGCAGGCGACGCAGCAGGAAGCCGAGGGCAAGAACACTTTGTGAGCGTTCTCCTCCGCCGTCGTGCAGCACGACCACGCCGCCGGGGGCTGCTTCGCGCAGCACCGTGTCGACAATGTGCCGCAGGCCGGGTCGCGACCAGTCGCGCGGGTCGACGCTCCAGTCGAGTGGTGTCAGACCGAGGACCTGACCCTCACCGATCAAGGTGGGGGACCAGCGTCCACCGGGCGCGCGGACGTAGAGGGGGACCGGCCCGCCGGTGGTGCCGCGCACGATCTCCTGCGTCGCCGTGAGGTCGCGGCGTACGGCGAGGCCCGGCCGTAGGGCGAGGTCCTCGTCGTGGTGCATCGAGTGATTGCACAGGTCGTGTCCGGCCCCGACGATCGCGCGCACCAGCTCCGGATGGCGACGGGCTTGATCGCCGACGACGCAGAAGACCGCGTGTGCCCGGTAGCTCCGCAGGAGCGCCAGCACCTGCGGCGTCCACCGCGGGTCCGGTCCGTCGTCGAAGGTGAACAGCAGAACCCGGCCGGACCGGGTCGGGTCGTCAGGCAGCGGAGGTGAGTTCACCATCAGTGGCGTGGCCGGCATCGGCGGCGGGAACGCGGTCGACACGGGGTCGTGACCGTCGGCTGCGTGCGCCGGCGTACCGACATCTGGATTTGTGGAGCCGCCGGTCTGGGCGGACTCGGCGCTGGCCCGTACGTCGCCGGGCACCGGCAACGTCATCGGGACGACGACTGGTGCGCCGACGAACCCCAGCGTCAGGGTCATCGATACGGCGACGCGGCGTAGTGCGAGCGGCGGGACACGTCGGGTGAGCGCGAAGGCGCCGACGCTCCCGAGCAGCCCGGCGACCGACCTGGACCGGCGAAAGAGCCGATCCGCGCGCCGGCGATCTCGGAACATTCCGCCCCAGTGTCTGACTTGTCGTGGCATTTCGTCCGGACGACGACAGGCAATGGAGTCTAGCTGGCGGTTTTCGCGGCGTCCCCACCATGATCCGGGGTTCGGAGTCACCGTCGGACTCTTGCGGCGTGTCGCTGCTGCAGTTCAGGCCGACGATGTCCCAAAATGGTGAGAGGCCCCTCCAAGTATGAGTTGGAGGGGCCTCTCTACGGTCTGGCTGCACCGGCGCGCCGATTGCTCGGCTCGCCCTGCGTTGCTCGACCGGTCACCTCTCTGCGTCGGCCCGCTCCCCGTGCCGGTTGCCCGACTCGTCTCGCGTTCCCGGAGTCACCCCCGGGCTGGCCGTCGTTCCTGGTGACAGGCGTATTTGTAGCCTGCCTGCCGGAGCCGCACAAGGCTTTCCGTCAACGATTTTTGGGAGTTTTTTGTCGTCCCCAGGTTGTCCCCAGAAACGTTCGAGTTGTCCCCCGAAACTGCGGTCCATGCACAGTTTCGTCCACCGCTCGATCCACAGGTCGGGCAGGATGGGCGCAACGATGAACCTCTTCGACGCCATCCCTCCCGACCCGACGCCGGATGCCGTGCTTGACGCGTTCCTGGCATGGGTCGACCGGCAGGGTCTGGCGCCGTACCCCGCCCAGGTGGACGCTCTCATCGAGGTTGCCGCCGGCTCCCACCTGATCCTCAGCACCCCCACTGGGTCGGGGAAGAGCCTGGTGGCGGTCGGCGCACATTTCGCGGCGCTGGCCAGGGGAGAGCGCAGCTACTACACAGCGCCGATCAAGGCGCTGGTGTCGGAGAAGTTCTTCGCGCTCTGCGCAACGTTCGGTGCCGAACGGGTCGGCATGCTCACGGGCGACGCAAGCGTCAACCCGACCGCGCCGATCATCTGCTGCACCGCTGAGGTGCTGGCCAACATCGCATTGCGCGAAGGCGAGCGGGCCGACGCGGGCGTGGTCGTCATGGACGAGTTCCATTACTACGCCGAGGCGGACCGCGGTTGGGCGTGGCAGGTGCCGTTGCTGGAGCTGACCCGAGCGCAGCATGTGCTGATGTCGGCGACGCTGGGCGACGTCACCCGCTTCGAGGCTGACCTCACCGAGCGGACCGGGCGGACAACCGCGGTCGTGGCCGGCGTCGACCGACCGGTGCCGCTCTTCCACTCCTATGTCTCAACGCCGCTGCACGAGACGATCGAGGACCTCCTCGCCACCCGCCGCGCTCCGGTCTACGTCGTGCACTTCACCCAGGCCTCGGCGGTCGAGCGGGCGCAGGCGCTGATGAGCGTCAACGTGTGCACTCGCGAGGAGAAGGACGCGATCGCCGAGCTGATTGGTGGATTCCGGTTCACCAAGGGGTTCGGACCCACTCTCTCCCGCCTGGTGCGTCACGGCATCGGCGTCCACCACGCCGGCATGCTGCCGAAGTACCGCCGCCTGGTCGAGCTGCTCGCGCAGGCCGGTCTGCTGAAGGTGATCTGCGGCACGGACACGCTCGGGGTCGGAATCAACGTGCCGATCCGCACGGTGGTGCTCACCGCACTGGCCAAGTACGACGGGGTCAGCCAACGGCACCTCAAGGCGCGGGAGTTCCACCAGGTCGCAGGTCGTGCGGGCCGGGCTGGGCATGACACCGCCGGTGACGTCGTGGTGCAGGCCCCGGATCACGATGTCGAGAACGAGCGGCTGCTGGCGAAGGCCGGCGATGATCCGAAGAAGCTACGCAAGGTCGTGCGGAAGAAACCGCCGGAGGGGTTCGTCTCCTGGGGCCGGGGCACCTTCGACCGGCTGGTGGCCGCGCCGCCCGAGACGCTGTCGTCGAGCTTTCGGATGAGCCACGCAATGGTGCTCAACCTGCTGCACCGCCCCGGCGATCCGATGGGCGCCCTGCGGGCACTCGTGTCGGACAGCCACGAGAGCGATGAGTCGAAGCAGCGGCTGCTTGAGCAGGCACTCGACATCGTCGAGGAGATGGTCACTGCAGGTGTCGTTCTACGTCTTGACGTGCCGGAGGCGGATGGGCGCACGCTGCGCCTCACCGTGGACCTGGCGCCCGACTTCGCTCTCGACCAGCCGCTCTCGCCCTTCGCCCTCGCCGTGCTCACCCTGCTCGACCATGAGTCGCCGACGTACGCCCTCGATGTCGTCTCCGTCGTCGAGTCGATCCTCGATGACCCGCGGCAGGTGCTACAGGCGCAGCGCAGCAAGGCGCGCGGCGTGGCCGTTGCCCAGATGAAGGCCGACGGCATCGAGTACGACGAGCGAATGGAGCTGCTCGAGGAGGTGAGCTACCCCCAGCCGATAGCCGAGATGCTCGCGGCAGCGTTCGAGACCTACCGCGCGGGGCAGCCGTGGGTCGGTGACTTCGAGCCGTCGCCCAAGTCCGTGGTACGCGATATGTACGAGCAGGCGATGACGTTCGTCGAGTACGTCGGCCATTACGGTCTCGCCCGGTCGGAGGGTCTCGTGCTGCGCTACCTCGCCGACGGCTACAAGACGCTGTCGCGGCTGGTGCCGGAGGACGCGCGGACCGACGAGCTGCTCGACCTCATCGAGTGGCTCGGTGAGACGGTGCGCCAGACCGACTCGAGCCTTCTCGACGAGTGGGAGCGGCTCAGGTCACCGGCCGACGTCGAAGTCGCCGCCCGCCCCGGTGGTCGCTCCATCGACGAGCGCCCGCCGCCGGTCACCGCCAACGCTCGCGCATTCCGCGTGCTGGTGCGCAACGCGCTCTTCCACCGGGTCGAGCTCGCCGCGTTGCGACGCTACGACCTGCTGGCCGAGCTCGACGGCGAGGCGGGGTGGGATGCCGCCGCGTGGTCCGACGCGCTGTCGACGTACTGGGATGAGCACGCTCACATCGGCACCGACTCCGACGCGCGCGGTCCGCAGATGTTGCTGGTAGACGCCGAGGACGCACGTCGATGGATTGTCCGCCAGATCCTGGCCGACCCGGCCGGTGACCACGACTGGGGGATCAGCGTCGAAGTCGACCTCGACGCCTCCGACGAGGCCGGCGAGGCAGTGTTGACCGTCACCTCCGTCGACCAGCTCTAGGTCCACGCCGGCGTGTCGGCCACCTGACACCCGCGGAGAAGGGAGCTGCCCACTGGTCCGCGACCAAGCGGTGGACGTGGTCATCGGCGCTCCTGGCTCTCCGCCACCTCCCCCTGCGCCGCGATTCCGCAACGTGGAGCGCGACGACCCGGCCCTGGACCTGCGCAGCATCGACATCACCAGTGATAGCCGCAGCCTCACTGCCGTGCTGCGCGTAGTTCGCCTCAGCGCGCTACCGGCGACCGCTCCTCTCGGCGGTCGCTGGGAGACAAGCCTGCGACTCAGTGGCACGACGCAGTTCCTCTATCTCTGGGCGGAAACCGCGCCCGGCGGATCGCTGCGCTACCTGGCCGGCTACTCCGACGCGACGCTCGGCGTGCGGAGGGAGCTCGGGCTGGTCACCGGCAGCTTTGACCTCAAGAGCTCCGAAGTGCGGATCACCGCGCCACTCGACCTCTTCGAGTCGGTCGCCCCACTCGCCAAGGGCACCTGGCTGGAGGGGATCGTCGGCCTCACGACGCGCAACACGGTCGGCAACCGTGGCGACTCGACCCGGCCGGGCGCCTACCGCATCGGAGACCGCTCCTGCGTGCGCTGATCCCGGACCGCACGGTTGGCGGCCGGCTACGGGTCGATCACGCGGATCCGGGCAGCACGAAAGAGCGCCGGGGTGCTCTGCAACACCGCGAGTCGCGGGTCGGGTACGTCGATCAGGCGGTCCACCACCAAGGGCAGCAGCGGGACCAGTCGACGGTCGGCAAGGACCGTCTCGACGGCGGTGCGCTCACCTCCGGTGACCACTGCGTCGAGTGATCCGGCGTGGGGGAGCAGGTGCTGGACAGCGTTCTCGGTCGCAGCATCGAGGGCGACCCGCACCTGACCGTCCCGGCGGCGGGCGAACCGCTGCTGCGACTGCCCGCCGGCAGCGGACCGGCCGTGCACCTGACGGCTGCCGACCTTGGAGCTCACCAGCGTGGTGCCCTCGAAGACGCCGGCGGCGTAGCCGCCGAGGCGGACGAGGAGCACTCCCACCCTGCGGTCACGCAGCGAATGCTCGACCAGGTCACCGACCAGCGGCGGAAACGGTAGGTGGACCTCGGCGACCGAGCCGTCAGCGCCGATCAGGCTGACCACATCGTCGGCGTACGTGATCGTGGTCGCGCCGTGCCGCTCGGTGAAGCCGGCGAGCCAGCCCGCCAGCCGCTCCGGGGAGACTTCGACCCAGCGCCCTCCACCCGCAGCCGGGCGCGTCATGCCGGCTTGACTGCCTGCAGCGTGTAGGTGTGCGGCAGCCGCCAGGGCCGGTCGACCAGCCGCCATTCATCCAGCGGTTCGACCTTCTCCATCCGGCCGGGCAGTGCCTCCCACGGCACACTGTCGTGCTCGACGAGCGCGGTGATCCGCAGGCCGGCGCTGAGCAGCGCGGTGACCACCTCGCCGAGGCCGTGGTTCCACTCGAGTGTCTTGGTGTGGGTGAAGCTCACGTCGGTCTCGACGTAGGTGCCGTCTTCATCCCAGACCATTGGCTCAGCCTGCTCGAAATAGGGGTGGTCGATGATGAGCTCGTCCCCTTCGCGGCGATCGGCGAGAGACCACAGCACCGGGTGCCCTTCCCGCATGAAGAGGCGACCGCCCGGCTTCAGAAGTCCGGCCACGACCTGCGCCCAGCGGCTGATGTCGGGCAGCCAGCACAGTGCTCCGATGCCCGTGAAGACGAGGTCGTACGACGCCGCGCCGAGCCGCTCCACGGCGTCGTACACGTCGCCCAGCAGGAAGTCGACCTCGAGTCCGAGACGCGTCGCGAGGGACCGCGCCTCGTCCAACGACGCTGCGGAGAAGTCAAGGCCGGTCATCCGGGCACCGAGCCGGGCGAGGGAGACCGTGTCGGTGCCGATGTGGCATTGCAGGTGCGCGCCGCGCAGCCCGGAGACGTCGCCGAGGCGCGGCAAGTCGAAGCGCACAACGCGGCTCAGGAAGCCGGGGTCCGCGACGAAGCGGTCGAAGGCATAGCCCGGCGAGGCGGCATGGGCTGGCGCCCGCTCGTCCCAGCAAGCCCGGTTGAGCGTGCGGTAGTCGTCCATGGGGAGAGTCTGACCGAAACCGCCGCTGTTCCGGTCAGCCGGGTCCGCTGTAGTCGACCTTCGACGGCTCGACGTAGAAGGAGATCCGCTGCTCGCCCGTTGCGCGGTAGGGATAGGAGTCGAGTCCGCGGAACTTCTTGGCCAGCCGGTCGATGTGCCCGTCCGCGTCGTCAAAACTCGACGTCGCCGTGCCGCGCACCGAGACGTACTCGTAGGGGTTGTCCTCGTCGAACACTGTGACGGTGATCCGTGGATCGCGAGCGAGGTTGGTCGGCCACTTACGGCCGACCGCGCTGTTGACGGCGACCTTGCCGTTCTCGACGTTGACCCAGACGACGGCCGAGTGGATGGATCCGTCCTCGTTCAGCGTGGAGACGACGGCATGGTTCTTTTGTCCGGCAATGAGTCGGGTGACGCCTTTGTCCTGAGTGGGGGTCATGCAGGACTCAACCGCGCTCGCGACGAAGTCCTTCCCATCCCCGCATTGGAGTTCTGAATGAAGAGACTGATCGTCGCAGTCCTGGTCATGACCGGAGTGTTGGCCCAGGTCGTCGCCGGGCATGCCGCGGCCCCTCGCCGGACTGTGCCCACTGCGCTGTACATGCACGGCCCCAGCCAGCTCGGCGAGCAGGACGGGGCCACGTGGGTCGCTGCACTTACCTTCGACGAGGAGTCGCCGTTCACGCTGGACGCGGTGAAGCCGGCAGCGGCACAGGGCAAGTCGATGAGCTACGTCAGCGCCGTCAACGACCAATGCACGGGTACCCCGATGTACCCCACCTTCGTCGCCCAGCTCGACGGCACGATCGACAGCGAGCTGTCGTTGGTCCTGCACTCACTCTCGGCACCGGGCACGTACACGGCCCAGGTGTGGGTCGATACCGGCATCTTCCAGTGCAACCTCGAGTACGTGCCGCCCGCGTCCCAGGTGAAGTTCACCGTGCCCGCCGGCGAGAGTCGAGTCGAGGTAGTCATGCCCAAGCTGTCGACCAAGAAGCGCTCCGTGCGCAAGACGATGACGGTGATGGTTTTCGCACCTCAGGTCCCGGCTTACGCGGGGCAGGTGGGCCGACTGCGGTACGACGCCGCTGCAACCCCCAGCGGTGTCTCCTTCCTGTGCACGCCGCGTAAGGGACGCTCGTCCTGCTCTATCTGAGGAAGCCGCTCGCACTGCTTGCAGCTGTCCTCATTGCTGGCTGCGGCGGGACGGAACTGCCCCGCGCTGAGGTGTCGCCGTCGTCCCGTCCTGTCACGCCTGCTCCGACGTTGTCGAGGTCTTCGCTGCCCCCCACGGCGTCGCAGATCGTGACGGTCGGCTACCGCGTGGAAGTGCGCACCCGCGATGCAGCGACCAGAGGCTTCTCGGCAGTGGTCGAGCAAACGCTGACCGATCCCCGCGGCTGGCAGCGCGCCGGCTTCCGGCTGGTGCGAGACGACCGGGCGCCGTACACCGTTGTTCTCGCCGAGGCGGCCGAGGTCGACCGGCTGTGCCTGCCGTATGCCACGCGCGGGAAGTACTCCTGCCAGAACGGCGGGGCGGCTGGCGCTGCTCATGTCGCAGCAGAGCACCGAGCTCGGCGGCTGTCTGCCCAACCCGTGGCCGCGCGGCGAGGAACTCGCCCGCGCAGCACGCCACGACGAACCACTCGCCCCGCCGTACGAAGGCTGACCTAGAACGTGGCTTCCTCCGGACGAAGGAAGTCGCGGGTGGCGCGTCGAACCCAGTGGGTGAGCGTCACCTGGTCGAGGCCGCATCCGAGGCCGAGCCCCCGCCCCAACGGAGTTCACCCCATGCGGCCATCGTCAGCCAGGCATCGTCGTCTGCTCGTCCTGGCGCTGTTCGCCGCCATGTTGCCGCTCGCCTCGACGGCCGTGGCCGGCTCTCGCGGCAGTGGTGGCGCTCCTGAGCCGGTGCGGTCGACCACCACGCTGCTCGACGCGCTGGTCCGGCAGTCGACCCCCGCTGAGCTGCGACCCGCGGCGGTCGCCCCGCGCAGGCGTACGCCGGAGGACCGCTACGCCCTCGCCAGTGGGTGCTACGTCGCACGCTCGGCCGCCACGAAGAAGTACATCGCGCGCGAGGGGTCGTCGTTCGTCGCGAGCAGTGCCGTCACGGCCGCGGAGCCGCTCCACTTCAGGGCGCTCGACCTAGGCAAGTACCTGCTCTTCGCGAGCAGGTCCGACTTCGTCACCGGTCCCGGCGGTGCCGTCCCGGATGGGCCCCGACCGGGCACCGATGTCGTCCAGGGCTACGTCGCCGGCGCCGGCGACGAGACGCTCGACCCGGTGCGAGACCCGGCGCTCGGGGCCGTTGACGCCGTGGAGAACGCCGCAGAGCCGCTGGCCCGGGTCGGCGCCGGCACGTCCGTGCGGGCTGCCACCGCGCCGAGCGCTGCAGCCGAGTGGGTCGTGCGACCGGCCGGAAAGGGGACTTTCACGCTGCACCTCGCGGTCGATGACCACGACCCGGCGACCCCTGGCCCGCTCGACCCGCCGATCGCGAGCACCCTCACCGTGTCGCAGCAAGGCGCGCTGGTCGTCGTCGTCGGCACAGACACGAGCGAGGCGGCCCGGTTCGGCTTCAGCCTGGCCACGGGCTGCGCCACCTGGCCGGAGATCGGGACCAACGTCTCCGGACCGCACCTGCGCGGTGCGTCGCCGTACGCCGAGACGCGAGGCTACGTCGACGGCCACCTGCACCTCATGGGTTTCGAGTTCCTCGGTGGCAAGGTCATCTGCGGTCGCCCGTGGCACCCGTACGGCGTGACCTACGCGCTCGTCGACTGTCCCGACCATGCCGGCGGGGGCTACGGCGCGGTGCTCGAGCAGTTCCTCTCGGAGCGGCCGGGCGGGCACGACACCGTCGGCTGGCCGACCTTCAACTACTGGCCCGACGACTCTTCGCTGACCCACCAGCAGGGTTACTACGCCTGGCTCGAGCGGGCCTGGCGTGGCGGGCTACGGATGTTCACCAACCTGCTGGTCGAGAACGGCGTGCTCTGCGAGGCCTACCCGCTGAAGAAGAACCGCTGCAACGAGATGGACTCGGTGCGCCTGCAGGTCCAGCGGCTGCGCGAGCTTGAGCGTTACATCGACGCGCAGTACGGCGGCCCGGGAGAGGGCTGGTTTCGGATCGTGACCGACCCGTTCCAAGCCCGCCGGGTGGTCAACGCCGGCAAGCTCGCCGTCGTCATGGGCATCGAGATCTCGGTGCCGCTGGACTGCGGGGAGTACCTGGAGACTCCCCGCTGCACGGTGGCCCAGATCGACGAAGGGTTGTCCGAGGTCTACTCACTCGGCGTGCGGCAGATGGAGCTGACCAACAAGTTCGACAACGCGCTCAGCGGCGTCACCGGCGACAGCGGGCCGTTCGGCGTGCTGGTGAGCAACGCCGGCAACCGGTACGAGACCGGCCACACCTGGAAGATGGGCACCTGCGCCGAGCCGGAGAAGCACGGGGAGCACGACCACCGCCACGACAAGCACATGGAGAACGCCGCTGATCTCACGGGTGCGCCGGTGGGTCGCGATGCGATCTTCGGCGCGGTCCTGCAGGTATCCGGGCGCAGCGGTGTCTCGCCGGTCTACCCGGCAGGTCCGCACTGCAATGCCATCGGGTTGAATGACCTCGGTCGGACGGCCATCGACGGGCTGATGAAGCGCGGCATGATCTTCGACCCGGATCACATGAGCGCCACCGGGCGCAAGGCAGCGCTCGAGCACGTGGCGAAGGCCCGCTACTCCGGTGTCATCTCCAGCCACAGCTGGGGTGACCAGCCGACGTACCGCGAGGTCCTGCGACTCGGCGGCGTGGTGACGCCGAGCGATGGTGCGTCGACCGAGTTCGTCAAGGACTGGCGGCAGCTGCGCAAGGACGCCGATCCACGTTTCGTCTTCGGTTTGGGATTCGGGTCGGACATCACCGGCTTCTCTCACCAGGGCGCGCCGCGCAACCCGGACGAGAAGAACGACGTCGACTACCCCTTCCGAGGGTTCGGCGGGGCAGTCGTCGACAAGCAGCGCAGCGGCGAGCGGGTCTACGACGTCAACACCGGTGGGGTCGACCACTACGGGCTCTACCCCGACTGGATCGAAGACGCGCGTGTGGTGGCCGGCAAGGACGGCGCGGCGTTCACCGCCGACGTCGAGCGGGCCGTCGAGGCGTACCTCCAGATGTGGGAGCGGGCGGTCGGCGTGCCGGGCAACGCCTGCCGCTCTGACGTGGCCGATCTCGACGACAGGCGACTGCGGCAGGTCCAGCTCGGCATGTCCGCCGAGCGCGTGCTGCTCGCGCTGGGTCAGCCGAAGTCCCGCGTTGGTCGGACGCTGACCTTTTGCGCGCAAGACGCTTCCGTCGCGGTGCGCCTCGGCACGGACGGCCGGGTCCGCTCGGTCAGCGCGGTGAGGGGATGACGGTGAGCCGTAAGGCGAGATGGCAAGGGGCCTGCGCGCTGGCTCTGACGGCGATGGTCGTCCCGATTGGCGCAGCAGTCGCGAGTCCGATGCAGGCGACCCGTACGTCGCCGATGACCTGCAAGAAAGTCTCGGCCGACGGCCGCGAGCTCAGCTGCGCCGTAGCGCTGCCCGCTGGTGTCACGGTGCGTTCGGCCAACGTGCGTGTCCTCCTGCCCGCCGAATACGCCCGAAGCGGTCGGACCTATCCGGTTGTCCTGGTTCTGCACGGCGTCGGCGACGACGAGACCGCGTGGACCAACCCCGCGCGCGGCGACCTGGCTCGGTTGACCTCGTCGTGCAATGCCATCTTCGTGATGCCCGATGGTGGCAGCGGCACCGTGGCGGGCTGGTACTCCGACTGGGTGGACGGCTCGTTCCAGTACGAGACGTTTCACACCTCGGTCCTGCCGGCCGCGGTGGACGCGACCTTCCGCACGCGAGGCGCCGGGCGGCGCGCGGTGGCCGGGATGTCCATGGGTGGGTTCGGTGCGTTGAGCTACACCGCCCGCCACCGCGGCTTGTTCCGTGCGGTGGCGAGCTACTCGGGCTTCGTCGACACGATGTTCGGGGCTCCGATCAGTGGTGAGGCCTATGACATCCAGGGTCAGAACCCTGTTTTTTCCCTTGGCACACCGAGCCGCCGGATCTGGGGTACGCAGGGCGGCGCGCCGGAGGAGTGGCGGGCGCACAACCCCTACGACCTGGCCGCGAGGCTCGGCGGCGTACCGCTCTACCTCGCCAGTGGCAGTGGCGGGCCGGCCGGACCTCAGGGTGACGATCCGGCGAAGGCGCCCAACTACGGCACCGAGGCCTACGTCGGTCATCTCAACGACCGCTTCGCGGCGCGGCTGGGGGAGCTCGGGATGGCGTTCACCGACGCGAGGTACGCCGGCGGCTATCACGATTGGCGCTACTGGCGGGCCGCGTTCACCGACAGCTTGCGAGTCCTGATGCCGCCGCTCGGCGCCACCTCTCGCGGCTGCGGGTCCTGACCCGATCGTCCGACAGATGACCGACCGCTGACGGACCGGTGTTGGATGGGCGGATGCCGCTGTCGCCCGACGAGTTCTATGCCCGCTGCCTCGAGTACGCCGACGCCGAGCGTCGGCTGCCGATGCCGGACCAGTCGATGTGGGAGATCTTTCCCTTTGAGCTCGAGGGGTTGCGCGTCAAGCCCTTCGAGCCGCCGGTGCTGCCCGAGCCCCCGCGCAGTGGTGAGGGGGACAAGCCGTGCGGCCGCTGCGCCAGAGGCGACAGCGATGCGGTGTGGAGCGACGAGCGATGGGTGCTCAGCGGGTTCGAGGAGCCGCTCGGCCTGCGCACAGTGGCGGCGACGCTGTCAGCATGGCGCGGCCAGGCGCACAGCCCGCCACGCTGACAGCGTCGACGCAAGCTCCAACATTCTCGGTGTTGGGAGACTCACGCCCTACGGACTATGGGCG
>JBKJUS010000043.1:0-2815 GCA_046590575.1 Mycobacteriales bacterium | reverse complement strand
GTCGAGCCTCTCACTTCGCGGCGGTCTTGCACAGTGCATAGACGCTGGCCTTGGCGCCGTTGGCGTCACCGCCGGGGACGACGTGAAACTGCACCTTGCTCGTGCGGTGAAAGTACGTGCTGCCCTTGGGCACGCCGGCGACGACCTTGGCGCCCTCCTGCTGAGCGAGGCCGACGTGCTTGGCGCCGACACCGCAGCTCAGGGTGACGCGCGCATCGCTGGGACCGTGCATCGTGACCAGCCAACGGCGCAGCTCGGTGCCCTGGCGAATCGTGGCGCCGCGCATCAGATGATTGCCGGGCACGCTGACCGGCGTCGTCTGCCCGGCCTTGATGATCGTCGGCGGGCCCAGCGTCGGAGCCTGTGCCGCGGACGCGGTGCCGGCGAGGGCCAGCGATGCGACGATGGCTGCGACGGCGCTGCTCTTGGTGGTGATGGTCATGTCGGCGAACTCCTTGGTGAGGGGTTGATATGCCCCCACCACGGACGACCGCCGGCCTACGGACGGACCTTCCCCAAGAAATTGTTCGCGGCGCCGTGACAAGGCCCGTCCGTTGAGCGATGCTCGCACGTGGTCACAGCACAACCGTTATGCCCAACCGTGCCCGAGGAGAACTCCGATGACCATCGCCCGTAGAAGCCTGCCACTCGTCGTCATGCTGACCGTCGCGGCACTCGGGCTCGGCGCATGCGGTGAATCCGACGAGGAGCAGATTCGCAGCGCAGCCCGCGACTTCGTCCAGGCCATGAAAGACAAGGATGCGGAGCGCGCCTGCGAGCTCCTGGGGCCGCGCGGAGAGGCACAGTTCGTCGCCCTGCTGGGCACGTTCGCCGGCCTCACCAAGTGTGCCGAGCTCGTCGAGCAGTCCGAGGGCGACGAGGAGGAGCCCGAACTGTCGGAGCGCGACATCGCGTCGGCCAAGGTGGCGATCCGCGGCGACCTCGCGACGCTGACCGGGAAGGGCGACGATGAACCCATGGGGCTGCGCAAGATCGACGGCGAGTGGCGAATCGACAACATCATCAACCCGAGCCTGGACGAGCCGGAGCGCGGCGACGCGCGACTGGCCGAGGGCACGGACGAGCAGCAGATCCGCGCGACGGCGCGCGCGGCCACCGAGGCCTTCTCCCGCAGGGACTACAAGCGCGCGTGCCAGCTCATGAGCTATGTCGCCGAGGCCCAGATCCTGCTGGCCAGCGCCTTCGCGTCGTTCGGCGACGACAGCACCGGATCTGAGTCCGTCCCGTCCTGCGCGGCGGCACTGCGGAAGGTCATCACGCTCGCAGAGGACGACGGGCCGAACGCGCTGGCGGACGGACTGCCGTCGTCCGCCGAGATCAAGCGGGCGCGAGTGACGATTTCAGACTCACACGCGACGATCGCCGTCCGCGGCGAGTCGCCCGAGTCGCTCGTCCGCACCGATGGCCGCTGGCTGCTCGACGGCGACATCGAGGAACCGTTGACGGCGGCCGAGTACAAGCGCTGCTGGCAAGCGGCCGGAGCGAGGATCGCCACGCGCGCGGACGAGCTGCGCTTTGCCAAGGCCGGCGACGCCCGGCACCTCGCCGCGTCGAGCCACCGGATCTCCGCCAAGGGCGCGAACTGGCGCATTTTCTACACACTGCCCAAGGGCGGTGACGACCCCGGCCTCGACAAGGTGCTCGCCGAACCCGGCCGCGTTGCGGTCGTGGCCTACGTCAAGGATGCTTCCGGGCACCAGGGGGTGGTGGAGAAGGCTCGCGCGTGCGGAGATTGAGCGAGGGTCGGTAGGACGTGACCCAAGGGCCACTATTGGCTGCGGCCCTCCGCGCTGAACATGACCGGACACCAGCGAGCGCCGTCCCGGCGCTCTCGACATCCGGAGGAACACACCATGTTCAGCACCAGCATCAAGAAGTCCGTCGTCGGTCTCGCCACCCTCGCCGCCGCCGCCGCGATCGTGCCGGGCACCGCGTCCGCCTCGACCGCGTCACGCACCGGCACCAACGGGCACACCCTGACGCTCGTCGCCGCTGCAGGCGAGGCGAACAACATCGAGGTCTACAGCCAGCCGGGCTACGTGCTCATCTGGGAGCGCAACAACACCGACCCGATGTTGGGCGAGCCCGCGGGCTGCGTGAACTACAACGCCGCGCAGGTGCAGTGCCCGCGCTCGCTCGTCTCCAGCGTCTACGTCGTCGCCGGCGACCGTGACGACAAGATCGTCGCCTCGGTCGACGCCCCGCTCGGCGTGACGCTGTCGGGCGGCACGGGCAACGACTATGTCGACGTCAAGGGCACGGTCGGCAGCGTCACCCCGAACGCGAAC
The DNA here is from genome assembly GCA_046590575.1 of Mycobacteriales bacterium. Taxonomy (GTDB): domain Bacteria; phylum Actinomycetota; class Actinomycetes; order BP-191; family BP-191; genus DATLNF01. Next base: position 506 of record JBKJUS010000043.1, on the reverse strand, counting down.
ACGCCGAACCTGCTCGGCGGCGACGGCCACGACCAGGTCTACGGCTGGCAGTTCAGCGACAACCTGACCGGCGGCTACGGCGACGACATCATGGGCGCAGGCCGCGGCAACGACCGCCTCGACGGCGGCCCCGGCGCCGACCGCCTCGACGGCGGCGAGGACAGCGACACGATCTACGCCCGCGACGGCTACCGCGACGCGGTCGCCTGCGGCACGGGTTCGGACAAGGCTCAGACCGACAAGGGCAAGCCGGTGTTCGAGCAGTTCGTGACCGGCTGCGAGGCCGCCTTCTAGGCCGGCCGCCGGATAGCTCGACGATCCGCAACGGCCCGCCACCCCGGCGGGCCGCTCGCGTTCTTGGCCGTCACAGCAGCTTGAGCACCTCGCGCGCCGCCCGCTCGCCGGCCCGGACCGCACCGTCCATGTAGCCGTTCCAGTACGTCGCCGTCTCCGTGCCGGCCCAGTGGATCCGCGCGACCGGCTCGCGGAGCGGGCGGCCGTAGGTC
>JBKJUS010000006.1:0-3332 GCA_046590575.1 Mycobacteriales bacterium | reverse complement strand
GCGCGAGCTCGAGGCGCTGCGCGAGGCGGCGTAGCCGCCGGCCTACTGCGTGACGGTCAGCTCGCCCTTCATGAACGGGTGGAACTCGCAGATGTACTTGTAGGTCCCGGGTTTGCTGACGGTGAAGGAGCCGCTCGCCTTGCCCGTGACCGTGCCGGAGTCAAACGCCTTGCCCGAACCGCCGTCGGTGATCGTGTGGGGGGCGGCGTCGGCGTTGCTGATCGTGATCTTCGCACCCGCCTTGACCGTCGCCGGGGTCGGGTCGTAGACGAAGTTCACGATCTTGATCGCGGTCGTCGTCTTGCCCGCACCGGCCGGCGGGGCCTTCGTGCCGTCGTCGTTGCTGTCGCCGCAGCCGGCCAGCAGGAGCCCGGTGGCCAGCAACCCGGCGAGGATCGCGTTTCTCATACCAGCCTGATCGTGATCGGAGGCGGCGTGGATCACTAAAGCCCGCGAGAGCCGGCCCTCGTGCTCCTGTCGAGTCGTGCGCGGGATCAGCTCGCGGCCAGGTCGCGGAACGTTCCGGGGGTCACCCCGGAGGCTCCGTAGGCCTTGAGGCTCTGGATCTTGCTGACGTCCGAGACGATCGCCGATCCGTAGCTCGCCTGCTGCGGATTGAGCTGGGCGAGAATCCCGTCGACGAGCGGGCCGAGACCGAGCAGCCCGACCAGACCGCCGACGGTTCCCACGAGCAGGCACCCGGGCCGCTCGAGCACCGGCAGCGTGTTACAGAGCGCGGTCTGGCTGATCGACAACGGCGGGTAGATGCCGACCTTCGCGCCCGTGCCGTCGGCGTACACCCCGCCCTTGACGTGGGCGCCGTTCTCGATCCGCACGACCTCACGTCCCGGAGACGCGCTGTCGCCCAGCTCCTGGCCGCCGTCTGCGACCGGGAGTCGCTGCTGATTGAGCGCGTAGACGACGCCGTTGAACACGTTCTTGTTGAGTTCGGTGCTGGCGTTCGCGGGGCTGGAGATGTTCGTCAGGGTTCCGTTGCCGCGGATGATCACGCGACCGCTAGCGACGACGAGCGCCTTGTACTGCACGGCGGTCGAGACATTGATGTAGCACCACTGGTCGCCTGGCCCGTTCACCGTGCCTGGCGTGCCGGTGGTCCCCACCTGCCCGATGTAGACGACGTTTGTCGAAGGCGAAGGGGTCGTGATCGCGCAGGCCGGCGCCGCGGCCGGCGTCGTCGCCCCCGCCACGGACGGGAAGTAGGAGCCGGAGGCGATCGCCTGGGTCTTCAGCTGATCGGTGTTCGACGGCGTCGCTGTGGTGACCGTCGGGTACTTCACGAGATTGCCACCGGTCAGCACGTTGGTGACGACGGGAAGGGTCGAGAGTCCGCCGATGGTCCCGGCGAGGCAGGTGGAGAGCGGGAGGACCGAGACGTCGGTAGCGCCGCAGCGCACTGCGGTGACACCGGAAGCCGGCGCGGGCGCCGCGGGGTCGGCCGCGACCGCCGGTGTGGTTCCCAGCAGCCCGCCGAGGACACCGTTGAGCGCGTTGGTGTTGAGGGTGTCGAGCGTGCCGCCGAGGTCGTCGGTCAAGCCGCCCGCGACGAGGCCGTACTTCGACGGGATCACCTGGTTCTCGCGCACCTGGACGAGGCCCACGAGGCTTCGCTTCTTGCCGCTGAGGGCGGACTGGGCGACGACCCACATCTGCTTGTTGGCGTTGGCGTCATAGGTGACGTTGTTCAGCACGCTGGCGTTCCAGACGGCCGCGCCGAGCGTGTCATCACAGAGGTTGACCTGCCAGGTGGCGCCGGAGTAAGCGGCGTCGGTGTAGCTGGCGTTGATGGTCTTGCGCAGCCGCGCGGTCGCGGCTCCCATGTTCACGGTCGACCCGAGGGTGTCTTGGAATCCGTTCCCGATGGCCGAGCACTTCGGATCTGCGGGGGCCGGCAGGGGAGCGCTCCCCGGCCAGTTGCGCCCGATGACGAACGCCTCGGTGTTGAGCTCGCTCTCGGCGAGATTGAAGCCGCGGTCGCGCGTCCGCTCGGTCGCCGAGGCAGTTGTCTGCGTGTCGACGATCGCCAAGAGCGCAAGCCCGAGCGCCAGGAGGATCGTGGTCACGGCCAGCGCCGTGATCAGCGCCGAGCCGCGCTCGTCATTTCTCACGCGGCGAGTCAGGCGCATGTCACATCCTTCTGGACGGTGGTGGTCAATCCGAGGGCGTCGGTGATCGTGGCGACGACCGTGGTGACGCCGGCAGGCAGGGTGATCGGAACGACGGTGGTGCCGATCACGGGCGCCGTCGTCACGCCGCCGGTGGCGGTGTACGTGACGGTCAGCCCGGCGACGTTGGGAATACCCGCGTCGAGGGACAGCAGCGGCTTGAGAGTGACGGGGTCGCAGCCCGTGTTGACATCGGCATCGGTGATCGGCAGCGGCACGGCGGCGCGCCGGGCGGCGCTGGCCTCGAGCGTGCTGGCGCCGATATGTCCGCCGCCGCTCGTGTCCAGGCTGAGCTTGAGCCCGATGTTCTTCACGTTCTTTGCGAGTGCGGTCGAGACCGACGATGCTCCGTCGTAGGTGAACGCGGTGCTGGAACCTGCCCGCAGCGAGGCGAGTCGCGTCATCGCGGTGCCGCAGGCTGTGGCGGGCGCCGTCGGAGGCGGCGATGACGGGACCGTCGTTGCGCTGCCGTAGAGATCTCCGGAGAACACGCACAGGCGCCTGATGTTCGTCGTCGTCGAGCACTGCGAAACGGAGTAGACGAGGTCGTTCGCCGTCGCCTGCAGGACGACCGACGCCCCGCGCAGGTCGGCGACGGTGCGGTCCATCGAGGAGCGCACCTGCTCGTTGGCGTCCGTGTCGCGGGTCTGCTGTGCGGCATTGGACGAGAAGACGTCGAGGCTCTGCAGCGTCGCGAGCAGCACGATCGTCGAGAGGGCCATGGCGACGAGCAGCTCGACGAGCGTGAACCCGTCCTCACCGCTGCGAATATGAGAGAGCATTGGCATCACGTCTGGCGCGGGTTGGTGAGCAGGGTGGTCTGGCTGACGCTGCCGGCCCCGCCGCGGGTCCAGGTGATGTCCGTCCGCACGCGGCGCAGGTCATCGGGCTGGCCGTCGAGCGGCACACTGCCGCCACCAGCGCCGACCGGACAGGCGGTGAGCGGGATGGCGGTGCTGAGGACCGACGTGACCGTGGTCAGGAGACTGCCCTGCACGGCGTTGCAGACGGTGGTCAGCAGGCTGCCCCCGGCCGCGAGATAGATCGCGCTGACGTCGACGCCGAGCACGTTCAGTGCGGCAGCCAGTGGCGGCCGGGGCGACCCGGGGCCGGTCGTGCCGCCCGAATCAGCACAGTACGAGCCGTCGG
>JBKJUS010000126.1:0-16508 GCA_046590575.1 Mycobacteriales bacterium | reverse complement strand
GCTTCGAGGCCGTACGCGAGCTGTTGGAGGAGGCAGCTCGGGAGACCGCGCTGGTCGTCGTGTTGGACGACGTGCATTGGGCCGACCCGGTCTCCTTGCGATTGCTGCACCACCTCGTCGTACGGACGACGAGCGCACGTCTGCTACTGGTCACGACCTGTCGTGACGATGAGTGGCCCGACACCGCCGGGCTGCACGACCTGATCACCGACCTAGGCGCCCGCGCGACGTACATCTCCCTCGCCGGTCTCAACGCGGACGAGGTCGCCGAGCTGGTGGCTGGGCTGGTGGGCGATGAGCCGATCACGGTGAGCGCGACCGCGCTGCACACGAAGACCGCGGGCAACCCGCTCTTCGTCCGCGAGGTGGTGCGCCTCCTCGATGCGCAGAGCACGGCTGCCGGCGGGGTCCCACCGACGGTGCGCGCCGTTCTCCAGCGCCGCTTCGCCCGGCTGCCTCCCGCGACCATGGGTGTCCTCGAGTGCGCCGTCACGCTCGGCGCGGAGTTCACCGTGGAAACCGTCGCCCAGGTGGCCGGGCTCCCCGCGGCGCAGACCCTCGACCACCTTGAGCCAGCAGCCCTGGCCCGGCTGATTATTGAGCAGACTCCGGGCCGCTACGTGTTCAGTCACGCGCTCGTTCGGGACACGTTGTGCGAGTCGTTGCCATCGCGTCGCCGCCAGGAGCTGCACCTTCGCGCGGGTGAGGTGCTCGAGCAACGCGGGACCGAACCTGCCGTACTAGCGCACCACTTCAGCATCGCTGCACCGCTCGGCGCCGCGGAGCGCGCAGTATTCCACTGCGAGGCGGCCGCCCGGCGGGCCCTGTCGAAATACGGCTACGAGGAGGCCGCCGGTCATTGCGCAGAGGCGCTCGAGCTGGCCGCGTCACAGCCGACGGACGTCGATCGCACACTGCGCCTGATGCTGCTGCAAGGCGATGCGCTGCTGCGGGTCGGTGACCTATCCGAGGCCCGGCGCGCGTACGACCAGGTCGCGGACCTCGCCCGCCACGAGAATCGGCCGGACGACCTGGTGCAGGCGGCGCTCGGCTTCGCCTCCGGCCTGGGCGGGTTCGAGGTTCGGCTTTGGGACCAGCACCAGGTCGACCTGCTCGAAGAAGCGTTGGCGTCGAGCGGGTCTGACCACCCGATGCGGCCCTGGGTGCTCGCCCGCCTGTCGGTCGCGTTGTCGTACCTCGACACCCCGGAGCGCCGTGAGTCACTCGCTCGCGAAGCAATCGCAGGGGCTCGGGCAGCTGCTGATCCGGGCATGCTGGCGCAGGCACTCGCGGCGTACTGCGATGCGATCGCCGATCCGGACCACGTCGCCGAGCGGCTGGCCGCAGCTGGCGAGATCGTCGAGCTGGCACGCGCCAACCGACTGCGGGAGCAGGAGCTGCTCGGCCGCCGGCTGCTGATGAAGGCCCGGCTGGAGATGGGCGACCACCATGGCGCTCACCGCGAAGTCAACGAGTACGAGCGCCTCGCCGTCACCCTGCGCCAGCCGACGTACCTCTGGTACGTGCCGCTGTGGAGGGGCGCGCTGGCGCTGGCCGAAGGCCAACCCGCCGAGGCTGCCGGGCTCACTGAAGAAGCGGCCCGATTGGGCGCGCTGGCGCACAGCGCCAATGCGCGGATGCTCGTCGCCACCCAGCGTTGGGCCCAGGCTCTGCAAGCTCTCGATCACACACCCGCACTCCAGGCAATGCAGGCCGCGTACGACGAGCTGTTCGCGACCGCCCCCGAGTTCGCGACGATGGGCTACGCCGGACCCATGCTGGCTCTGCTGCGGGTCGAGCAGGGCCGGCTCGACGAGGCGCGGTCCGCGCTCGCGGCGCTGCCGGAGATAAATCGGGACGCCGAATGGCTGGCCTGGTGGTTCATGGTCGGCATAGCGGCGCCGCTCGTCGGCGACGAGTCGCTCGCCGCAACCGCCTACGACACGCTCACGCCGTACGCTCACCTGTTCTTCGTCGACGGCATCGGCGCTGGGCTCCACGGCCCGGTGCACCACACTCTGGCTCGGCTGGCTACCTTCCTCGGCCGGCGCGCCGACGCCCAGGACCACTACGTCATGGCGCTGCGCGCAGCCGTGGCATGCGGGGCGACCGCGCTTGCCGACAGGATCCGGCAGGACGCAGGCGATGCCCGGACGATCCTGGCCGCGACCTCCGGGAGAAGCAGCCAAAGCGGTTCCCTACGCCGCGACGGCGAGTCGTGGGCAGTCGGCTTCGACGGGCACATGGTGGCGCTGCGGGATTGCAAGGGCCTGCATGACCTGGCCACGCTGCTGCGCCAGCCGGGCCTCGGCGTGCACGCACTCGAGCTCGTCGCAGCCACCGAGGGTCACCTGCCGGGCTCACTGCCTGGTGCGGGGGCCGGCGCGCCCCTGCTCGACCGCAAGGCGGTGGCGGCGTACCGGAGTCGCCTGCGCGAGTTGGCGGACGACCTCACGGACGCCGAGCAGAACTCCGACAGCGGGCGCGCCGGGGAGCTGCGCACCGAGCGTGACTTCCTGCTCGCTGAGCTCTCCAGCGCGCTCGGGCTGGGCGGTCGGGCGCGACCGATGCCCGGCGACCCCGCGGAGCGGGCGCGCAAGGCAGTCACCGCCCGGATCCGCGATGTCATCCAACGGCTGGAGCCGCTGCACGCGCCCCTCGCCCGCCACCTTTCGGCGTCGGTGCGGACCGGGGCCTTCTGCTCCTACGACCCGGAACGCCCAGTCCGCTGGGACACCTAGCGATGCCAGACCATTTCTAGCGCCTCCTCAATGACCGCATACCTAGGAAGGAGACGTAGATGACTACGACGCTCACAGAGGAGCAGGCCAGCGCCCAGGAGGAGTTCGTCGGCCGCATCTTCGGCGCCACGATCGGCGCCCTCGAGCTGCTCACCATCGACCTCGGCCAGCGACTCAGCCTGTTCTCGTCGCTCGACACACTCGGCGATGCCAACCCTGCCGACTTGGCCAAGGACACCGGCATTTACCCGCGCTACGCGCGGGAATGGCTGGAGCAGCAGGCGTGTGCCGGCATCCTCGAAGTGGCCCTCGACGGCGACGACGACACCCGGCGTTACCGCATCCCGGCAGCCCACCGCGACGCGCTGCTCGAGCCGACCCACCCCGCGTACGTATCGCCACTGGGGAGCTTCATCGCTCCTGTCGCCGGCCAGCTCGATGCCCTCGAGGCAGCGTTTCGCAGCGGCGCGGGTGTGCCCTGGGCGGCTTACTGCGCACACGACGTGCAGGGCGCGTTCAATCGCCCGATGTTCGTCAACGAACTCGCCCAGACCTGGCTCCCCGGCGTGCCTGGACTAGTGGACCGGCTAGCCGAGCCTGGGACCAAGGTGGCCGAGATCGGATGTGGTGAGGGCTGGGCCGCGATCGAGCTGGCGAAAGCCTTTCCCAGCGTGACGGTCCACGGCTTCGACCTCGACGACGCCAGCATCGCCACGGCGCGCAAGAACGCCGCCGATGAAGGTGTTGCCGACCGGGTCGCCTTCGAGGTCAAGGACGCCTCCGACGAAGCGTTGGCCGGGCAGTACCACCTGGTCGCCGCGATCGAGTGCCTGCACGACATGTCGAATCCCGTGGACGCGCTGCGCACGATGCGCCGGTTGCGCGCTCCAGATGGCGTCGTGCTCGTTGTCGATGAGCTGACACCGGACGAGTTCGTTGCCAACGGTGACGACGTCACGCGGTTGTTCTATGGTGCCAGCGTGCTGCTCTGCCTGCCCAACGGGATGGCCGAGCAACCCTCTGCCGAGACCGGAACGGTGATGCGCGCAGCGACCGTCCGCGACTACGCGCAGCAGGCGGGATTCGCCGACATCGAGATTGTGCCGGTCGAGCACATGCTCTTCCGCTTCTACCGCCTCGTCGGTTAGGAAAAGTCATGCCACTCACTGCCGCTACGACGATCGCCGCGGAGCCACGACAGGTCTACGACCTGGTCAGTGACATCACCCAGATGGGCCGCTGGTCGCCCGAGAACCAAGGCGGTGAGTGGCTCAACGGCGCAACCGGGCCACAGGTCGGCGCGACATTCCGGGGCCACAACAAGCGGGGCAGAGCAAAATGGTCGACGACCTGTGAAGTCACCGCCGCCGAGCCGGGGCAGGTCTTCGCCTTCGTCGTCGGCACCACCCGCAAGCCGAGCGCCCGTTGGACCTACGAGCTCCGGGCCAACGGCGCGGGAACCGACGTCGTCGAGTCGTGTGAGCTGACCAAGCCGCTCGGCTTCTTCTCCCGGCTGCTCACGCGGGTGACGACCGGCGTACGAGACCGGGAGGCCGACCTCACCGAGGGGATGCAGCAGACCCTGGCTCGGCTTAAGCAGGCAGCCGAGCAGTGACCGCCCCGCTGCTGGACCGCGTGGTCAAACGGACGCCGATCCACGGCCACGACGGCCACGCGGGCAGCATGCGGAGATCACGACGGGCAACCGCATCATGGCGCCCGATACGTTGCGTCAGCTGGCCGGACGGTTCGCCCGTGGCGCAAGCGGGCTAGGAGCGGTTCTTCGCCGAAGCGCCGACCGGCGCCACGACCGCGGTGAGCGCCGTACACGCAGATCTCGATGCCTTCGGGGCGCAGTGGTGGTGCGACCGGATCCGCCGCGTTCGAATCTAGAGGAGGAACAGATGTCCGATGTGCCGTACGGCGTCGCCCGCCTGATCAGGGGCATGGAGACCGGAGACTGGAGCGACATCGAGTCCTGTTTTCTCGCGGACACGGTCTTCGACGGGTCCGTGCCGAACTGGCGGTTCCAGCTCCAAGGGCCGGCCGCCCTCGCCGAGGAGCTGCGAGGCTGGACCGCCAGTCACGTCTGGAGCATCACCGAGCAGATCCTCACGCCGACCCCAGACGGCGTGCTCCTGGAGATCGAGACCCGAGGTCGATGCCCGGGTGGCGACGACCACGCCGAGCACGACGAGATGTCCCGCGCCGCGCTGCTGTTCCGCATCGTCGCGGATGGGCGCATCGCCGATATGAAGATGTACTGCGCCGGCGAGTGGAACGAAGAGACGATGCACCGCATCGAGGCCGAGGCCCCGAAGGTCCGCACACGCGTCTCGAGCCGTTAGCTTCGGCCGGACCGGTCGGCCGAGACCTTCTCCCCAGCCACCGTCTCGTAGACCTCGACGACCTGCCGGGTGACCGCCGGCCAGTCGTAGCGGCGTACGACGTCGCGGCCGGCCGCCGAGAGCCGGGCTCGTCGAGCCGCGTCAGACATCAGCGCGTCGAGTGCGCCGGCCAGCGCCGCCGGCTCGTCAGGCGGCACCAGCTCACCCGCTCCGTCGAGGGTCACCCGAAAGGCATCGAGGTCGCTCGCGACGACCGGGGCACCGGCCGCCATCGCCTCGATCAGCACAATGCCGAAGCTCTCCCCACCGGTGTTGGGTGCGCAGTAGATGTCGATCGACCGGAAGAACCGGGCCTTGTCCTCCTCGGTGACCAACCCCAGCAGCTCGACCCGGTGCGCCCAGGGCCCGGGGAGTTCTTCCCGCACCTCGTCAACGTCGCCCGGGCCGGCGACGAGCAGCCGCAGACCAGGATGCGCCGCCGCGAGCGGGCCGAACGCCTCCAGCAGGACAGGCAGGCCCTTGCGCGGCTCGTCGATGCGGCCGAGGAAGCCGACGGCGCCATGCGGCCCCGGCCAGCCGACGAGCGGTTCGGCCGCGGCGAACCGGGCGACGTCGACGCCGTTGGGCACCAGCAGACAGGAGCCGCCGAGGTGGGTGACGACGTACGTGCGCGCGGCCGGACTGACGGCGATGCGGGCGTGAATCTTCTCGAGCGCCGGACGCAACGCCGGTTCCAATGTCTCCAGCGCCCGCGACCGTACGACGCTCGCGTGGAAGGTCGCGACCACCGGCCCGCGCGCGGCCCACAACGCCAGCAGGCTGACACTCGGCGCGAGTGGCTCGTGCAGGTGCAGCACGTCGAAGTCACCGTCGGCGAGCCACCGTCGTGCTCTCTTCGCGCTACGCGGGCCAAAGGCCAACCTGGCGACCGAGCCGTTGTAGCGGATCGGCACGGTGCGGCCAGCGTTGACGACGTACGGCGGAAGCTCCGCATCAGCATCTGCCGCAGGCGCCAGGACCGAGACCTCATGGCCAAGGCCTTGCAGGGTGAGAGCCAACTCGCGGACGTGCGCCTGCACGCCACCGGGGACATCCCACGTGTAGGGACAGACCAGGCCGACCCTCACGCCGCGCCTGCAGAGTCGGGGTCGACGCGATGGCGACGCGGGTCGTCAGAGGCGAGGTCGTCGAGCCAGAGCCGTTGCAACATGTGCCAATCCTGTGGATGCTCGGAGATGCCGACCTCGAAAGCGCGGGCGACCTGTTGGGTCATCGCCGCGATGGCGCTCGTGTCGTCCCGCGCTCCGGCCGGCACGTGCACCTGGTCGTGCGTGCGCAGGTCCCACCCATCCGGGCGGAAAGACAGCGTCACCGGCAGCAGTGGTGCGCCGGTGCGCAGAGCGAGCGCGGCCGGCCCGGCTGGAAAGCGAGTCGCGGCGCCGAAGAAGTTCACCTCGACCCCGCGTGCGGTCAGATCGCGGTCACCGAGAAGGCAGAGCATGCCGCCGGCTCGCAGCCGCGCCTCCAGCAGCTCGAATGGGCTGGCCGCTCCCCCTGTGAGTGGCACCACCTCCATCCCGATCGCCTCGCGCATCGCGACGAAGCGGTCGAAGAGCGCCGCGGGCTCCACGCGCTCGGCGACCGTAGTGAACGGCATGCCGGTGAGGGTCGCCCAGACGCCGGCGTAGTCCCAGTTGCCCTGGTGCGGCAGGACGAGAACCACACCATGGCCGGCGGCGTAGCACTCCCGCATCAGCGACTCGTTGGCCATCGTGGTGCGCGCGACGATCTCGTCGTACGGCGTGACGGACAGGCGGAAAACTTCGCGCCAGTAGCGGGCGTACGACGCCAGCCCGGCGGCCGTGACCTGGTCCAGCTCGGCTTCGGTGACGTGGGGTCCTAGCACGCGCGACAGGTTGGCTCGCAGCCGCCGCGCACCGGAGCCTTGCCGGCGTGCGGCCCACGCAGCGCCGCGGTCGAACGCACTCTGCGCCCAGGGCGCAGGCATCGTCCGCACCGCGCGCCAGCCAGCGGCGTAGCCGAGGTACTGCAGACGCGGCGGCACACCCACGGCTCAGCCCGTCGGCGCGAGGTGGGACGCCTGGCCGTGGACGTGGACCATGCGCTGCACGACGGTGACGGTCGAAGCGACAGCGAGCAGCCACAGCATGCCGGCCAGCACATACGGCACCCCGATACCGTCGAAGCCGGTGCCGACGAGCACCAGGATGAGCCGCTCTGCCCGTTCCGCGATCCCGACGTCACATCGGATGCCGAGGCCCTCCGCGCGCGCCTTCACGTACGAGATGACGGCGCCAGAGACTAAGCAGTACAGCCCAAGGCCGGCGATCCAGGGCTGGTCGGAACCGTCGCGGGTGAAGTGCCACACCACCGCGGAGAACACCGCGCCATCTGTGATGCGATCCAGCGTCGAGTCGAGTAACGCCCCCCACACCGTCGACCCGCCCCGAGCCTTCGCGAGGCGCCCGTCGAGGAGGTCGAACATCGCGAAGAACCACACCACCAACGTGCCGGGGAGCAGGTGCCCGTCGGCGAGCATCAGCGCACCGCCGAGTGCGCCGAGCGTCCCGATGATGGTCAATCCGTTGGCAGTCAGCGGCGTACGGGCCAGGCCCTGCACCAAAGGCGCCACGAACCGACCGATCGGCGCGCGCGCCTTGTTGAGCATGTCGCACACCCTACCGACGACGGATGCCCGACTTCCCCTTGTCCCGAGGCATATGCGGGTGCAGAGTCGCCGTACGTCAAGCCCACCATGTCGTTGCCCGCGAAAGGGATCCAGTGGCCATCTCACCCGGCAATGTGCGCAACGTCGTCCTCGTCGGTCACTCCGGTGCGGGCAAAACGACCCTGGTCGAGGCCCTGCTCGTCGCGACCGGAGCGCTCACCCGCGCCGGCCGGGTCGAGGACGGCACGACGACCACCGACTTCGACGACGCCGAGGTGCGGCAGCAACGATCCGTGTCCCTCGCGCTCGCCCCCATCGAGCACAACGGGATCAAGGTCAACCTGCTCGACGCGCCCGGGTACGCCGACTTCGTCGGCGATCTGCGGGCCGGGTTGCGCGGTGCGGACGCCGCGCTTTTCGTCGTGTCCGCGACCGACAGCATCGACGGAGCGACCCGGATGCTCTGGGACGAGTGCGCCAACGTCTCGATGCCGCGCGCCATCGTCATCTCCAAACTCGACCGCGACCGGGCTGACTTCGAGGAGACGATGGCGCTCTGCCAGCGCGTCTTCGGGGAGAGCGTGCTGCCGCTCTACTTGCCGATGCACACCGACGACGAGCGCGTCGGCGGCGTCATCGGCCTGCTGTCGAGGCAGGTCGTCGACTACTCGTCTGGCGAACGAGTCGAGCGCGCGCCGGACGCCGAGCACCTCCCGTTGATCGAGGAGTCCCGCAACGCGCTGATCGAGGGGATCATCGCCGAGAGCGAAGACGAGACCCTCATGGACCGTTATCTCGCCGGCGAGGACATCGACACCAAGGTCCTCATCGACGACCTCGAGACCGCCGTCGCCCGAGGCTCCTTCTTCCCGGTCCTCGCCACGGCAGCCACCACCGGGCTGGGCATGGCGGAGCTGCTCGAAGTGCTGACGTCGGCTTTCCCGTCCCCTCTCGAGCACCCGCTTCCGGCTGTCACCACGCCGGATGGCGAGCCCCGAGAGGCGCTGGCATGCGACCCGGACGGTCCGCTGGCCGCGGAGGTCATCAAGACGACGACGGACCCGTACGTAGGGCGAATCAGCCTGGTCCGAGTCTTCAGCGGCACGCTACGGCCCGACATGGTCGTGCACGTCAGTGGCCATGGGCTGGCGGACCGAGGCCATGAAGACCACGACGTGGACGAGAAGGTCGGCGCCCTCACTTCGCCACTCGGCAAGGTCTACCGACCGGTCACTGAATGCGTCGCGGGTGACATCTGCGCTATCGCCAAGCTGTCCCGAGCTGAGACCGGCGACACCCTCTCGGCGAAGGACAGTCCGCTGCTCATCGAGCCGTGGGAGATGCCGGAGCCGCTGCTGCCTGTCGCGATCGAGGCGACCAGCAAGGTCGACGAGGACAAGCTCGGCACCGGCCTCAACCGGATCGTCGCCGAGGACCCGACGGTGCGCCTGGAGCGCAACGTCGAGACCCACCAGTTGGTGCTGTGGACGATGGGCGAGGCGCACGCCGACGTCTTGCTGGACCGGCTGAAGTCGAAGTACGGCGTCAGCGTGACCACTGTCGACATCCGGGTTCCGCTGCGCGAGACCTTCGGCACCAAGGCGAGCGGCCTCGGTCGGCACGTCAAGCAGTCCGGCGGCCACGGTCAGTTCGCCGTCTGCTCCGTCGAGGTAGAGCCACTAGCCAGCGGAGGAGGGTTCGAGTTCGTCGACAAGGTCTTCGGCGGGTCGGTGCCGAACCAGTTCATCCCGTCGGTGGAGAAGGGCGCGCGGGCCCAGATGGACCGCGGCGTCGTGGCCGGCTACCCCCTGGTCGACGTCAGGGTGACGCTCGTCGATGGCAAAGCGCACAGCGTCGACTCGTCCGACATGGCCTTTCAGATCGCCGGCGGTCTCGCCCTCCGGGAGGCGGCCAAGTCCGGCGACGTCCAACTGTTGGAACCAGTCCTTGAGCTCGGCGTGCTCGTTCCCGACGAGTACGTCGGCACAGTCATGAGCGACCTGTCCTCTCGACGCGGCCGAGTCAGCGGCACCGAACCGGTCGGCATCGGTCGCACTGTCGTACGCGCTGAGGTGCCCGAGACCGAGGTGGTCCGATACGCGGTGGACCTGCGTTCGCTCTCGCACGGCAGCGGCTCCTTCACGCGCCGTTTCGTGCGCTACGACCCGATGCCCGCGCACCTCGCATCGAAGGTCGTCGCCGCGGCGTCTTCTTAGATTCGCGGGCTGAGTCCGCACTTCTTGGCGGTTCTCGGTGACCAAAATGTGCCAAACCGACGCAAGTCGGGTGCGGCCGCGGAATTGTCACCCCTCAGAGGCTTATCTCCGCCGAAGTCTGGTCGACAAGGCGTCCATGGGAACACCGGTCCTCCAGCACACGAATCGGTGGCTGGCGCGGTTTGGCGATGACGTGCCAGCCTTTGCCCACGTGCTGGTTGACGCGGTGGACGCAGCGATGGGCGACCCGGCCCAGCTGTCTGAGATCCGCGAAGGCGCGGAAGCGCTCGGTGTTCTGCGGGCTCAGCAGGGGCACGCCATCGCCGGGCTGGTCGAGGATCTGGTCGCCCTGCGGGAGATGATGAGCTCCGACGTCGAGCATCGGCACCGGGTGGTCGACGAGGCGCTGGTGCTCGCGACCTCGGCGTACGTCGACGAGCTCACCGCCGTCCTCGCCTCGCGCGCCACCCGTGACCCACTGACCGGGTTGCCGAACAGAGCCGCCTTCGACGAAGCGCTGGGCCACGAGATCGCCGTGACCACCCGAGGTGCCGCGCCGGCGCTGCTGCTCCTGGACCTGGACCGATTCAAGCTGGTCAACGACACTGACGGGCACCTCGCGGGCGACGCGGTGCTGGTCGCCGTCGCAGAAGTCCTCCGCACCAACCTCCGCCCGTCAGACGTCGCCTGCCGCCTTGGCGGTGACGAGTTCGCGGTGGTCCTGCCTCGGACCTCTCCTGCCCGCGCGCTGCAGGTGGCGCACCGGCTGCTTGCCGCCTCCCGCAAGGCTCCGGGCCTGTCTAGCGCTCACGCGCGCGTGACTGTCAGCATCGGCATCGGCTGGCTCCTGCGTCCCTCGGAAGGAACCGAGCTCGTCGCGCTCGCGGACCGGGCGCTGTACGACGTGAAGGCGGCTGGCGGCGACGACGTACTGGCCGCCGAGTCCGACGACCGCCGGAAATGAGCCGGTCGATCCGGCGCCTGGCCACGCGTCACCTGGACCGCACCACGCTGCTCGCAGCCGTCGTCGGCGACTCCCCCGAGCAGTCCGCTGACCTGGCCCGGCGGGGCTTTGCGCAGGCCCGTCGCAGTGGCCGGCCGCTCGACGAGGCCCTGGTCACGGCCTTCGGCCGGTTGGCTTCAGGACTGCCCGCGGCCGACCTCGCACTCGGACGGCTCCTAGTGTTGCTGGTCGACGTAGAGCAGCAGCCCGCAGCCGACGTTGCCGCCACACTCGGTCTTGACCCGCCGAAGGCCCACCTGCTGCTCACGGCGGCCCGACGAGTGGCCTTCTCTCAGCAGCTCGCCTCCGCCTGCCGCGGCTGGGGTCTGGCCTCGGGACGCATCAGCCTGAGCCCGGCGGAGCAGCGGGCCGGCGTGGCCCATCTGAGCCTGTGCCGACGGTGTCGGGACCGACGGGCAGCTGCCGACCAGGCCCAGGAGGACTTGGTCGCCCGGACGGCGGCGGTCGCCGGCCTCGTCGTCGCCGGCCAGCTGGTGGCGGCCGCCGTCCCGGCGACGACTGTCGGCGTCGGCGGCCTCCTTTTCGGCAAGGTGAGCATCGGCCTGGTCGGCGCCCTCGGCGCCGCGGTCCTCGCGGGCGGCGGCGTGGCGGCCGTCGCGCGTCACACGTCAGGCGACTCCGGGGGCACGCCTCGACCCTCTCCGACAACCCAGTCACCCGGTCCAGTCCTGCCGGCGCCGCACGGTCAGGGCCAACCGACTGCACCCGGCGCGACGACGGCACCGTGTGCCCGGAGCTGCGTGTCCCCGACGCCGACATCCTTGCCACTACTCGATAAGGCCCCCTCCCCGGCGGTGCTGCCGAGCCAGGTGGGGGCGGTGCTCTCCTCGATCCCCGGCGTACCTCCGTTGCCTGTGCCGCTCCCGACCGTGACGCTCCCGACCGGGTTACTCCCGACCGTGCCGCCGGTCCCGGTCCCCACGTCCCTGCGTTCTCTGCTGCCGTAACTGCCTGCTGCGACGGCGAGGGCCCGGGACGCGTGTCCCGGGCCCTCGTCGTGTTGTTAGGTGGTGCTTAGTTCCATAGTGCGTCCGCGTGGGCTTCGGCCACGATGATCTCCACACCGGTGTTGAGGACGATGTGGATCGCCCGGACGGTGATCCCGGTGTGACCGGTGATGGAGTCGCCGGCACAGGTCCCGGTCGGTGACGTCGGTAGAGCGATTGTCAACGTTCCACCGTTGTCGCAGACCTGCTCGTTGAGGATCACGAAGCCGATCCCGCCGGGCAGGGTGATCGTCGTGTTGACCGGCACCGAGAGCAGCAGGCTCGCGGGGGTGCCCCGCACGGCCAGGCCGGCGAAGTCCGTCGTCGCCGAGGAGCTGCGACTCGTGGAGTTCGCCATGCTGGTGGCCGTGCTGGTGGCCGCCCTGGCCTCGATCAGACAGCCATTCAGGTCCTCGAGCAGGCAGACGGTCTTAGCCTCAGCCTTGCTGGTGGCCGTCGTGCTGGTCGCCCCCACCGTGCCCGTACTGCTGGAACTGCCAGACCTGATCCGGTTGGTGCCCACCGTCACCGAGCTCAGCGTCGCAGTCGCTGGGACGGCAGTACCGCTAGCCGGGATCTCCACGAACCCGTGGGTCGCCGACGCCTCCAACGGGTCGACCTGCGCGTCCAGGATGAGCGCGTTACCACTGACCGACCTGGTCGCCTGCAGACCACACACGGTGGTCTGCGGGAAGTCCGCGTGCGCCACCGCCTGAGACACGATCACGTCCACCACACCAAGAGCGGGTGTGGTCGCGAACACGTGGATCATGTTCACCGTCAGGTCAGCCGTGTAAGTCCCACCCGAGGTTCCCGGCGGCGTCGTGGTGCTGGGCACCCGCTCGTAGAGCACCACCCGGCTGTTCGCACCGAACAGCGCATCCGGCAGGTCAACGATCTGACCCGGACCGGTGAACTGAACCGGAGCACCCATGACCGTGAGCCCCTCGATGACCGAACCCGCTGAGCTCACCGTCGCCGAGTTACCCGTCGCAGTGGCATCAGCCACCCCCCGGACCAAAGTTGCGGTCACCGCCCCAGCGAGCACATTCACCGTGCCCGAAGTAGCCACCGACGTAGTGTTCGCGACGGCGCCCGGCAGACCAGTCACCTTGCTCGTCGTGACCGCCTTAAGCACCTCAGCCGTCACCACCGAGCCGTCCGGCGGCGGCACAGCCGCAGCCAGCTGCTGAGCCGACTCGCTGCTCGGCGCACCCAGACCGGACCGGCTGCTGTCCACACTCGTGTGGTCATGAGCCGGGTTCGGCGTTGCATCAGCCGGCAACGTCTGGTCAAGAGTCAGCAACGGCACATGCACCAGCGCACCCGTCGCGCTACCCCGCGAATTCGCACCAGCCGGGTTGTCCTCCGGCGTCACAATCACGCACACCGGCGTTCCGGTCGACACCGGGGTGCCGCCGTTCTGGTCCGGGCTGGCGATCGACGCCGTGTTGCACACCGTGCAGCGCGACACATCGGTGACCTGCACCGTCACCGTCACACTGCCCGACCCGCCAGCCGGCACAGTGCCGACCTGCCAGGTCACCGTGCCACTGTTATTGCCGCAGCTCGTGCCGCCAGTGCAGCTGACGAACGTCGTACCAGCCGGCAGCTCGTCGGTGATCACCGTGCTCGTCGCCGGCGCATTGCCGTTGTTCACATACGAGATCGTGTAGGTGATCCGGCGGTCCGCGCCGAACACACCGGCCACCTTCGACGGCACCAGATCCGTCCTCGCCGTGACCGTCACCACAGTCTCATTCGAATTCTTCGGATCCTCCTGCGCCGTGTCCACCGAGCCGGTGTTACGCACCAGTGTCGACCCAGCCGGGAACGACGCATCCAACGTCACCTGGAACGTCACCGCGCGGCTGGCCCCAGCCGCGACCGTGCCCAACGTCCAGGTCAACGTGCGAGTAGCCGCGTTGTAACTACAGCTGTTGACCTGAAGGGTGCAGGTCGCCGGCACCAGCGTCTGCTTCGCCGCCAGCGTGTCCGTGACCACCACGTTCGTCGCATCGGCGTTACCGCCATTGGTGTAGACCAACCGATACTCGATCACATCGTCCGGCTTCGCAGAAGCCGAGTTCGCGAACTCCCCGCTGTCAGTGAAATTGCGCACCGACTTCACCAGTGCCGAGACCGGGTTGGCCGTAACCGTCACCACAGTCTCGTTCGAGTTCTTCGCCGGCTCCTCAGCCGTGTCCACCACACCGGTGTTGCGCACCGGCGTCGGCCCCGCCGGGAACGACGCGTCC
Organism: Mycobacteriales bacterium; assembly: GCA_046590575.1. Lineage (GTDB taxonomy): Bacteria > Actinomycetota > Actinomycetes > BP-191 > BP-191 > DATLNF01. The sequence continues at coordinate 2,246 of JBKJUS010000126.1, read as the reverse complement.
AACCTGACCTGGAAGGTCATCGTGACGCTCGCCCCAGCCGCGACCGTGCCCAGGTTCCAGGTCACACCGGTCGGTGGCTCGCCATTCGGCACGCAACCTGCAGTGCAGGACACGTACGTCTGCCTGGCCTGGATCGTGTCAGTGACCACCACCCCACTCGCTGGGGCATTGCCACCATTGGTGTAGACCAGCCGGTACTCGATCACATTGCCCGGCACAGCCGAGGTCGACGACGGCCCGGTCGCCGTAAACGCCTGGTCGGCACTCACGTTACGCACCGACTTCACCAACGCCGAGTTCGGACTGGCCGTCACCGTCACTGTCGTCGTGTTGGAGTCCTTCGCTGGCTCCTGGTCGGTCACCACCGTGGCGACGTTGCTAATCGTCGTGGGCCCCGCCGGGAATGACGCGTCCAACGTCACCTGGAAAGTACGTACCCGGCTCTCACCCGCCGGCACCGTGCCCAGGTTGAATGTGACCGTCCGGGTCGCGGCGGTGTAGGCGCAGTTGTTAGCCATCGAACACGAAGCCGGCACCAGCGTCTGCTTGGCCGACAGGATGTCGGTGACAGTCACCCCAGTCGCTGGGGCGTTGCCGCCATTGGTGTAGGTCAGCCGGTACTCCAACGTGTCACCCGGCTTCGCCGACGTGCTCGTCGGACCCGACACGGTGAACTGCTGCAGATCAGTGACGTTGCGCACCGCCTTAGCCTGCGCTGAGTTCGGGTTGGCGGTGACTGTCACTGTCGTCGGCGGTGAGTTCTTCGGCGGCTCCTCATCCGTGTCCACCGTGCCGACGTTGCGGATCGTCGTCGGCCCAGCCGGGAACGACGCGTCCAACGTCACCTGGAACGTCAACACCCGGCCAGCACCAGCCGCCACCGTGCCCAACGTCCAGGTCAACGTGCGAGTAGTCGCGTTGTAGCTGCAGTTGCTCACCGCCGTGGTGCACGCCCCCGGAGCCAACGTCTGCTTCGGGTCCAGCGTGTCCGTGACCATCACGTTCGTCGCCGCCGCGGTACCCGTGTTGCTGTACGTCAGCCGGTACTCCAACGTGTTCCCCGGGCTGGCGTTCGTCGACGTCGGGCCGGTCGCAGTGAACGCCTCACCAGCAGTGACATTGCGCACCGCCTTCGCCAAACCCGACCTGGGGCACTCGCCCACATTGACCGGCTTGGTCGCGGTGCGGTCCTTCAGCGCAGCACTGATCGACGTCGACGCGCGGCTCTTCATGTACGCCGTAGCGAACTGGCCGCAGGCAATGTTGCCGATCGTCTGGGTCAAGTTCAGGGCAGCCTCGCCGAAGTCACCGTTGGCGTGCCCAGGGATCGTCAGTCCGCCCGGCGGAATGTTCACCGCCCCGTCGAACGTCGCCCCCTTGGAACCCGTCCTCAGCTCGGTCAGCGTGCCGACCGTCGTGCTCGTACCAGTGAAAGCCCACCGGAAGGCACGGACAAAGATCTTCTTGCCGCCCTGCTCGGTGTCGAAACTGATGATGATGTCGCCATTGGTCCGCCGTGGCAGCGCCGGGCACGCCGGGTTCGGCAGAGTGCCCTGGTTGAACTCGTAGTCAATGTGCGCGTCGCCGTTGACCGCCGCCCGGAAGTAGTCGACATAGACGAACTGGTCACGGTTCGGGGCCGTACCGAAAGTCCGGAACGCGATGTCCCCAGAAACAATGTCGTCCTTGCCCGGCGCACTCGCGGTCTGACAGTCCCAGCCACCCGGCTCGGTCTCCTTCGAACCCGTGTTGAAACTGTCGTCAGTCGAGCCAGTCCCATCATCAAAATGCGTCACATTAGGCGGATCAACCGGCTCCCAGTCGATCGGCTCACCAGCAGCACTGTTATCCAAACGATTACCGTCGATCTCAAAACTACCCACCGACGACCCAGCCAAAGCAGGAGACGCCACAAACGCCGAACCCACCCCACCCACCAACGCCAACACCAACACACCAGCCAACGAACCAGACCGGCGACGCCGCCAGACCGGAGAAGTGCACAACAGTGCCGAGCCTCTGCTCCGAAGATTTCGAGCCTGCACGCGCATGACTTGCCCCCCATGTGAGTCAGCGAACGAAGACTGCTTCTCGCGGCAAGCCGCGGCAAGATCCGACTAGGTAACGACGGCGAGGGCCCGGGGAGATATGTCCCGGGCCCTCGTCGTGTTGTTAGGTGGTGCTTAGTTCCATAGTGCGTCCGCGTGGGCTTCGGCCACGATGATCTCCACACCGGTGTTGAGGAC
>JBKJUS010000084.1:0-4322 GCA_046590575.1 Mycobacteriales bacterium | reverse complement strand
TGTCCGCTGTGTCGCAGTGAGTGACTGACCGGCCTATCAGGACGCCGGGCTCATTCTCACTCTATCGGCAGGTGCTTGTCAGAGCGATACCCCCAGGATTCCGTCCCGCCAGCGCGTGCAGGCGGGACGGAATCCCTTCGGGGGGATCAGCGTCGCTCCTACTCGTCGTCGGCAGAATCCGCTTCGTCGTCGGCGTCCTCTGCTCGCTCACGAGCGGCTTCTTCGGCCTTCTCCGCGGCCTTCTCGCGCGCCGCTTCGGCCTTCTCCGCTGCTTCCTCGGCCTGCTCGCGTGCCTCCTCGGCCTCCTCGGCCTTCTCCGCTGCCTCCTCGGCCTGGTCCGTGGCCTGCTCGCGTGCCGCGCCGCCCCCACTCGAGTCGTCGCTCAAGGAGTCCTCGTCGTCGCAGTTCGTGTTCGAGTCGCTCGACGAGTCCTCGTCTCCGTCCGGATTGCTCTTGCTTGAGTCGGTCGATCTGTCGGTGTCGCAGCCGTCGGTGCTCGAGTCCTTCGACGTGTCCGAGTCGCCTTCCTCGTCACTCCTACTCGAGTCGGTCGAGCTGTCGGCCTCGTCGTCGCAGCTCGTGGTCGAGTCGCTCGATGAGTCCTCGTCTCCGTCCGGATTGCTCTTGCTCGAGTCGGTCGAGACGTCGGAGTCGCAGCCGTCGGTGCTCAAGTCGGTAGACGTTTCGAGCTCACCGGTCGAGCTGCTCGTGCTCGAGTCGCTCGAGCTGTCGAAGCTGATCCCGACCGTGGACGCAGCCGCTCCGAGGACGCGGTGCACGGGTTCGGGGAGGACGCCGGTTGAGGCCAGCGCTCCGGTGGTCGCCACGAGGGCGGTGACCGCGACGGCGACGCCAATGCGGAGCCGTGTGAATGGTGCTTTCATGTTTCTCCTCCTTGTCGGTAGCCCGGATGTCTGAGGATCAGACCCGTGGGCTTTGCTTGCTGGCCTCACGGCCAGTTCGCCCTTGTCGGCATGGAGATGGGCCGTCGCGGTCATCGCCGCGACGTGGCGAGCCTCTGTCGCCTCGTTAAGCGGGGTCGCATACGCGACCTCGACGTCGCGCAGGAAACCCGTGACTTGCGGGTCGACGTCTTCGCTGTCCCCGGCGAGAAGCCGCTCGATACGACGGTCGTCCGTTTCCTCTCGACGTCTCATCTCACCTCCTAAAGCGCCGAGGGGGTGCATAAGGGTACGCCCTCGCGCTCGCCCTCGCGCTCGAGCTCGCGGCGGATCGCCGCCAGGCCCCGGCGCTGGAGCGCCTTTACTGCGCCCGGGCGCTTACCGAGTAGGCCTGCAACGTCCTCGACGGTCAGGTCGCCGAAGATCCGCAGGAAGAGGACGTTCTGCTGGTCGGGGGAGAGGCGGCCGAGGATGCTGCGGACGCGGTCGTCCTCGAGGCGCTCGGTCGCCTCCCGCCCGGCGCCCCCGGCCGGAAGGGCAGCCGAGAGGACTTCCGTGGACGCCGGCTCGACGGGACGTCGCTGCCGCCGCCGGGCGTCGTCGAGGAGGCGGTGGTGGGCGATCGTGAACACCCAGGAGCGGAACGCCGGCTCGTCGCCGGCGAACCGCGGCAGGTCGCGGACGACCTGCAGGAAGACCTCTCCCGTCAGGTCGTCCGGCTCCGGCGCTCCACGCGAGCGGACGTAGCCGCGAACCGACGGCGCAAGCTCGCGATAGATCTCCCCCCACGCCCACTCGCCCCCAGCGCGCGCGGCCTCGAGAACGGAAGTGAAGTTCGATGACATCGGTAGTCGGTGTCGCGTGGCGCTGATCTTGGATCATCGGCACAGGGTGCTCGTAGCTTGACGGCACGACGTGCCGTACAGGCCTACCGGGCGGCGGCGCGCGCAGAGACCGCCTCGCCGCGCCCTGCCAGGAGCTCAAGTGACATTCGCAACGCTGGCCCAGTCGAGGGTGCGGTCAGGCGGGGAGCTGCTCTGCGAGACGCTCCGCGATCATGATCGTCGGGATGTGCGTGAAGCCTGATGGCACGTCGGGCATGATCGACGCGTCGACAACGGTGAGGCGCTCGACGCCGAAGACGTTCCCTGAAGCGTCGACCACCGATCCCATCGCGCAGGTGCCGACGGTGTGCGGCACCGAGAAGAGTTCCCGGCGGATGAGCGTCTCGAGGTCGTCGGGCTCGCTTGGTGACGGCCCGCTGCATTGGGAGCGTAGCGCAGGGTCGTTCGCGACTTCGAGCGCGCGCCGATAGCCCTCCGCGAGCCGCGCAACGTCGGCCGGCTCCTCGAGGCTCGGGAGTTCGATGAGCGGGGGGGCGAGCGGGTCGCTCGAACGCAACCGCACGGTGCCGCGCGACCGTGGACGCAGGAGTACGACCCCGATTTCGAAGGACGGGGGATCGCCTTCGGGGTCGCCCAGCCAGAGCATCAGGTCAGGCGTGTCCGTCTGCGGACGGGATTCGCTGTGCCAGGTCGCGATCACCTGCAAACGCGGCTCGGGTCGAGAGGGTTCCCCATATCCGCAGTCGAGGTACACCGATGGGTGGTCGACGAGGTTCTCGCCTACGCCCACTAGGTCGACGAGTTCGCCATGCCGCCCGATGCCCGAGCGGAGCAGGATCGTCGGGCTGCCGTAGACGCCGGCGGAGAGCACGACACTCCCAGCCTCGACGACCGTCCCATCTACCAATCGGACACCGACTGCGGTCGTGCCGTCAAAGAGGACGCGATCGACGTGCGAGTCGGGGCGGATCGTGAGGTTTCTTGGCGTCGCGTCAGGCGCCAGGTACGCGTCCGCGGTCGTCACGCGACGCCCGCCGCGGAGGTTCATTGGCATCCGTCCGGCGCCGACGGCGCCCGGTTCGTTGTGGTCGTCGATCCACGGGAACCCTGCGGCGTTGAGGGCGTCGATGCTGCCGGCGGTGACGTCGGTGAACGCGAGGTCGAGGTGGCGCGAGGACGGGATCGGGCCGCGTTCACCATGCCAGGGTCGGTCGCCATAGTCGACGTCGCATTCGAGCTTGACGAAATACGGAAGCACGTCTTCCCAACCCCAGCCCGCGAGGCCGGAGGCTGCCCAGCCGTCGTAGTCGGCGGGTGCGCCGCGCGGCGTAAAACGCGTAAGCCATGATGTGCCGCCGAGGAGGCGCTTGCGACGAACCGGTTGAGGCGTTTCCGCCGCGGAAACGTAGCCCCAGTCGAAGCTCTCGCGCTCGATCGACCAGCCGTCACGAAGCGCCGGCGGCACTGCGGCGCGCCGATCAGGCCCCGCCTCGAGAAGCAACACCGAACGCGACACCGATTCCGCGAGCCGGGCGGCTACCACGCATCCCGCCGCTCCACCGCCCACCACCACGACATCGACCACCGCCATCGTCCCGCCTCCCCATTCTGGGCACCCCGGCGCCCGCCGCCTGCGACCCATCGTTACACAGCGTCCCGCAAACGACCAATCAACAGCGCTGGGAAGATCGTGCCCGTAAGGGACAAGAGCTCAGACGTCACTCGCGAACGCTGGCCCAGGCGAGGTTCGATCCATCTTCTTACGTTGCCCGTTTGTAACGAACGCTCTCCACCTTCATAGGAGGCGAGCCACACAAACGCCGCGGCGCTGCGAAGCGAAGACCGTGCGCGTGGTTCAGGGCGTCCAGCCGCCGGAGAGCGGCTCGCCCATGCGCAGCCCGAACCGCTGCAGCAACTCGGGAATCGTCTCCGGCCGTGACTCGAACCCGTAGCGCTGGACGAGCTCGGCGAACTGCTCGGGGCTCGCCTGGAGCGGGCCGCCCAGCGCGGCGAGCTCGCGAAAGTACTTCTCGAAGCCCGCAGGTGAGATGATCTCGAGAACTCGGCACGGCTCATCACCGGCATTCCAGAACGTGTGCCACTGGTTGCGCGGCTTGAAGACGAGCTCGCCCGGCCCGGCCTCGACGACATCGTCGCCGAGCAGCGCGCCCATGCGCCCCTCGAGCACGAAGCTGTACTCGTCCTCGCGCGAGTGACGGTGCAGCGGCGCAGCGAGTGCGCGCGGCGACATCGGGTGCTCAAGGAACGCGAACCGCTCGCCTGCCTCGGCGCCGTCGATCAGGAAGCGAACCCCAATGCTTCCGAGGAAGACCTCGTCGCTGTCCGTCGGCCCGACAAGCTTCACGCCTCCAGCTCGCGCCTCCATCCCGACTCCCTTCCTTGGACACTCCGTTCGCAGGAACAATAGGCGCGCCGACTAGCGAGCGAGCCCAGCCAGCGGGCCAGCAACCTGCGCCTTCGATGAAATTTGGCTACTTCCTGTATAGGAGGGTAGTCTTGCACTCCGATGGCCAAGGCCAAAGCGCCCACTACAACGATCAAGATTGCGAGGTTC
>JBKJUS010000049.1:0-21166 GCA_046590575.1 Mycobacteriales bacterium | reverse complement strand
CTCGTGCGCGCGGAGCGGGTGGTCGGCGGGCACGAGAAGGTGTTCCTCTCCCCGCATATCGCCGGCGGCACCCTGCAGAGCCGACTGCGCATCCTCGCCCAGGTCAGCGCCAATCTCCGCCGGGCGGTGACTGGAGAGCCAGTGCAGGATGTGGTCAACGGGGTCGACCCCGGCGTACGTCGACGGTCCTGACCGACTGACCTTTTAAAGAGGAGCGCCCGCGTGTCCTTTACCGACGACCTGGAGTCGGTCGGCTTCACCTTCTCCTCTGTCGGGCGTGGGGGAGTGCGGCACTACTCGCTGCAGGGCAACAGGTTCCTGACCTACTTCTGCCACGTCGCCGACGACGAAACCGGTGGCATCTTCACCTGGGAGTTTGCTCTGGGCGAGTACGCGCAGTCCGTGGGCATGGCGGTCGGCACCAACGAGGTGCTCAATCTCTTTCTCTACGACGCGGTCGACGTCGACGTACCGGCATCGGTCGCGAGCGTCGTGGCTCAGATCGACGCGGTCGAGACCAGGCTCAACTCCCTGCGGCTGGCCGACCCCGGCATCTGACGGCTCGCGCGGACCCAGGATTCGACGTCGCGACGTCGAAATAGCCCGGATGACTCGACGTAGGTGGCTGGCGGCTCGTGTTGCCCCGTTTCTCGCTGCGGCGGCCGTGTTGCCGACGCTCGCCGCGCCGAGCAGCCCGAATGCGCTGTCCTTCACCACTGTGCGTCTTGACGGGGCGGCGGGAGGCACCGAGCCGCGGATCACCGTGGCGCCGGACGGTACGGCGTACGCGATCACGAACGCCGATGGAGGCGACGCCACGGTCTACGGCTCGCGCGACGGCGGCCGACGGTGGAGCAACCTCGGTCCGATTGCCGGCCAGGACTCCGCAACGATCGACGTCGACATCGTCGCCCTTCCGGGCGGTCGCCTGGTGGCGACAGAGCTGGACCTCGTCGGCATCAACTTCCGCACTAGCTGGAGTGACGACGGCGGGGAGAGCTGGACTCCCTCGACCGGATTGTCGACATTGGCTGACACCGACCGGCAGTGGATCGCGGTCGGCCCGACCGATCCGACGACGAAGAAGCCGACGGTGCACCTGGCGTGGCACAACCTCTTCAGCGGCTTGGGCGGCCACGGCATCTTCGTGCAGACGTCGACGGACGGGGGCACGAGCTTCGGTCCGCCGATCCCGGTCACGGTCGCCGGTGACCAGGCCTTCGCCGACCTGCAGTGCGGTGACGGATACCCGTCGAGCCTGAGCGTGAACCGAGTGACCGGCCAGCTTTACGTCGCATTCGTGACCCGCGGGTCGGCGGTGGAGCCCACCGGCGGCTGCGGAGCCTCCGTCGCGCCCGGCCCGCTACAGGTCAACATCATCACGCCCACGCGCGTCTGGGTCGCGACGGCGAAAGCGAACGCGCCGGGGTCATGGCGGCAGTCGCTTGCGGTGGACCGGGTCGCCACCGGTCAGATCGTCGGGATGCAGTTCGCGCCGCTCACCCTCGACTCGGCCGGTAACGCCTACGTCGCGTTCCCGGAGTCGCGCAGCGCATCGGACTTCACCGCGGCGCTGAAATACGTCCACGCGCCCGCGGACCTCGCGCGGTGGTCGGCGCCGGTGACGGTCGCCCCACTCGCAGATGCGGGCAACATCCTCCCGCACGTGATCGCGGGCGACCCCGGACGTCTCGCCTTCGCCTGGCTGCACGGCACCTCTGCCCGCGGCGAGCCACCGCTGTGGCGGCTGCACGCCGCCGTCGTACTCGACGGCCTTTCCGCGAAGCCCACGGTGACCGGACGCGCAGTCGGCGCGGGCCCGGCGTACGGCGGCACCGCCCAGACGCTCATGGGCCAGTGCGGCAGCGGGCCTGCTGCTGGGCTGCAGGGTGGTCTGACCTGCGGCCGAGCGGTCGACAACTACGGCGTGGCGCTGGACCGCTCCGGCCGGCTGCTCGTGGTGTGGTCGGCCGAGGCCAACCCGGGCGAGGGAGCCGAGCCGGGCACGTTCGTCTCCGTCCAGCGCGGTGGGCCGACGCTGTTGGCCCACCAAGCTCGCCCGCCCCGCTCGTCCCGGCGGCCCTGACCGGGCCGCATTTCTCGGTGTGGGGAGGATTCGGGTCGCTGAAGCGACCGCCATCCTCCCCACAACGTGCAGACGAGCGGCTACGACCAGAAGGCGTCCTCGGCCTTCAGGTCCTCCGCACACTCCTCCAGCGAGATGATCAGACCGCCGAGCAGGGTGAAGAGCAGGGTGTGTCGCTGAGCTAGGCGGCGGCCGTTGCGCTCCCCCCGCTCCTGGTGCAGAGCGAGCACGTGACCGTTGCGGTCCTCGAAAACCTCCTCCAGCTCGGCGGTGAACGAGCCGTCGGACTCCGCCGCGACGCGCTCATACATCCCGAGGACGGCATCCGGGCCTTCGTAGTCGCCGGTGAGAATCGAGTTACCGCCGACCCGGTGAACGACGTCCGGGGCGAACAGCTTGCGCAGGGTGGCCATGTCGCCCTTGCTGAAGGCGTCGTAGCCCTTACGGACGGTCGCCACGTCCTTGCTGGCCGCGACCTTGGTGCCGCCGAAGAAGGCGTTCACTGTGTCGAGGTCGTTGCTCAGGATTCGGATGTCCTCGATCTTTCCGTCGACGATCTGGAAGACCTGGGCGCTGCGGGAATCGAGCGTCTTGCCGTCCCGCTTCGCGGTGATCCGCGCGACCGCGGTGACCAGGCCGCGGCCGTTCTCGAGGATGTGCTGGGGCTCGTTCTTGAACGTCCCATCCGTCAGCTGGCTACGCCGGCTGAGCGCTTCCAGGATCGCCTCGCGGCCCTTCGTCTCGCCGCCGATCGGGGAGTTCCCCGGGATGTGTTGGGCGCAGTCGGGCGCGATCACCTCCCGGAGCGTGCGCACATCGCCGGCCACGGACGCCTTGAAAGTCTTGCGGATCAAGGCGATGTCGGGGCTGTCGGCCATCGTGCCCTCCTCAGGGGCCGGCGGCAGCGGCACTGCCGCATCGATCGCGTTGTAGTCCTCTCCGGTGCTGCCGTCAATGGTTCGGGCTAGACTGACCGGCGTACACCGGGGAGCTCGAGGAATCGGGCTGAGAGGCTGGCAGAACCCGCCGGCGACCCGCCACCCGATCGGGGTAATGCCCGCGTGGGGAGCACCTGCCGATCATGACCACCGTCACCGCACTCGATGATCCAGCTCCGCTGCTCATCGGCGGACGTACATTCACCTCTCGGCTGCTGACCGGCACCGGCAAGTTCGCGTCTCATGCGGTGATGCGCGACGCGCTTGAGGCGTCCGGATCCGAGCTCGTCACGGTCGCGCTGCGTCGCGTCGACCCCACCCGCAGTGGCGAAGGCGACATCCTCGACTTCCTCGACCTCACCCGGCTGACGCTGCTGCCCAACACCTCCGGCGCGGTCGATGCCGCAGAGGCGGTGCGGCTGGCTCGGCTGGCCCGCGCCGGAGGGCTCGGCGACTTCGTCAAGCTCGAGGTCACTCCCGACCCGCGTTGGCTCACTCCCGACCCGATCGAGACTTTGCGCGCCGCCGAAATCCTGGTCGCCGATGGCTTCACCGTGCTCCCTTACTGCTCCGCCGATCCCGTGCTCTGCCGGCGGTTAGAGGAGGCCGGGTGCGCCACTGTGATGCCGCTCGGGTCGTGGATCGGCTCCAACCGCGGGCTGCGCACGCGCGACGCGATCGAGATCATCGTTGAGCAGGCTCGGGTCCCCGTCGTCGTCGATGCCGGTCTTGGCGTGCCGAGCGACGCGGCGGAGGCGATGGAGATCGGCGTCGATGCCGTCCTCGTCAACACCGCGATCGCGATCGCCCGGGACCCGGTCGCGATGGCCCGTGGCTTCGCACTGGCCACCGAGGCAGGCCGGCTCGGCTACCTGGCCGGCCGGGCAGCGATCCGGCGTGAAGCTGAGGCGTCGTCGCCGTTGACCGGTTTCCTCCAGTGAGCGAGCTGGCCGGGGGGTTCGCTCGCGAGCTGGCCACCTTTGATGCCCGGGGGCTGGCCCACCGTGCCGTCGAGTCCACCGACGCAGACGTGGACCGGGCACTCGCGGCAGAGCACCGCGGTTCGGCGGAGCTGGCAGTGCTCCTGTCGCCGGCCGCGGGCGCCCGGATCGAGGAGGTGGCGCAGGCGGCCAGCGCTCTGACGGCTCAGCGGTTCGGCCGCGCGGTGCGCCTCTTCGCCCCGCTCTACGTCTCTAACGCGTGCCTGTCCACCTGCACCTACTGCGGCTTCGCGAAGGATCTCGACGTCGTACGCCGCACGCTCACGCCGGCTGAGGTCGCCGCCGAATCTGCGCTCCTCGTCAGTCGCGGCTTCCGGCATCTCTTGTTGGTCAGCGGGGAGCACCGGACCGAGGTCAGCGCGGACTACCTCATGTCTGTCGTTGAGGCGCTGGACCCGGGCGTCTCGTCGGTGTCGATCGAGACTCAGACGTGGAGTGACGACACCTATGTACGTCTCGTCGGGGCCGGCGTCGAGGGCGTCGTGCACTACCAGGAGACCTACGATCGGTCCCGCTACGCCGAGGTGCACGTCGCCGGGTGGAAGCGCGACTTCGACCGCCGACTCGTGGCCGTCGAACGCGCTGCTGCGGCCGGCGTACGGCGCCTCGGGATCGGCGCCCTGCTCGGCCTCGCTCCCGACTGGCGGGCTGATGTCGTGGCCCTCGCGGCCCATGCGTCGTGGCTGTCCCAGCACTTCTGGCGCACCGAGGTCACGGTCGCTCTGCCGAGAATCAAACCGAGCGCATCCGGCTTCCAGCCGGTCGTCGACGTCACCGATGCCGAGTATGTGCAGGCGATGGCGGCGCTACGCCTGACAGCGCCGGACGCGGGCATCGTGCTGTCCACCCGCGAGCCGGCCGCCCTCCGCGATGGCCTGGTGCGCATCGCCGTGACGACGATGAGCGCCGGTAGCTCGACCGAGCCCGGCGGCTATGCGCATCCGGGGGAGAGCCAAGAGCAATTCAGCGTGTCCGATGAGCGCACCCCGGCAGAGGTTGCTGCCATGCTCGTGGCAGCGGGCTACGAGCCGGTGTGGAAGGACGCGTTCACGCTGCGCCCCGAGCCGGCGCTCCCTTAGGGGCTAGGCATCGACGAGGAGAAGCTCCGTGACAGATGAAACGACGGTCGGCCAGCTGTGGGAGATGGTCGGTGACTGGGTGACCTTGCCCGACGTCGCCGAGGCGATGGACATCGAGGTCACGCGGGTGCGCCAGCTCGTTCGAGACGGTCTGCTGATTGCCGCTCGACCGGATGACGGCGGTCCCTTGTCGATCCCAGCCGACTTCGTCAGGGGCGGTCAGGTGCTCAAGAGCCTGCCCAGCGTGCTGAACCTCCTGCGCGACGCGCGGTACACCGACGTGGAGATCCTGCGCTGGCTCTACACCGTCGACGACTCGCTCCCTGGCTCTCCGGTGCAGGCCCTGGTCGAGAACCGGGGCACCGAGGTCAAGCGACGCGCGCAAGCGCTCGGCTTTTGACTGCTGAGATGACCGTCGTCGTCAACGGCGAGCCGCGTGCGCTCGCGCCGGGGTCGTCGGCCGGTGACTTGGTCCGGGCGATGGGGTTGGGCACCGGCTGGGTCGTCGTCGAGCGCAACGGCGAGGCGCTGCTGCGAGGCGAGATCGACGCGGTGAGTCTCGCCGAGGGCGACGTGGTCGAGGTCATCCGAGCGGTCGCCGGTGGCTGAGCGTCCGACGTGGGCTGCTCGTCGCGACCTGCTCGCGCGGGCTCGTCTCTACCTGTGCACCGGGGCCCGCCGGCAGCAAGGCGATCTCGTCGGCTTCCTCGACACGGTTCTCGCTGCCGGCGTCGACGTGGTGCAGCTACGGGAGAAGGGCATCGAGGCGGGGGATGAGCTCGAGCTCTGCCGGGTTGTCGCGGCCGCCGCCGCACGCCACGGGCGGCTGTGGAGCGTCAACGACCGCGCCGATGTCGCGTTCGGTGCGCGGCCCGACATCCTGCACCTCGGGCAGGGCGACCTGCCGGTGCCTCTCGCTCGCCAGATGGTTGGGAACGACGTACTCCTCGGCCTGTCGAGCCACACACCCGACGAAGTCGACGCAGCGGCCGTCGCGCCAGGCGTCGACTACTTCTGCGTCGGCCCGACCTGGGCGACACCCACAAAGCCGGGCCGCCCCGCGGCTGGGCTGGCGCTCCTCGACCACGCCGTACGCCGCTGGCCGCCAGATGAACCCGACACTCGCCCGTGGTTCGCTATCGGAGGTATCGATCTCACGACGATCGACGAAGTACTGGCGCACGGCGCGCGCCGGGTCGTCATCGTCCGCGCCATCACTGAAGCCGCCGACCCAGCAGCCGCGACCCGCGAACTTCTCGCCCGCCTCCGTGATTCCGGCTGATCGGCTGATCGCAAGCCTCTGGTGCTACGCCCGCTGACCTGGTCAGAGCTTCGCGAGTGCGGCGGTGAGCTCTTCGGCGCCGATTGCGCCGGCCAACCGGTCGGCGACCACACCCTTGCCGTCGACAAGGTAGGTCCAGGGCTCGGTGGCGAACTTCCAAGCTTTCAGTGCGGGTGCCAGCTCCGAGCCCTGCTTGCGGTAGGCCTCGACGTGGACGAAGGTCACCGAGCCGTCGCCGCGCTTCTTCTCCGCCTCGACGATGTCGACCACGGGACCGCATGTCTCGGTTGCGCAGAACGACGGCGCCGAGAAGGTCACGACGACCGGCTTCCCTGACTTCAGCGCCGCGTCGAGGGAGACGTCGTGCATGGTGCACGCCGGCTTGCGGCTGCAGAGCGGGTCCGCGCCGTCGAGCCGGCTACCGACAGGGGTCGGCACCGAGATCGCCGCCTGTCCGGGAATCGGAGACGGTGAGGTGGCGGCGACCTGCACCTGTACGCCGCCCTTGATGGTGGCGCCCTCTTTTGTCTTTGCGACGGCCGCGAGGAAATACGGCCCGGCCTTGATGAAGGGCACCTGCGCGACGTAGATCGCCTTCTCCGCGACTCCGCCCTGCAGCCAGGTGGCCCGCACCGTGGCCTGCGGCTTGCCGGCCGGATCGGGTCCGGCGTAGATCGTCACATCGGCATCGGGGAGCGGCTTTCCGCTCGGGTCGAGCAGTCCGAAGGAGTACCGCGATGTGCCGACGACCAGCTCCGGCTGCGCATCGAGCAGCTGGAGGCCTTTGGCCGCGTCGGGGGCGATGTCCTGGAGGTTCTCGCCGCTCGGCTTCCCCTCTTTGGCCCGGTCGGGGGGATCGTCGTCGCTCGAGCACGCCCCGATCACCGGCAGGGCAGCGCCGAGAGCACTGAACTGAAGAAACTGACGACGGTCCACGAATCTCCTCGAATTTCGACGGCCGTGCGAGTCTAACGAGCCTCACCGGTCCGTCGGTTCCGCGGTCAGCGCCGACGTAGGCGAGGATGTCGGCGTGAAGGCGGCCTACCTCCTGGTGCTTGCGGCGTGTGCCATTGGCACGCTGCCACTCGAGTTCTACTACCACACGCGGGTCTACCGCCGACCGCGCCGCTGGCTGCTCTCGCTCCTCCCGGTGGTCGTCGTCTTCGTCATCTGGGATGTGTGGGCGATCGCCCGCGGGCATTGGGACTACGACCCGGCCCAGACAAGCGGGATCGAGCTGCCCGGCGACCTGCCGATCGAGGAGCTGCTCTTCTTTATCGTGATCCCGACCTGCGCGATTCTCACCTTCGAGGCGGTGCGCGCGGCCACCGGTTGGCGCGGTGGCGACGAGGAGCTTGGCCAGTGACATACACCGTCGCGGCATCCCTTGGTGTCGTCTTGACGCTGCTGCTCGAGCTTCTCGTGCTGCGTACCGGGTTGCTCCGCCGGCGCATCTTCTGGGTGTCCTATGCGATCGTCATCTTCTTCCAGCTGGTCACCAACGGGATCCTCACGGGACGTGACATCGTCACCTACGACGACGACGCCATCCTCGGCTGGCGGATCGCCTTCGCGCCGGTCGAGGACCTGTTGTTCGGTTTTGCGCTGGTGGTTCAGACCCTCTTGTGGTGGGTCTGGCTCGGCCGTCGCGAGGCGTCGCGGGGCATCGCCCGCGTCGACGATGCCCCCCTTTCGCGCTGAGCTCCCGAGGCTTGTTGCCCTGGGATCCCTGGCCATCACGATCTCCCGGCTGGCACGGCTGACCCGGCTCGGTGCGGCTCGGCACCGGCTGCCCCACGTCCCGCCGGACGGACCTGGCACCGCACGAGTCAGCGTGGTCGTGCCCGCTCGCGACGAGGCAGCGCACATTGCTGACTGCGTCGCTGCGTTGTGCCGATCCGGGCGAGACGTGGTCGAGATCGTCGTCGTTGATGATGGGTCCTCGGACGCCACGGCAGCGGAGGCGCTGTCCCGCGCCGACGGGCGGGTCCGTGTCATCTCGGCGCCCGACCTGGTTCCCGGCCGGCTCGGCAAGCCGTCGGCCTGCGCTGCAGGCGCGTTCGGGACGACCGGGGAGTGGGTGTGGTTCGTCGACGCCGACGTGACGGTCGAGCCGGACTTGGTGGCCCGCCTGCTCGCCGCCGCCGATGAGAGCGACGCGGACCTTGTTAGCGCAGTCGGGCGCCTCACGACCACCGACCGGCTCACCGGGTGGCTGCTGCCGGCTGTCGGCTTCACGGTCGCTCGGCGTGCCGACCCAGCGCGGATCGCCGACGCGATGTCGTCCACGGTCTTCGCCGTCGGTCACTGCCTGCTCGTGCGGCGGACGGCGTACGACGCAGTCGGGGGGCACCTCGCGGTGGCCGACCAGGTCGTGGAAGACGTCGCGCTGGCCCGCCTGGTCAAGTCGCGAGGTGGCACCGTGGCGCTCGCGACCGCCTTCGACGGGTTCACCGTGCAGATGTACGACGACGCGCGGAGCGCGTGGTCGGGACTGCTCAAGAACACCTCGGCTGTGCAGAGGCGTCCGCTCGTCGCGGAACTGGCCAGCGCCGCCCTGTGCCTCGCGCCGCTGGGTCTCGTCTGGTCTCGGTCCCCGCGCACGCGTGCGATCGCGCGCGTCGCCCTCGTCGCGCAGCTGAGCGCCGACCTGGCCGCGCGGCTGGTCGCCCGCCAACCCGTCCTGCCGTCGCTCGCCGCTCCGGTCGTCGACTCCGTTCTGGCCGGGCAGCACCTACAGGCCGCGGCCAGGCGCCGCCGCGGCGGCGCCGTGGCCTGGCGCGGCCGCGACGTGCCGCTGGGTTAGCGCACTCAGCCGGTGGGCTTGGCGTACGGCGCGATGCCGGTGTCGAAGAGCACGCAGGCCTCCGCACCATTGACCCACGCGTCATGACCCGGCTCCATGACGAAGACGTCACCGGACTCGACGGTGAGCTCGGTGCCGTCGTCCGCGCGGACCGTCATGCTCCCGGATACGCACACGCCGGAGTGGCGCACCTGGCAGGACTCAGTCCCGGCAATCGGCTTGACGTCGTTCGACCACTTCCAGCCCGGCTCGAAGGTGCCTCGACCAAGGGTGAAGTCGCCCAGCGTCACGACATCGGCGTGCCCGTTGGCCGCGAACTTACGGGTCTCGTCGGGTGAGTCGATGTTCCGCTTCTCGAGAACGGCCATGGCCGTCTCCTCTCCGGTAGGCAGTGGTCTTGGCCACCCTGGCACCGATCGCGAGGTAGCGGAAGGGCGCCGAGGGCTATGACCGCGGCATGGTCGACTGCAGAGTGAACTCGGCCGACTCCAGGTAGCGGACGACTCCGACGAAGGAGTTCTCCACGGTCAGCCCGACGGTGCGGGTTTCGTGCAGCACCAGGCCCGTCGAGGCATCGGTGCACAGCACGCGCAGCGCTGCCCCGCTGGTGCTGCCCGTCATCACCGTCAGCACTCGAACCCGCCGGCAGGGGGTGGCGCGTCCGTCCACCATGACGCGCTCCTCACCGAGGAAGGTCGCGGTGCCGTCGGTACGCACTTGGCGGGCCGGGTCGAGGCAGCGGAACCTGCTGCTCTCGCCCTTGCGAAGCGTGTGGCCGGTCCGGGTCCCGCCCGGTGAGCAGGTTGCGTCGCCGACACCAGGCACGAGGAAGTAGGTCAGTCGAGTGCCGTAGCCGGTGTCGCGCTGGTCTCCATCGGCGGCGCAGGCGGAGTAGGTCTCTACGTGCTCGCCGAAGATCGGGACCTCTTCCTCCCACTGACAACCTGGACCGTGTCGGACGACGCGCCATGTCGTCGCTGGGTAGCGCCGGTCGATGCCGAGCAGGTCGACTCGAGATGACCCCGCCGTCGTGTAGCGATAGACGCCCGCCGTCGGCCGGGTGCCTGCGATGGTGCTCGTCTCGGCGTCAGCACGGCCGGCGTAGGAGGGCCGGTCCGCGTAGCGCCGGAGCGCGTCCGTGACGCTCACCGGGTGAGTGACGCGTGCGCCGTACACGACGAAGCTGCCGAGCCCGAGGCTCGTCGCCGTGATGACGCAGAGCCCGCGGGTGGCCCAGCGGCGATATCGGGAGCGAGGGGTCACCCCGCGATGGCGCTCCGCCGGTGACGCCGTACGGCGGTCACACCAGCCGCCGCGGTGAGCAAGGCCAGCCCGATGCCGGCCAGCGAACCACCGGTAGCGGGCAGCGGCGCCGGCTTGGGGGCGGGGCGGGGCGCTGGTCGCTGCGGTCCGGGCTGCGCGGGAGCGGGCCGGACCGCGCCCTTGCTCCCGAATCGCGGCTCCGACTTGCCGAAGAAGGACGGGCCGTCGGTCTGCCGGGTGAAGCCAGGCAGGGCGACCGGCCCGCCCATCCGGGTGTCGGAGTAGGCGAGGACGAGGTTGCCGTCGCCGGCGATCTCGACGCTGAAGTAGTCGCCGAGCCGGCGGTCGATCGCCTGGGCCTGGCAGACGGTGCCGCCCTGGCAGATCGTGCCGGTGTGGATCGCATCCGGTACTGCGGTGGCGTTGCGGAAGCCGGGGACCGGGGAGGAGATGCAGCCGAGGCCGTTGAGGCTCTGCGCGGCCTGGACCGTCCAGCCGTGGTCGCCGGGCTCCTGGGCGTCCTCGGCCGGCAGCTGCACGTCGGCCTGGAACCAGGCGACGGCGACCCGACCTTCGTCGCCGACGGCAAGCCATGGCCAGATGTCGGTCTTCTCGTCCTTGTCGAGCCGGACCGGGGCCGACCACTTCTTGCCTCGGTCGGTCGAGTAGGCGTAGTAGATGCCGGCCGGGCGCGCGCCCTCGCCGGACTCGTCCCAGGTGATGTAGAGGTTGCCGGCCGGGTCGAGGTCGAAGGTCGGCCAGTGCGCGAGCATGGAGACCCCCTCCGCGACGACGTTGTCCTCGGGAGTCATGTCATCCGCGCGCGCACCGCGGAAGGCGCGCATGACTAGGTCGCCGCCGACGCCGGCGTACTGGGCTTCGTACAGCGTGCCGTCGCTCTTGTCGACGCGGATGTCGCCGAGCCCGGCGTCGTCAGGGATGCCAGGTGTGAAGGTCTTGCCACCGTCGACGCTCTTGTAGAGGTAGTGGCCGCTGTTGCCCACCGGCCGGCTCGGGAACGTGCCACCACCGAAGGAGTTGGCGATGATGTAGACGACGTCTTCCTCGTCCCCCTCAGTCCACTGCCGGTCGGTCACTGTTTGTGCGAAGAGGTTCTGCTCCTGGTAGGTGCGCCCGGAGTCGCCGGACTTGGACATGGAGATGTTGGCCAGGTTGATCTCGGACACATAGACGTTGCCGGCCTTGTCGAAGGCGAACTCCGGGTCGGAGAAGCCCGAGCCGAAGGTGGAGTCCGGTGGCAGCGTGCGGTCGACGTAGGTCCACGACTTCCCGTGGTCCTCGGAGTAGTAGTAGTAGGTCTGGCCGCGGTACTGACCGGCGAAAGCAGCGATCTGTTCGTCGGCGCTGGCCGGCGCGAAGAAGTGCGTCGTGCCCGCGTGGGAGCCGTAGAGCAGGCTGCCGTCCGGGTGGGTGAAGATGATCGGCTCGCCACCGGCGCGGGTCGTGTCGACGTAGCCCGGCTCGTCGAAGGTCATCGGGCGCGTCGGAGCCTGGCAGGGGGTCGCGGCGGTGGCGGGCTGGGACAGGGTCGCCCCGCCGACCGCGACCGCCGCGAGGCCACCGAGCGCCAGGGAGCGGGACAGGCGAGTGGGTCGAGCGCGCATGACGAACTCCCGGGGGACGACGTGAAGGGCAGCTCCGCTGTCTTCGCGGTGGGCGGCCGGTTGACCTGCTACCGGTGACGCTACGCCTAGTTTTCGCGACGCCGGGCCCGTTGCGCTCGCAGGACGCCTCGGCCGGCCACGACGGCCCTTCTCGGGAGGCCGACCGACACCCGCCGGTCGAGGACCTGGTAGTCGGCCCGCTCGACCTCGTCGAGGATGCCGCCGTAGAGAGTGAGTGCGGTTTCGATGCAGTCGCGGCTGGTCGGATGCAGCAGCCTGACCCCCGGCCGGGCGGCCCGGAAGATCTCGCGAGTGCGGGCGATCTCGAAGGCCAGCAGTCGTCGGATCGGCCCGTCGACGACCCCCCGACCGAGGTGCGCCCGATCGACGCCGAAGGCTTCGAGGTCCTCGAGCGGCAGGTAGATCCGGCCGCGCTGCAGGTCCTCGCCCACGTCACGGATGAAGTTGGCCAGCTGGAAGGCGATCCCGAGGTCCTCGGCGTAGGCGTACGCCGAGGTGTCGAGCGGCTCGAGGATCGGCACCATCTGCAGGCCGATCACGGCCGCTGACCCGTAGACGTAGGTCATCAGGTCGTCGTAGGTCTTGTACTCGGTGACAGTCAGGTCCATCTGCATCGACTGCAGGAACGCCTCGAAGTGCTCGAGCGGGATGTCCCACCGGCTCACGGTGTCGACCACAGCCCGGCAGACCGGGTCCGTGCTCTCGCCTCGCCGTACATCAGCGAGGAACTGGTCGCCCCAGGTGGTCAGGTGGGCGGCCTTCTGCGCGTCGGTTGCGGTGGAGCCGAGGTCGTCGACGATCTCATCGGCGTACCGGGCGAAGCCGTAGAGCGCATGGACATACGGGCGCTTCCACGCGGGCAGCAGGAGGGTGGCCAAGAAGTAGGTGCGGCCGTGTCGGGCGTTGAGCTCCTTGCACGCGAGGTACGACGCCCGCAGAGTCGGGTCGGTCACCCGGGCGAGCTCCGTGCGCGACAGAGCGTCCTGCAGCAACCCCATGTCCGGCAGTCTTTCACCCGGCCTGGCCCCGTCGTACCTCCGGCGTCGTACCCCCGACGTCGTACCCCCGCCGCTGCACCCCATCCGCGCCGCGACCAGCTAGCCACACAACCGGCCGTCAGGTTGTCGGCCGTGTGCTCGTGACTTGCGTGCGACACCGGCTAGCGACCCAGTTGTGTGGACTTCTGGTCGCGTCGGTCTTGTCCACAGATAGGCCGCACATCGCCGCCCGGACCTCCGGCGCGCCGGATGGTGTGTGGCATGACCGATGTGAAGAAGCTCCAACGTGTCTCGCGACGGTGTGGCCCTGTCGTGGCGCGCTACGAACTCGGCAAGGAGGGCCTTGGGAGCCGAGCGCTGGGTCGCGCGCTCGAAGCAGGTCTGCTGCGTCGGGTGCGCCGCGGCTGGTACGTCGTCGTCGGGGCGTCGGCATCCGACGTCGAGCTGCGGGAGGTCTGCCGGACGCTTGGCTCAGTACTCAGCCACGAGACCGCCCTGATCAAGCTCGGCATCGAGGTGGCCGTCGCGCCGACGTCGCTGCACGCGACGGTCGATCGGGTCCGCGGGGGGCTGGTCCGGGACGGCGTTCAGGTCCATCGCAGCGACGTGGAAGCGGCGGATCGGTGTCTGGTCGATGGTGTCGAAGTGACCACGCCGATCCGCTCCCTCTTCGATCTCGCGCGCAGCCGTCCCCTCGCAGTCGCGGTGGCGAGTGCCGACTCCGCGCTCCGGCTCCGAAAGGTGACTAAGCCCGACCTCTACAGCGCGATGGTCGCGCTCCCCGCGGGTCGGGGTCGCCGGGCGGTGCGAGCAATGGTCGAGACCTGCGACGCCCGCAGCGAGTCCGTGCTTGAGTCGCTGCTTCGCGTGCTGCTCATCGTGCACGGGCTCGCACCGGCTGAGCTGCAGTGGGTGGTCCGCGGTCGCGGCGGTCGGCGTATAGGAAGGGTCGATCTGTGCTGGCCCGACTTTCGCCTGGTGGTGGAGGCAGACGGATTCGAGTTTCATAGCGACCGGGCGTCGTACCGCAGAGATCGCCGCCGAGGCAACGCGCTGACCGTCGCCGGATGGGCGTATCTGCGCTTCAGCTGGGAGGACGTCGCCCTCGATCCTGACTACGTCGTTGAGACCGTCCGTGCCGCTCTCGCCGACCGGGTAGCCACACAACTGGCGTCGTAGCAGAGCCCGCCGTGCTCAACTCGGCGAGCCGAAACAGCGCCGGGCGTTAGTTGTGTGGGTCTACGGTCGGCCGGAGAGGGGGAGTGCCGGGGGTCAGCGCACGTCGGGGCCGAGGATGCGCTCGGCGGCGAGCCGGCCGCTGATGAGCACCATCGGTACGCCGACGCCGGGCTGGGTCCCGGAGCCGCAGAACACGACGCCGCCGACCTTGGGCGCGAGGTTGGCCGGCCGGAAGGGCCCCGTCTGGAAGAAGGTGTGGGCCGCCGCGAAGGGCGCACCTCGCTCCATCCCGCGCGTCTTCCAGTCGGCTGGCGTCGTGACGTGCTCAACCTCGATCGCGTCGCCGAAACCGACGTAGCCGAGCCGCTCGAGATGACCGATGACCTCGTCGCGGTAGCGCGGCCCGACGACCGACCAGTCGATTGGCGCGTCGAGGTTGGGCGTCGGGAAGAGCACGTAGTAGATGTGCCGGTCTTGGGGGGCGAGAGAAGGGTCGGAGTGCGTCGGGGCCGTGACGAGCACCGACGGGTCGCTCATCAGCGACTGCTGGTCGATCAGCTCGTCGAATACGCCGCGCCAGGACTGGCCGAAGTGGATGTTGTGGTGGGCGATCTGCGAGTACGACGCGGTCGAGCCGGCCAGCAGCAGGAAGCACGACGGCGAGTACGTCAGTGACTTCACCCGCGGTGGTGTCGCCGACGGCGGCAGCAGCTCACGGTAGGCGACCGGCAGGTCAGGGTTGAGCACGACGACGTCGGCCGGGATCCGTTCTCCCGCAGCGGTGAGCACTCCGACCGCTCGGCCATTCACGACCTCGACCTGTGTCACGGTGGTCGAGTAGCGGATGTCGACGCCGTGCTTGGCCGCCGCACCAGCCATCGCCACCGGCACCGCATGCATCCCACCTTCGGGGAAGTACACGCCGGCGACGGAGTCCATGTAGGCGATCACGGCGTAGATGGCGAGGGCGTCGTACGGCGACAGCCCGGCGTACATCGACTGAAAGGAGAACACTCGCTGGGTCCGCGGGTCCTTGAGGTACTCGGACACTTTGGGGGCCAGCCGACGGAAGCCACCGATTGCCGCGAGCCGGGCCAGTGACGGGCGCAGCAGGGAGAACGGCGAGTCGATGTTGCGGTCGATGAAGTCAGCCATCTCCAGCCGGTAGAGCTCGGAGACGAAGTCGACGTAGCGCCGGTAGCCGGCCGCCTCGGCAGGTCCGCAGACTCGGGCTACCTCCTCGGCCATCGCATCGGTGTCGCTGTGCACGTCCAGAGTTGAGCCGTCGGGGTAGTACGCCCGGTAGAGCGGGGAGAGCGGCCGCAGGGTCAGCCAGTCGTTCATCTCCTCGCCGACGCAGGCGAAGGCGTCGCGGATCAGGTCCGGCATCGTCAGCACGGTCGGCCCGGTGTCGAACTCGTATCCGCTGTCGGAGAGCCGTCCCGCTCGACCGCCGGGGACGGACTCTCGCTCGAGCACCGTGACCTCGCGGCCGGCCCCGGCTAGACGCAATGCCGCGGACAGCCCGGCCAGCCCGGCCCCTACGATGACGACCCGATCGGTCGGGCCGGTAACGGTGCGCATGCCCAGGACGGTATAACCGGACGATGCGCATCGTCCCCGCAGCGCTCGCCACTGCTCTGCTTGTTGCCTCTCCGGTCACGCCAGCCTTCGCGCAACAAGGTCCTCCGCAGCAGGAGCTCACCGCATCGTGCGGCTGCGCGGGACCTAGACGCGTCGGGTGGTTGCGGCGCTGATGAGCGCACCGAGCACCTGGTTGGCCGCTCCGTCGAGGTTCCCCGCCGCCAGTGCGGCCCGCGCCTCGTCGGTACGACGGGCGATGAGCGACTCCACTTCCTGAAGCGCACCGGTGCCGTCGATCACCTCTCGGAGTGCTGCGACACCGCGTTCGTCGAGGTGCGGGTCGCCGAGGTGCCGACGTACGACGGACGCCTGGTCGGGAGTGGCCCGCTCCAGCGCCATCGCGACCAGCGCCGTGCGCTTGCCCTCGCGCAGGTCGTCCCCAGCCGGCTTGCCGGTCACCGACGGGTCGCCGAAAACACCGAGCACGTCATCCCGCAACTGGAAGGCCTCGCCTAGCGGGAGGCCATAAGCGGTGTAGGTCGCCAGAATGGCCGGCGACGCCTCCGCCAGAACCCCTCCGAGATGGAGCGGACGTTCGATCGTGTACTTAGCGCTCTTGTATCGCGCCACCCGCAGCGCCCGGTCGATGTCCCGGCCGCCGAGCGCCTGCTCCAAGAGGTCGAGGTACTGACCAGCCATTAGCTCGACCCGCATCTCGTCGTACGTCGGCGCTGCGCGGCGCAGCGCGGCAGCCGGCAGACCGCAGGTGTTGAGCAACTGGTCGGCCCAGATCAGGCACAGGTCGCCGAGCAGGATGGCCGCCGACGTGCCGAAGGTCTCTGGGTCACCGAGCCAGCCGGCTCCACGATGCAGCGCCGCGAAACCCCGGTGCACTGCCGGGCGTCCCCGGCGGGTGTCGGAGCCGTCCATCACGTCGTCATGGATCAAGGCACAGGCCTGCAACAGCTCCAGCGATGTTGCGGCCGCGATGATCTCGTCGCAGTCGTCGCCACCGGCACCGCGCCATCCCCAGTAGCAGAACGCCGGTCGCAGCCGCTTGCCGCCGTCGAGCAGGAAGTCTGACACGGTCGCTCCGACGGGCCCGAGCTCCTCGGCTATCGAGTCGAGTGCACTGACCTGCTCGGCGAGGAACGCGCTTAGCGTCTTCTGTACGCGATCGCGCAGATCGGCTACGTCGAGCGGGCTGTCTGACGGTCGCTTGTCGGGCACGTCGGAAGTCTGCCAGCGCATGCATCGGCCCGTCACCCAACTCCAGCTGCGTTGTCCTCTAACCTTGCCTCGTGAGCACGACTGTGCGCGACCTCATTGCCGCCGGGGGGCGGTCCTTCTCGTTCGAGTTCTTCCCGCCCAAGACCGACGCCGGGGAGGTCGAGCTCTGGCAGGCAATCCGCCAGCTCGAGCCGCTCACCCCCACGTTCGTGTCGGTGACCTACGGGGCTGGTGGGTCGACCCGCGATCGCACGCTGCGCATCGTCGAGCGGATCGCCACCGAGACGACGCTGACCCCAGTGGCGCATCTCACCTGCGTCGGTGCTTCGCGGTTCGAGCTGCGCAACGTGATCGGAGCCATCGCCGATGCCGGCATCCGCAACGTGTTGGCATTGCGAGGTGACCCGCCCGGGGGAGTGGACCAGCAGTGGGAGCCGCATCCCGAGGGGCTGACGTACGCCGAGGACCTGGTCCGCCTGCTCCGGGAGCTCGGCGACTTCTGCGTCGGGGTCGCGGCTTTCCCTGAGGCGCACCGGGAGTCACCGGACCGCGACACGGATGCGAAGTACCTGGCGCAGAAGTGCGCGGCCGGCGCCGACTTCGCCATCACGCAGTTCTTCTTCGACCCAGCGGACTACTTCAGCCTGGTCGAACGGGCGCGGGCCCAAGGGTGCGATGTGCCGATCATCCCGGGGATCATGCCGGTCACCAACGTCGCGCAGATCGAGCGGATGGCCCTGCTCTCCGGGGCCGCCTTCCCACCCGAGCTGGCTGACCGATTCCGGCTCGTGGCGGACGATCCGCTCGCGGTACGCCGCATCGGGGTCGAGGTAGCCACCGATATGTGTCGGGAGCTCCTCGACGGTGGGGCGCCGGGGCTGCACTTCTTCACGCTCAACCGGTCCACGGCGACCCGCGAGATCTACGCGGCGCTGGCGGTCTCGTCCGAACCGTGACCGACGGTGAGCAGGAACCCCGGCAATTGTGGCGAATCCGCCCTTTACGCACGTCTGCGCCCTGACGCCTCCGGAGGCACCTCGATGCGCTTGGCCCCTCGCCGTACCCATGCCGCTGCAGTTCTCGCAGTGCTCGCGGCGCTAGCCGCGTCGCCGGCAGCAGCGGACCACACGGACCCCAACAGCCCGCTGGCGCCGATTGTCGACCTCGGGGGGGCTGAGTCACGCAGCGCCGGAGAAGGCACGTGGGAGCACATCAAGAACTTCGGCGGCACCACGGGTACTGACGTGAAGTTCTTCCACCGCAACGGCCAGATCTACGCCGCCGGGGGCCAGCTCGGCCAGGCCGAGCCGGCGATCGTCGGCCAGCGCATCATCAAGCTCACCGACCCCGACGGCTCGGTCAACCCGGAGTTCGTCGCCGACCACGGCTCGGCGTTCTGTGGGGACATCACCAACGCCAGAGGCACCACCGGCATCCAGCACGACCAGGTGATCGTGCCGAAGGCACCGCACGGCGAGTTCTTCAAGCCGGGCGCGAAGCCGCAGGGCCAGTTGCTCCTCGACGCCGTCGACGCCGTCGGCCGTTGCCACGACAAGACCAACGGCGGGCTCGAGCTGGTCGACGTCAGCGGACTCGGCACGGAGGGCTTCGAGCCCCGTGAGGTGCACCTGACCCGCCACAACGGCACCTCCCACACGGTGACCGCGGACGCCACCCGCCCCTGGATCATCTACAACAGCAACTCAGAGTTCGGTGTAGACCCGGCCGCGGGCGATGACGTGAACCCCCTCGGTGTCGGCATGGCGTGGATCGACGTGCTGGACATCCGCACCTGCCTGAACAACGCCGGCAAGGCCCTCGACGTCCAGCGCGCGCAGTGTGCACCGAAGGTCTTCCGCATCCCCTTCGAGTACGAGTGGGCGGTGCAGGAGGGCGCAGACGGCTCGAAGAAGCAGCCGTCCGGCTGCCACGACATCACGGCCCGGCCCGGCAAGATCTACTGTGCTGCACCGACCGCGACCATTGTCTTCGACGTGACCGGCCTGACCACCGCTCAGGGGCCAGCTATCCCGGCACCGAACGACCCGCGCGGGGACATCAAGGGCACGCCCCTGCCCTGCAAGCTCGGCGACGCAGCGCCCGCGGTCGGTGCCGTGAGCGGCGCGAAGGTCACGGACTGCGTCTTCGAGACACCGTTGGCCAACCCGGCCGACCAGACCACTGCCGCGGTTCGCGCGGTCAATGCGTACAACGATCTCAAGAGGCCCGCGGCGACCGGCTGGAAGTACGGCGGACACTTCAACAACGTCGGGCGTGACTGCCGCCGCAACGGCACCTACAACTGCAACACCAACCTCACTACGCCGTCCTCTGAGGGAGTGGCGATCGGCCACGAGTCGGACCCGTCGCCCGACGGGCGCTACCTCTTCGTCACTGACGAGCGCGGCGGCGGCATCATCCCGCCCGGCGCGACCTGCGCACCGTCGCTCGACAACCCGTACGGCAACGGTGGCATGCACGTGTTCGACACGACGAAGCGGGACGCGAAGGGCCGATTCACGTATGCCATGAACACTGACGGTGAGAAGGCGGTGTACATCTCGCCCAGCACTCTCGCCAGCCCGACGTTCTGCACGATCCACGTCATCGAGCACATCCCGGACGAGCAGCGGATCATCGCCGCGTGGTACAGCCAGGGTGTGAAGGTCATCGACTACGAGATCGACGCGGAGGGGCGCTTCTCCTTCACCGAGACAGCCAGCTACACCCTGCTGCCCAACGACATCTGGACGGGCGAGCCTTTCAAGATCGTCGACAACGCCGACGGCACCCGGACCTACTTCTTCGTCTCCAATGACGTGGCGCGGGGAATGGACGTCTTCTCCTGGACCGGCCCGACCAACAAGATCGAGGCCGCGGCGGGACCGGGCGCTGCACCGGCCCCGGCCCCGCGCCCGGCTCCGCGTCCGGCTCCGCGTCCGGCTCCGCTGCCGGCGACCGGCGCCGACTTCGCGCTTCTCGGGTTCGCTGGGCTCCTTATCCCGATAGCTCTGCTCGCTCGCCGTCGGTGGTCCCGCCCAGCCGTCTAGTCCGCCGTCGTTGAGCTAGCCCGGCGTACGTCGAACTCGTCCTTCCCGCCGTAGGGTCTGGGCTGTGACACTCCCGCTGCTGCTACTCGGCTTCGCGGTCCTCCTCCTCGCGCTCAGTCTGGCGACGGCTCGACGCCCCGCTGAGGAGGTTCCGGATCGGGACGGCTACTTCGAGCGGTGGAGCGCACTGCATCAGGGCTACGACCCGCGTACCAACGCCTTCACCAAGGGCTGGCTGACGATCGCCTACACGATCGGTCGCCCGCTTGCGCGCCGCGGCGTGCTGCCGGACGTGCTGACCGTCTGGGGAGTGTGGCTAGCCTTCGCGGTCTACGTCAGCGCCGACGCCGGCGGTCGCTGGCCGATCCTGGCTGGCTGGCTGGTCGCCGCCAGCGGTCTCGTTGATGCGCTCGACGGTTGCGTGGCTGTGCTCACCCAGCGGGCGACAAAGTGGGGGTACGTCCTCGACAGCCTCACCGACCGACTGTGCGACGTCATCTATCTTGCGGCGATCGTGGCGGTGGGTGGGCCACTTGAATTGGCGATCGTGACCGGCGTCGCGCTCTTCCTGCTGGAGTACCTGCGGGCCCGGGCCGGTAACGCCGGGATGGGCGAGATCGGTGTCGTCACGCCGGGGGAGCGACCGACCCGGGTCGCGTTGTCCTCCGCGACGATCCATCTCACTGGCATCTTCCCAGCGGCCGCGCCCGCGCTGCCCACTCTCGGGCTGGCGGCGGTCGGCGGGCTCAGCGCCTTCTCGGTCCTCCAGCTGGCGGTCGCTGTACGCCGAGTGCTGGTCGGCGAGCCGAGCTCGTAGGGCCGCGCCGTACCTCGCCGGCCGCCCGCACCGCCTGTCACCCGCGGCTCGCCCTCATATCCCGTACCAAGATCCTGGATTTCGCCACGCGTCGGATAACACCGCTGGCACCAGTCCGCCTGCACGACTCCCGAGCCGAGGGTGGTCCACTGACCGCCGGGGCCATCCGAGAGATCAACGTAGCGGGCCGGGTCGGCGTCCCTTCCG
>JBKJUS010000040.1:0-4869 GCA_046590575.1 Mycobacteriales bacterium | reverse complement strand
TGAACGTGGGCATCCGCCGACGCCTTTTCCCGCTGCTCGACAACGATCGCCGGCAGGCCGAGCTGCTGCACGGGCTGTTGCTTTCGCTGCCGGGTTCGCCGGTCCTGTACTACGGCGACGAGATCGGGATGGGCGACAACATCTACCTCGGGGACCGCGACGGCGTGCGAACCCCGATGCAGTGGAACGCCGACCGCAACGCCGGCTTCAGCCAGGCCGACCCGCAGGCGATGTACCTGCCGTTGATCCTGGACCCGGTCTACGGCTACCAGGCCCTCAACGTCGACGCCCAGATGCGCTCGTCGTCGTCGCTGCTGCACTGGACCCGCAAGATGCTCGGTGTCCGGCGTCAGCACCCGGTCTTCGGGATGGGCAGCTACGACGAGCTCGGTGCATCGAACCCGTCGGTGCTCGCGTTCGTGCGCGAGTTCGGCGACGACGTCGTGCTGTGCGTCAACAACCTGTCGCGCTTCCCGCAGCCGGTGGAGCTCGACCTCGGCCGCTTCGAGGGGCGCAGCCCGATCGAGCTGACGGGTGGCGTGCCGTTCCCGAAGGTTGGCGAGCTGCCCTACCTGCTGTCGCTGCCGGGGCACGGGTTCTTGTGGTTCTCCCTCCTGGAGGTGACCGGATGATCGCCGCGTGGCTGCCGCGCCAGCGCTGGTTCGGGGGCAAGGGCCGGAACATCACCTCGGTCACCGAGACGTCGTCGGTGCTGCTGCGCGACGCCGATCCGGAGGTGCGGCACGTCGTGGTCCGGGTCGCGTACGACGATGGCGGCACCGAGGACTACCAGTTGGTCCTGGGCCGGTCCGAGACCGTCGATCATCGGCTGGAGCACGCCGTCATCGGTGTGGACCAAGGCACGGTGCTCTACGACGCGGTGCATGATCCGGTCGCGACAACCCTGCTCCTCGAGCACCTCGCCGCTGGCTCCGAGATGGAGGGCCTGTCCTTCGTCAACGCGGACGACCTCGACGCCTCCCTGCCGGGCCGGGTGATGACCGCAGAGCAGAGCAACACCTCCATCGTGTACGGGGACGAGCTGATCCTGAAGCTGTTCCGCCGGCTGCAGCCAGGCTCCAACCCGGACATCGAGGTGACCAAGGCCTTGAGCGATGCGGGCAGCCCGAGCGTCGCCCGCCCGATGGCGTGGTTCGACGGCACCGTCGACGGCGAGACCACGACGCTGGGGCTGCTGCAGCCCTTCCTGCGCAACAGCTCCGAGGGCTGGGCGATGGCGACGGCGAGCGTCCGGGACCTGTTCGCCGAGGCGGACCTGCACGCCGACGAGGTGGGTGGCGACTTCGCCGGCGAGTCCGAGCGGTTGGGCTTCACCACCGGCGAGGTGCACCAGCTCATGTCCAGGTCCCTGCCGTTCGCCTCCGCCGGCCCGGAGGAGTCCTCCGCCACCGCTGGGCAGATGAACGAGCGCCTCGACGCGGCGCTGGCGGCGGTGCCCGAGCTCGCGCCGTACGCGACCGGGTTGCGACACGCCTATGACGCGATCGCTCAGCGCCACGAGCCGGTGCATGTGCAGCGCATCCACGGCGACTACCACCTGGGCCAGGTGCTGCGGACGCAGGACGGCTGGGTCCTGCTGGACTTCGAGGGCGAGCCGGCGCGGCCGCTGAGCGAGCGCCGGGCCCTCATGAGCCCCCTGCGCGACGTAGCCGGGATGCTCCGGTCCTTCGACTACGCGGCTCGCCACCTGCTGGCGGAACGAGCCGACCAGCGTCATCTCGCGTACCGCGCCCAGGAGTGGGCAGAACGGAACCGAGAAGCGTTCTGCAACGGCTACGCACGCGCCGTCGGCTCCGACCCCCGGGACGAAGCCGCTCTGCTGCGTGCGTTCGAGCTCGACAAGGCGGTGTACGAAGTGGTCTACGAAGCGCGCAACCGACCGACCTGGCTGCAGGTACCGCTGGGCTCCATCGCCCTGCTCGTAGGAGCCGCATGACCGACACTGCGTTGATGAGCAAGGACTTCGAGCAGCTCGCGGGCGGCGTGCACCACAACCCGCACGCGGTGCTCGGCATGCACCCTGAGGGCAAGGGATCGGTGATCCGGGCGCTGCGGCCGGGGGCCGAGAAGGTCGTCGCTGTCGTCGGGAAGACGCGCGTCCCCCTCGAGCACCACAGCCATGGGATCTGGGAGGCACGCGTCCCCGGGCCGGTGGTGGACTACCGGCTCGACGTGACCTACCACGGCACCACCTATCCGACCGACGACCCCTACCGCTACCTGCCGACCCTCGGGGACGTGGACCTGCACCTCATCGGCGAGGGACGGCACGAGCACCTCTGGAACGTGCTTGGCGCCCACGTGCGCAGCTACCCGACCGCGACCGGCGTGAGCTTTGCCGTGTGGGCCCCGAACGCCCGCGGCATCCGCGTCGTCGGCGACTTCAACGGCTGGAACGGCGCGTCCCACCCGATGCGCTCGCTGGGCTCCAGCGGTGTCTGGGAGCTGTTCGTGCCCGACCTCGGTCCCGGCACCCACTACAAGTTCGCGGTGCTCGGCGCCGACTCGGTCTGGCGCGACAAGGCCGACCCGATGGCCCGCCAGACAGAGGTCCCGCCGCTCACTGCATCGGTCGTCGCCGTCGACGAGTACACGTGGGAGGACAGCGACTGGTTGGCCAAGCGCAGGTCCATGCACGACCAGCCGATGAGCACCTACGAGGTACACCTCGGCTCGTGGCGGCAGGGCCTGTCCTACGTCGAGCTGGCGGACCAGCTCGTGGAGTACGTCTCGTGGCTCGGCTACACGCACGTCGAGCTGATGCCTGTCGCCGAGCACCCGTTCGGCGGGTCCTGGGGCTACCAGGTCACCGGCTACTACGCGCCGACCTCGCGCTTCGGCTCCCCCGACGAGTTCCGCCACCTCGTCGACCGGCTGCACCAGGCCGGCATCGGCGTCATCGTCGACTGGGTCCCCGCCCACTTCCCCAAAGACGAGTTCGCGCTCGCGCGCTTCGACGGCACGCCGCTCTACGAGCACGCCGACCCCAAGCGCGGCGAGCAGATGGACTGGGGCACCTACGTCTTCGACTTCGGCCGGCGCGAGGTGCGCAACTTCCTCGTGGCCAACGCGTCGTACTGGCTGGAGGAGTTCCACGTCGACGGCCTGCGCGTCGACGCCGTCGCCTCGATGCTCTACCTCGACTACAGCCGCGAGGAGGGTCAGTGGTCGCCGAACGAGTTCGGCGGTCGCGAGAACCTCGAGGCGGTCGCGTTCCTGCAGGAGATGAACTCCGTCGTCTACCGCCGCTCCCCCGGTGCGATGACGATCGCGGAGGAGTCCACGGCCTGGCCGGGCGTCTCGCGTCCGGTGCACCTCGGCGGCCTCGGCTTCGGCTTCAAGTGGAACATGGGCTGGATGCACGACTCGCTGGACTACATGGCCCGCGAGCCGCTGTACCGCGGCTACCACCACCACCAGATGACGTTCTCGATGGTCTACGCCTACGCCGAGAACTACTGCCTGCCGATCAGCCACGACGAGGTCGTGCACGGCAAGGGCTCCCTGCTGCGCAAGATGCCGGGCGACCGCTGGCAGCAGCTGGCCAACCTGCGCGCCTACCTCGGCTTCATGTGGGCGCACCCCGGCAAGCAGCTGCTGTTCATGGGCCAGGAGTTCGCGCAGGAGAGCGAGTGGAGCGAGGAGCGCTCGCTCGACTGGTGGCTGCTCGACACCCCTGACCACCGTGGCGTCGCGCTGCTGGTGAAGGAGCTCAACGAGGTCTACAGGGCGACGCCGGCGCTGTACTCGCAGGACGTCGACGCCGCGGGCTTCTCCTGGATCGACGCCAACGACGCGCAGGGCAACGTCTTCTCGTTCCTGCGCTTCGGCGTCGACGGCTCCGCACTGGCCTGCATCTCCAACTTCGCCGGCAACCCGCACGACGGCTACCGCCTCGGACTGCCGTGGGCCGGCCACTGGCGCGAGGTGCTCAACACCGACGCCGAGGGCTACTACGGCAGCGGCGTCGGCAACCTCGGCGGCGTCGACGCGACCTCCGACAGCTGGCACGGGCAGCCCGCGTCGACCGAGCTGCGGGTGCCGCCGCTCGGCACGGTGTGGCTGCACAGCGCCGGACCGGGAGCGTCTTAGCGTGCCCGTCGTCGAGCAGGACCCCGCCGAGGTCGGCGTCGACGCCGACCGCCTGACCAGGATCGACACGGCGCTCGCGCGCTACGTCGACGACGGCCGGCTCGCCGGGTGGCAGGTCCACGTCACCCGGCGCGGCCGGACGGTGCACTCCTCGGTGCACGGGATGCGCGACCTCGAGGCCGGCCTGCCGGTCGAGCAGGACACGCTGTGGCGCATCTACTCGATGACCAAGCCTGTGACGGCCGTCGCGGCGATGCAGCTCTACGAGCAGGGTCTGATCTCGCTGAACGACGAGGTCTCGCGGTGGCTGCCGGAGTTCGCGGACATGCGGGTGCTGGTCGGCGGCAACGTCGACCAGCCCAAGACCGTCCCCGCCACCGAGCCGGTCCGGCTGTGGCACCTGCTCACCCACACCGCCGGTCTGACGTACGCCTTCACGCGCTCGAGCGTGCTCGACGACATGTACCGCGCGCAGCGGGCCGATCCCGTGAGCGACCCGACGGCTGACCTGGCCGAGATGTGCCGGCGCTGGGGGTCGTTGCCGCTGCTGTTCGAGCCCGGCACCGCCTGGAACTACTCGGTCGCCACCGACGTGCTGGGCCGGGTCGTCGAGGTCGTCACCGGTCAGACGCTCGAGGAGGTGTTCGCCGAGCAGGTCTTCGCGCCGCTCGGCATGAAGGACACCCGCTGGTGGGTGCCCGAGGCCGACGCGGCCCGCCTGGCCGCGCTCTACGTCCCCCACCCGACGACAGGGCA
>JBKJUS010000209.1:0-3282 GCA_046590575.1 Mycobacteriales bacterium | reverse complement strand
CCCCGCTTGGCTTCGGTCCGGGGAACGAGAGCTGCCCTGACGAGTGCTGCTCGTAGTCCGAAATCCTGCCCCGGCGTCGTAGCCCTGACAGGCGACTAATGCCTCTCCCCCGTCGCTTTCGGTGTTGGTTTCTGCCGGGCAATGAGAGCTTGAGTGGCCGCGGGGGAAATCGGTCGCGAGGCCGCCGAAGAGGAGCTCCCCGGTGCCGCTACGCCACGTCGCTGGCGCCCGCAGTCCGTTCCCCGCGTCTCCCGTCACCCGGGCGGCTCAGGCGACCTGTAGCCGTCGGCGTGGTGTCCAAGAACCAACACGAGAAGCGACGGGGGGATGCCTCTTAGTGGCTGTTGGGAGCGCGCGGACGGCGACAAAGCGTGTGACCTTGAGAGCTAAATGGCGTCTTTCGCCAGTGCTATGTGGCGGCTCCGTGCGTCCGTGAGCGATCGTTTCTGCGACGAGGACGGCTGCTCGTATGCGTTAGGCGCAAGCGTCAGCGGGCGGCGACCCGGCTGCGTCGCGCCCTCAATTTTAGGGACGCGCAAGCGACAGTTACCGTGCTCGTGTTGGGCGGTCGGCACGAGGATGATCGCCGGAGCGGCGAGACGTTCTGGTGGACGTCGCTTGACCTTGACCCTGCGTCAGGGCTCCATCATGGTGCAATGACCGCTTTCAATACCGGCCCGGCGATCGAGGTCGCCGGGCTCTCGAAGTCCTTCGGCGACCTCACCGTGCTGGACGGGGTCGATCTGACCGTTCCGGTGGGGACCGTTTACGCGCTCCTGGGGCCGAACGGGGCCGGCAAGACGACCGTTGTCAACATCCTCTGCACCTTGCTGACCCCCGGCGACGGTGTGATTCGCGTTGCCGGCTTTGACGTACGACGCGAGCCCGCCGGGGTGCGTGCCGCGATCGGGGTCACCGGGCAGTTCTCGGCGATCGACGAGCTGCTCACCGGACGCGAGAACCTGCGGCTGATGGCCGACCTTGCCCACCTGGACCGGGCGAGCGCGACCGCCAGGGTGACCGGGATGCTGCAGCGCTTCGAACTGATCGACGCAGCCGACCGGCGTGCCCAGACGTACTCGGGCGGCATGAAGCGGCGGCTGGACCTGGCTATGACGCTCATCAGCCGCCCTCGGTTGATCTTCCTCGACGAGCCGACGGCCGGTCTTGATCCGCGCAGTCGTCGCGAGCTGTGGGCGATCGTGCGCGAGCAGGTCGCTGACGGTGTGACCGTGTTGCTCACGACGCAGTACCTCGAGGAGGCCGACCAGCTCGCCGACCGGATCGGGGTCCTCGACGGTGGCCGGCTGGTCGCGGAGGGTACCGCGGCGGAGCTGAAGCGACGGGTTCCTGGCGGGCAGGTGTCGGTGCAGTTCACCGACGTCGATCGCCTCACGGCAGCAGCTGCCGCGCTTCCAAACGCCACCATCGACGCCGAGGCGCTCACCTTGCAGGTGTCCAACGACGGCAGCGTCGCCGCTCTGCGCCGCGTGCTCGATCGCCTCGACGACGATGGCGTGGCCGGCCTCACGGTCGCTTCCGCCGACCTGGACGACGTGTTCCTCGCGCTCACCGGCCACGCCGCCGAGGCGCGGACGGTCGAGGTCCCAGCATGAGCACCACCTCGACTCATGCCGTCCGCGACTCGGCGACGATGTTGCGGCGCAACCTGCGCCACATCCGACGCTATCCCTCGTTGTCGATCATGCTGGTCGCCCAGCCGCTGGTCTTCCTGCTGCTGTTCGTCTACGTCTTCGGGGGGACCCTGGGCGCCGGCCTGCCCGGGCAGGAGGGCGGCGGCGACCGCAGCGACTACCTGGTCTTCATCACCCCGGGCATTCTGCTCATGACCGTCGCCAGCGTTGCGCTGGGCACCGCGATCTCGACCGCCACCGACATGACCACCGGGATCATCGCCCGGTTTCGCACCATGAACATCGCGCGCGTCTCGGTACTTACCGGCCACGTCCTGGGCGCGGTCATCAAGACCGGGGGCGCCGTGGTGATCGTGGCGGCGTTCGCGTTCTTGCTCGGGTTCCGCTCCGACGCCGGCGCGTTCGGCTGGCTCGGCGCGACCGGGCTGCTGATCCTCATCGCGTTCGCCCTCACCTGGCTGACCGTTGGCATGGGCCTTGCGGCCGACAGCGTCGAGACGGCCAGCAACACCCCGCTGATCCTGGCGATGCTGCCCTTCATCAGCAGCGCCTTCGTACCCACCGACGCGATGCCGGCCGGGCTGCGCCAGTTCGCCGAGCACCAGCCGTTCACGCCGATGATCGACACCCTCCGCGCGCTCGTCACGGGCGCTCCGACCGACTCCGACCTGTGGCTGGCGATCGGCTGGTGCGTGCTGATCTCCGTGCTCGGGTACCTCTGGGCACGCCGGTTGTTCCTGCGCGTGCCTGCGAAGTAGGAGGCTGGGGCGGTGCTCACCATCGGTCAACTGGCCTCGTACGCCGGCGTCACGGTGCGCGCGGTGCGCCATTACCACGCCAAGGGTCTCCTGCCGGAGCCGGAGCGGGACCGCTCCGGCTACCGGCGCTACGACGCCCCCGCCGTCGTTGATCTCATCAAGGTCCGCACGCTCGCTGATGCCGGAGTACCGCTTGCCCGCGTCCGCGAGCTGCTGACGGCAAGTGACGAGGAGTTCGTCGCTGCCGTCGCCGACATCGACCGGCGGCTGTGCGCGGAGATCAGGGAGCGCCAGCAGGGCCGCGAGCGGATCGCGAAGCTCGTAGCTGGGGATAGCCTCGCTCTGCCGCCGGAGGCCGTGGCCTACCTCGACCGGATGCGCGAGATCGGACTGCCCGGCCGGTTCATCGATGGCGAGCGGGATGCCTGGATCCTGGTGGCCGCCGAGCTGCCCGAGCAGATGTCGTGGTACATGACGCTCAAGCAGCAGCAGCTCGACGACCCGGCGACGCTCGACTTCACACGTGAGATCGCCGAGGCGATCGACTGGGAGGCGGACGACCCGCGGCTCCCGGCCATGTGCGACCGGCTCGTCGCCCTGCTCGAAGCCGACGCCGACGGCGGCGCGAGCAGTGATGAGGGGTTGCCCAACGAACTCGTGGAGCTTCTCGACTCGATGTTCCTCGACCTGATGCCGATCGGCTCTCGGTTCATGGAGCTGCTCGAGGAACGTGGCTGGCGCGGCTGGAGCAACCTCGAGCGGATCAGCACTGCAGCTACGTAATGACTCTGGCACGCACGACGAGCTGCTCGTCCTGGCGCTCGATATCACCGACCTCCAACAGGCCGAGTCCGCAGCCAAGGCCGCGG
>JBKJUS010000071.1:0-4069 GCA_046590575.1 Mycobacteriales bacterium | reverse complement strand
ACCAGCAATGATCTCAAGAACGGCATGACGCTCGACCTCGACGGCCAGCTGTGGCAGGTCCAGGAGTTCCAGCACGTCAAGCCGGGCAAGGGCGGCGCGTTCGTGCGTACGACCTTGAAGAACGTCAAGACCGGCAAAGTCGTCGACAAGACTTTCAACGCCGGCACCAAGGTGGAGATTGCGATCGTCGAGAAGCGCGAGATGTCCTACCTCTACAAGGAGGGTGAGGACTACGTCTTCATGGACACCTCGACGTTCGACCAGATCCATGTGTCGCG
This sequence comes from Mycobacteriales bacterium, assembly GCA_046590575.1. Classification (GTDB taxonomy): domain Bacteria; phylum Actinomycetota; class Actinomycetes; order BP-191; family BP-191; genus DATLNF01. Next base: position 3,791 of record JBKJUS010000071.1, on the reverse strand, counting down.
CGAGGCGCTAGGGGACACTCGCAACTTTCTCCTGGAGAACATGACCGCGTCCGTGCAGATGCACGACGGCACCCCGTTGTCGGTCGAGCTGCCGGCGAGCGTCGAGCTGCTCATCGCGCACACCGACCCTGGCATGCAGGGCGACCGCTCCACCGGCGGCACCAAGCCGGCGACGCTCGAGACCGGTGCCGAGATTGCCGTCCCGCTCTTCGTCGTCACCGGCGAGAAGGTCAAGGTCGACACCCGCGACGGCAAGTACCTCGGCCGGATCCAGGGCTGAGTCGAGGACGTGGGTGCCCGCAGCAAGGCGCGTAAGCGCGCGTTGGATGTGCTCTATGAGGCAGACCTGCGGGGCGCCGACCCTCGGTCGACACTTCAGGAGCGGCTGGCGCAGGCCGACCCGCCGATTGCGGCGTACGCCGTGGCTCTTGTCGAGGGGGTGATCGCGCACCGCGCTCGCATCGACGCGCTGCTGAGCATGCATGCGGTCGACTGGTCGCTGGAGCGCATGCCGCTCGTCGACCGCAATGTCCTGCGCCTCGGGGCCTACGAGTTGCTATGGGCGGACGACGTGCCTGATGCGGTGGCGTTGAGCGAAGCAGTCGAGCTGACGCGGAGCCTTTCCAGTGACCAGTCCCCGGCTTTTGTGAATGGCGTGCTGGCCCGACTGCTCGAGCTCAAGGACGCCATCCTCGCCGAGCCGGAGCCCGAGGCCGAGCCCGACGCAGAACGAGAAGACTTAGAGAGCCTCGACCGCGCGACGGGCGTCAGCGGAGAGGACGCCCCAGCCGATGAGCTGCTCGGCGAGGCTGTGCGGCTGGGCGTCGTAGATCACGGCGAGTGACCGTAGGTCCTCCTGGCGGATGGAGAGCACCCGGCCGTTGTAGTCACCTCGCTGGCTCTGGATGGTCGCGGCGTAGCGCGCCAACGGCGCGGCCCGGTCCGCAGGTACGTGCGACAGTTGCTCAAGGTCGATGACGATCCGCGGCGCGGGTTCGACCGGCGCGGCACTGAGCCCGTCCGGCAGCAGCTCGTGGATGGGCACGCTGTAGAAGTCGGCCAGCTCGGCCAGCCGCTGCACGGTCACGGCGCGGTCTCCACGCTCGTACGAACCGACAACGACCGCCTTCCAGCGCCCGTTCGACTTCTCCTCCACGCCGTGCAGGGACATGCCCTGCTGAGTGCGGATGGCGCGAAGCCGGCTACCCAGGTTCTTTGCGTATTCGGACATTGTCGGACATCTCCCGTCGCGGTGGCGCACCTCGCGGTGCACGCTGTCACCACAACGCGGACGCCGGTCTCACCACTCGCTCCGCCTAGAGGTGCCCACCGAAGTGGGGCGTGGTGACCGTGTTGGCCCCCGGGCATCGTCGCGTTCGGCCGCGCTGCCCCAAGTCGGGGCGGTTACACACTGTCACGGTATGACCAAAGGTCGTTCATCGTCAAGCACCGCACGGCATCGGATCTGCCACCGGCTGTTACGACGTCGACCACCGGCCGTGGACGGTGCTACCGTGACCGACATCTGAAGAACTTCCCTTTAACGACCCGTCCTGTGAGGCGGGGAAGGGGGTGCAGGACGATGGCTGCTGGCGTACGACCGGTGACCGGTGACCCGACGGCTGCCCGGTCAGTGCTCGAACCCGCCGACGTCGCGCGAGCGCTCACCCGGATCGCCCATGAGGTGCTTGAGCGCACCAAGGGTGGTGGTGACGTCGTGCTTCTCGGCATCCCGACTCGAGGCGTAGCCCTCGCTCGCCGCGTTGCCGCGCGGATCGCCGATGTCGAAGGCACCCCGGTGCCGGTCGGCTCGGTCGACCCGACGATGTACCGCGACGACCTGCGACTGCGCGGCGTGCGGGCTCTCGAGGTCACCGAACTGCCGTTGGGCGGCATCGACGACAAGGTCGTGGTGCTCGTCGACGATGTGCTCTTCTCCGGCCGCACCGTGCGCGCTGCCCTAGACGCGATCGTCGACCTGGGTCGCCCCCGCGCCGTACAGCTCGCCGTGCTTGTCGACCGTGGTCATCGCGAGCTCCCGATCCGGGCCGACTACGTGGGGAAGAACCTCCCGACCTCGCTGCGCGAGACGGTGCATGTGCTCCTCGAGGAGTACGACGGTCGCGACGGCGTCCTGCTCGGCCCGGCCGACATTTCCAGCCAGCCCGACCGGACGGAGGGACAGTGACCGCGACCACGACGACCGGGTTGCCGCGGCACCTGCTCTCCGCCGCGGACCTGGACCGCGACCAGGCACTGCTTGTGCTTGACACTGCGGAGACGTTGAGCGAAATCGCCAAGCGGCCGATCAAGAAGCTGCCCACCCTGCGCGGGCGCACGGTGGTCAACCTCTTCTACGAAGACTCCACCCGCACGCGCACATCGTTCGAACTCGCAGCGAAGCGACTGTCCGCGGACGTCGTGAACTTCGCCGCCAAGGGCAGCAGCGTGTCGAAGGGGGAGAGCCTCAAGGACACCGCGTGGACGCTGGAGGCGATGGGCGCGGATGCCGTGGTCATCCGCCATCACGCCAGTGGTGCACCACATCGGCTGGCCGGCTGGCTCAAGGGGTCCGTGATCAACGCCGGCGACGGCACGCACGAGCACCCGACGCAGGCGCTGCTCGACGCCTTCACGATGCGTCAGCGCCTAGGCCGCATCGAGGGCCTGCGAGTCACCATTGTCGGCGACATCATCCACTCGAGAGTGGCCCGCTCCAACGTCCTGCTGCTGAGCACGCTCGGCGCCGAGACGACGCTCGTGGCGCCGCCGACGCTGCTCCCGGTTGGCGTCGAGACCTGGCCGACCGCGGTGTCCTACGACCTTGACGCGGTGCTCCCTAAGAGCGACGTCGTGATGATGCTGCGAGTCCAGCGCGAGCGGATGGGCGCGGCCTACTTCCCGAGTAGCCGCGAGTACAGCAGGCGTTACGGCCTGGACGTCGACCGCATGGCAACGTTGCCCGACGACGCCATCGTCATGCATCCCGGTCCGATGAACCGCGGTGTGGAGATCGCAGCCGAGGTTGCCGACTCGGTGCGCTCGACGATCGTGGATCAGGTGACCAACGGGGTCAGTGTCCGAATGGCTCTGCTCTACCTGATGCTCGGTGGTCCGGATGGCGACGGAGAGGTGACCGAGTGAGCGCGCCCGGTGGCGACTGGCTGATCCGCGGCGTACGCCTCGTCGACCCGGACGGCCCGGAGACGTTGACGGACCTGCGGCTCTCCGGTGGAACTGTCACCGAGGTCGGCGCGGGCTTGGACGAGCACGGGGCTGCTGTTCTGGAGGCCAGTGGGCTGCTCGCGCTGCCCGGTCTCGTCGACCTGCACACCCACCTGCGCGAGCCGGGCCGGGAGGACGCCGAGACCGTCGAGTCGGGCACCCGCGCCGCGGCTCTCGGCGGCTTTACTGCGGTGCACGCGATGGCCAACACCGACCCCGTCGCGGACGTCGCCGGTGTCGTCGAGCAAGTGTGGCGGCTCGGTCGCGATGCCGGTCACTGCGACGTCCAGCCGGTGGGAGCGGTCACTGTCGGGCTGCGCGGCGAGGCGCTGGCTGAGCTCGGCGCGATGGCTGACTCGGCAGCGCGGGTGCGGGTCTTCTCCGACGACGGCCACTGCGTGTCCGACGCCGGACTGATGCGCCGGGCGTTGGAGTACGTCAAGGCGTTCGACGGGGTGATCGCCCAGCACGCGCAGGAGCCGCGCCTCACTGAAGGCGCGCAGATGAACGAGGGCGTGGTGTCCGCGCGGCTCGGTCTGGTCGGCTGGCCGTGCGTCGCCGAGGAG
>JBKJUS010000066.1:0-9896 GCA_046590575.1 Mycobacteriales bacterium | reverse complement strand
GGTCGGCCGCGCTGTGGGTGCGCTTCCACTGCGCCTCCTCCTGCGTCATCGGCAGCAGCGGGAAGAAGTGCACCGGCCCACGCGTCGACCCGTCGGCCGCCGGCTCCAGTGGCAGATCAGGCACCAGCCCGTCGGCCTCACCCAGCAGCACCGCAGTGACGGAAGCGCCGTCGTACCACGGCTCGCCGAGGTCGAACGACGAGCCAGCGCTCGGCCGGGTGGACTCCACCGCGGGCGCCGCGGCAAGTACGGCGAGGGGGCGGAGGACGTCGTCGCGGCTTCCGTGCAGGCTCAGCACCAACTCGGCCCGCGGGCCGGTCACCGGCTCCACGATGGGCGACGTCGGGTCGGGCAGTGGCTGACGGGACATGCCGAGCGTGACATAGCGGACGACGCCGTCACCGCCGGGTCCGAAGCGCAGCACCTCGATCGGCTCCATGCCGAGGAACGTCACGCCGGCCCGTCCGGACGGCGATCCGAGCGACGCGAGCAGATGCGCCTCGACGGCGAGCAGTACGTCGTCCGTCATCGCGCCAGTCCGATCGGGGTCAGCTGCGGAGGGCGTACTCGGCGAGCAGGCCCTTGCCGATGATCATCTTCTGGATCTCGGCGGTGCCCTCCCCGATGAGCAGCATCGGCGCCTCGCGGTAGAGCCGCTCGATCTCGTACTCCTTGGAGTAGCCATAGCCGCCGTGGATGCGGAAGGAGTCCGAAACGACCTCGGCGCAGTACTCCGACGCGAGCAGTTTGGCCATGCCGGACTCGACGTCGTTGCGCTCTCCGGAGTCCTTCTTGCGCGCGGCCATCACCATCATCTGGTGGGCCGCCTCCACCTTGGTCGCCATCTCGGCCAGCTTGAACTGGATCGCCTGGTGCTGCGCGATCGGCTTGCCGAAGGTCTCTCGCTGCTGGGCGTACGCGATCGCCAGCTCGAAGGCCCGCAGCGAGACCCCGCAGCCGCGAGCCGCGACGTTGACCCGACCGACCTCGATGCTGTCCATCATCTGGTAGAAGCCGCGACCCAGACCGGCGGCGCCGCCAAGAACTGCCGACGCCGGCACCCGGTGCCCTTCGAAGATCATCTCGGTCGTCTCGACGCCCTTGTAGCCCATCTTCTCAATCTTCGGCGGGATGGTGATGCCGCCCGTCGTACCGAAGCCGGGCTCCTTCTCGACGAGGAAGGTCGTCATGTTCTTGTGGACGGCCTCCGCCCCCTCGTCGGTCTTGACCAGGGTGGCGACCACCGCAGCGCGGGCGCCATTGGTGAGCCACATCTTCTGTCCATCGATGACGTAGTCGTCGCCGTCCCGCACAGCCTTGGTCTTGATCGCTGCCGCGTCCGACCCGCACCCGGGCTCGCTCATCGAGTACGCGCCGCGGATCTCGCCGGTCGCCATGCGCGGCAGGAAGTGCTGCTTCTGCTCCTCGGTGCCGTGCTGACGCAGCATGTAGGCGACCATGAAGTGGGTGTTGATGACGCCGCTGACGCTCATCCAGCCGCGGGCGATCTCCTCGACGACGAGGGCATAGGTCAGCAGTGACTCGCCGAGGCCGCCGTACTCCTCCGGGATCATCAGCCCGAAGAGGCCCATCTCCTTCATGCCGTCGACGATCGCGTCGGGGAACTCGTCCTTGTGCTCGAGCTCGGTGGCGAAGGGCAGGATCTCCTTGTCCACGAACCCGCGGACCGTCTGCAGGATCTCCTGCTGGATCTCGGTCAGTCCTTCGGTCTGCTGCAGTCGTCCCATGGGGTCGGAGTATCCCTGAGTCCGCCCCACGTCGGCCACCCGGGAACCGGACATAGCGCGCGGAGGGCAGGAACTCCACCCGGCACCGCGAACACTGCGGGTAGATCCGCTCCCGAACCGAAGGACTTCCGATGAAGCTACGCACCAGCGCCCTCGTTGCCGCGGTCGCACTCGCCGGTCTTGCCGGCGGAGCAGCAGCCGCCCCCAAGGTGGGTTGCAACATCATCATGGACGCCGCGGGCGACGACACCGTCGTCGCTACACCGACCGACCCCTCGGTCGACCTCATCAGCGGTGACGTGGCGAGCGACGCCAAGACCCTCACCGCGGTCATCCGGGTGACCAAGCTCGCCAACCCCAACCCAAGGGCGCCGTTCGGTCAGTCCTACTTCATGGTCTTCAGCGTGAAGGGCTCACCCGATCCGCTCTACGTCTCGGCCGGGGTGTACCCGACCGGCAACGAGTTCCTCTTCGGCTATCAGGCCGTTGATCCGACAAACGGCATCAACACGTCGTACAAGCTCGGCGAGGGCACCGGCGTCGTCGACCTCGACAAGAGCGAGTTGCGCGTGCATGTGCCCCTCGCCGCCTTCGCCTCCCGCGCGAAACTGCCGAAGGGGGCCAAGCTCAGCGGGTTGACCGCAGAGGGCCGCGTACTCTTCGGCCAGCGCCTCGTGCCGTCCCAGGCGGTCGGCCCGTCGCCGCGGATCCCGCTCGGCGGCGTCACGCTGACGGCGGACACCGCGGAGGGCAAGACCTACCTGCTTGGCGCGCCGTCGTGTGTGGCGGTCGGCAAGTAGCTCCAGCTTCGAGTCGAGGGTCCGGTACGCCGATCAGGCGGCCGGGCCCTCGGTCTTTGCGCGCAGCGCGTCCCGCTCGGCCTGGGGCAGGGCGCACGCCGCCGTGCCGCCGGGCAGCCGGCCTCGGTTGATCGCGACGAGGCGGTAGACGCCGGCGGCCAACCAGCTCATCGGGGGCACCTGCAGCAGGCGGCCGAGGACGGCCCACCCGCCGCCGGACAGCACGAGCAGGCGCGCGATCGCCGCCGCGCCGGCGAGTCGGCGTACACCTGGCTCGACCCACTGAACGGAGCTCTCGGCCTGCGCCTGGGTCACGCCAAGAGCGGCCAGGTCGGCCCACTGCCAGGGGATGACCCGCGGGCGGGCCGGCAGCCAGCGCTCCATCAGCTGCACACAGCGGGTGCAGAACGCGCAGTCGCCGTCGTAGACGAGCGTTGCGTCGATCTCGCGTGGCCGGGTCACGTCGCCATCATCCCACTCAGTAGTCACGTTCTCTCGGCGGCTCATCTCACCGTGTTCGCGCGACCGGGTCCCGCTGTGGACAGCGGCGGCGCGGCGCGCGTCGGGTGCGGACTCTAGATCACCGCGGTGCGCTCAGCGCGGCACATCGGCGTCCGCAGTGCGCGGCGGCTCGAACTTCGTGGTGGGCTCCATGCCCGCCGCGCGGCCCTTGCCGGCGACGACCAGCGCCATCTTGCGCGACGCCTCGTCGATCATCTCGTCGCCGAGCATGACGGCACCCTTGCGCTCCACCGTCGTCGCGTAGTCGTACGCCGCGAGGATCATCTCGGCCTTGTCGAAGGACTCCTGCGTCGGCGCGTAGACCTCGTTGGCCACGTCGAGCTGGCCGGGGTGCAGCACCCACTTCCCGTCGAATCCCAGCGCTGCCGACTTGCGAGCCACCTCCCGATAGCCGTCGACGTCCTTGATCTGCAGGTACGGACCGTCGATCGCCTGTACGCCGGCCGCCCGGGCAGCCATCAGGATGCGCATGAGGATGTAGTGGAATGGGTCTCCGGGATAGTCGGGCGAGAGCGCCCCCACGGTCAGCGACGGCATGGCGATCGACGCCATGAAGTCCGCCGGCCCGAAGATGATCGTCTCGACGCGGTCGGACGCAACGGCGATCTCGTCGACGTTGACCAACCCCTGTGCGTTCTCGATCTGGCACTCGATGCCGATCCGCCGCTCGAAGCCCATCGTCGCTTCGATCTGAGTGAGCATCGTGTCGAGCCAGCGCACGTGCCAGGCGTGCTGCACCTTCGGCAGCATGATGCAGTCCAGGTTGGCGCCGGCGCCCTCAACCACCTCGATGACGTCGCGGTAGGTGTACTTCGTCGTCAGGTCGTTGACCCGGACGGTGCGCACCTTCTCGCCCCAGTCGCCGTCGTTGAGGACCGCCACGATGTTCTTCCGCGCCGACTCCTTCTCCAGCGGCGCCACAGCATCTTCCAAGTCGAGGAAGACCTGGTCGGCTGGCAGGCCCTGCGCCTTGCCGAGCATCTTCAGCGACGACCCGGGCACGGCCAGGTTGGAGCGACGGGAGCGCAGGGCCACGGACATATCTCCTTCGGCGTAGGCGACTCGAGCTGCCCCGACCGGACCGCCTGGGGCGCGGCTGCGATGCTAACGCGATGAGCGATCTACCCGACATGTCAGGCCGGGTCTGCGTAGTGACCGGATCAAGCGCCGGCATCGGCACCGAGACCGCACTCGGGCTGGCCAGAGCGGGCGCCACGGTGGTCATGGTTGGCCGCAACCCGGAGACGTCCCGCGCAGCCGCTGACCGGGTACGCCGCGAGACAGGACGCGACGACGTAACGCTGCTGCTCGGCGATTTCGCGTCGATGGTCGACGTACGCCGGATCGCCGCGGAGATCCTTGCCGCCCACCCGCAGGTCCGGGTGCTGGTCAACAACGCCGGCACCGCGACCCGCGAACGTCGGGTGACGGCAGAGGGCATGGAGGAGACCTTCGCGGTCAACCACGCCGCGCCGTTCCTGCTCACGCACCTGCTCCGCGACGCGCTGGTGAGCGCAGCGCCGGCTCGCGTGGTGACGGTGAGCTCGTTGGCGCACCGGGGCGGTCGACTGGCCCTGACCGACCTGACCTACGAGCAGGGCTGGTCGAGCTTTCAGGCCTACGCCGACTCCAAGTTGGCCAACGTGCTCTTCACCCGCGAGCTGGCCAAGCGCTGGGCCGGCACGGGCGTGACGTCCTACGCCGTGCACCCGGGCGCGGTGCGCACCGGCCTCTTCCGGGAGAACCGGCTGCTCGGCGCGATCTACCCCTTCGTGCCGTTCATGAAGTCACCACGCCAGGGCGCGCGCACGACGCTGTGGTGCGCGACTGCACCCGAGCTGGCGCTGGCGAGCGGCGGCTACTACGCCGGGCGACGCCGGGGCTCGGTCGCTGTGCAGGGACAGGACGACACCGCGGCCGAGCTGCTCTGGGACGCGACCGCCCGCCTCGTCGGCGTCGAGCCCTGACCACTACTCGACAGCCGGTACGCCGGCGATTTCGGGCAGTCGGGAGCCGGAGCGGACGACCAGGACCACTCCGACCGCGATCAGCGCGGCCGCCGGCACGGCGACCAGCGGTGGTCGCTCGCCGATGAAGATCGCGGCAAGCACCGCGGCTCCGACGATCTCGAAGAGGATGGCGATGGAGACCACCGTCGGACTCGTCGTCTTGAGCACGTGATTGAAGATCGAGTGGCCGAGCAGCTGGGCCAACGCAGTGAGCGCGAGGATCCGCCACCAGGTGCCCGCGGAGTAGCCCGACAGCGCGGTGCCGGAGATGAGGCAGACGAGAAAGAGAGCCGCCGCCGCGACGGCGTAGCAGATGGAGGTGTACGCCGTCGTCGACACCGTGCGCCGCACCTCCGCGCCGACCGTCACGTAGAGCGCAGCGAAGATTCCACCCACGAGCGCCAGCAGATCTCCGCCCAGCGCTCGCGCGGACACCTGCAGGTCGATTCCGGAGAGCAACACCGCACCCGCGACGGCGATCGCGATGCCCAGCCAGGCTCGTGGCGCCACGGCGTCACCCCGGGCCCGGGCCACCAGCGCCGCCCACACCGGCTGGGTGGCAACCAGCGCGACCGAGGAGGCAACCGTCGTGAACGACAGACTCGGGATCCACGTCGCGAAGTGCGCCGCGAGCAACACCCCAGCGAGCACGGCGAGACGCCGCTCGCGGCGGTCGAGGCTGCGCAGCTCGGCCCGGTTACGGACAGCGGCGAAGGGCAACACGACCCCGGAGGCAATGAAGTTGCGCCAGAAGGCGATGGCCAAGGTGGGGGCCACGGCCGCCTTGATGAGCGGCGCGGACGTCGACACCCCCGCCACGCCGATGGCGATCAGCAGGAAGTCTGCCCGGGACGGCCGCTCGAGCACGCCGACGCGCGTTCGGTCGGCCGGCATAGCCGCACTATAGTTTCCGCCATGCCGAAGGCCCGCCTGCGCTACGCCATCGCCATCGATGCTGTCCTCTACGCCAATGGGTCGCTCGACCCGGTCGTCCACGTCTTCGGCAGCCGGCACGGCGCCAGCGCCCCGTTCCTCGTCCGGCGCGGCTGGTCCGGCCCGCAGGGGGCCTATATCGAGCAGTTCCGGATCGTGCACACCGACTCCCGAGTGACGGCGTACAAGAGCGAGCCGCAGATTCTCGAGCTCTCCGGCGAGTACTACAGCAACGACGTCGAGGACCGCCTCGACGGAGTGCGGCTCGACATCGGCGAGTACGAGCTGGTGTTCACCGTCGACGGCGACGTGGTGCCCGGGGTGCCGGTTTTCGTCGAGCCGGGTCCGGGCGCGGTGGGCGGTCCACCGGCACTGGTCTCTCCGATCATCGATGCGGCGACGAAGAAGTCCGACCTGGTGTGGATCTCGGTGCCGGACCAGGTGGCGGCGTCTGGCCAGAGCGCCCGGCCCGCATGGCACGTCTGGCACCAAGGCGCGGTCTATCTCGTCTTCGACGGCTCCGAGCAGCGGATGCCGGGGCTGGCCGACGCAGACTCAGTCGTCGTCACGGTTCGGTCCAAGGACAAAGGCGGCACCGTGGTCGCCTGGCGTGGCGCGGTCGAGCTGGTGCCGCCGGGCTCGCCAGCCTGGAACGACGTCACCCCACTGCTCGTCGGCAAGAGACTGAACAACCGTGACGGCGACGGCGCACCCGCCCGCTGGGCCAAGGAGTGCCGCGTGGCCCGGCTCGTACCGACGGGCGATCTGCTTGAGGAGCCGGGTGCCCTGCGCAGCGACGCCCGACGCGAGTCGCCGCCGCAGTCGTCGGCCACCACGGAGACCCGCATCCCGATCACCTTCCACGGCCGCCCGAAGGCGCGCCGCATGGAAGGCACCTGACCGCCTCGCGTACCACCGCCACCCAATAGCCCGACTTCACCCACCAAAACCACCCTCGTAGAGCCCATTTCGGCTCGATCCGAGTGGTTTTGGTGGGTGAAGTCGGAATGCGGGGCGGGGCGGGGCGGGGCGGGGCGGGCAGGGCGGCAGGGGCTAGCGGCGGGTGGTGATCGTCTGGGTGCCGGTCGCGCCGGGACGGTTCACGTTGTCGCCCTGGATCACGGTGTAGACCCGCAGCGTCTGACCGCACGCGTACGGCCGGCGTAGCAAGAACCGACCGTCGGACTGCACCGTTCCAGTCCCCAGCGACACCGTCGCACCTGACGACGTCAAGGCCCGGATGAACACCGTCGCACCCGGCTTCGGCTCGAACACCGCTCCCGAGTCCTGCACGATACAGCCGGCCAGCGCCGCCACCGACTGGCGAACAGCGGTGCTCACCGCGATGAAGCGGGTCGAGGAGAACGCCGAGCCGACTCGGGCCTGCAGGTTCACGTTGCGCAGCGGACGGATCGTCCGCACCCACTGGCCGGCGGAGTCCGCCGTCGTGTCATTGACCTTGCGAAGGGTCCCGTTCGGCGCCGTCACCCCGAAAAGCTCCACCAACGCACCTGGCGCCGCCGTGCCGCTGACGGCGATCAGCACCCCGGCGACCGCCGTCGTCGGCGCCGTCAGCGTCGGTGCCTGTGGCGGCTGGGAAGCCGACGGAGTGGGCGATGCGGCAGTGGGGCTGGGCGTCGGCGCGGGAGATGCCGAAGCCGACGCTGACGCTGACGGGGCGGAGGCGGCGGTCACATCCACGATGCCGGCCATGCCGAGGCCCCCGGCGGCGCCGTGGATCTTGCAGAAGTAGCGGAAGGACCCAACCTGGTCAAACGACGTCGTCGCGGTCTGGCCCGGGGTCGAGCAGGGACCGCCCTGGCTGCACGTCGGGTGCGAGTCGAAGCTCTTCGCCTGGTTGGCTTCGAAGGTCACCGAGTGCGAACCTTGGCCGGAGAAGGTCCAGGTCACCGAGTCGCCCACCGACACCGTCACCCGTGGGGGCACGAACTGGTTATCCACGACATTGACGGTCGCGTTGGCGGCAGCGGCCGAGGTCCCGAGCGAGGCAACACTCGCCATCGCTGCGGCGGCGAGCGCGATCACGGCAATCGGACGACGAGACTTCATGCACAACTCCAAGGGGACGAGAACACGTCCTTAATGTTCGCCGCAGAGCGGCCCACGGTTCAGGCGCGGCTATACCCTGCCTACCGTGACGGCAACCACGGGGAACCCCCAGCGCGCCGGGTGGATCTTCGTCGCCCGGCTCGCCGGCCTCGCCGTCTTCGACCCTAACGGTGACCAAGTCGGCCGGGTCCACGACGTGGTGGTCACGCTGCGGATCGGCGACGAGGCGCCGCGCGTCGTCGGGCTCACCGTCGACGTCCAACGCCGCCGTCGGATTTTCGTGCCGATCACTCGCGTCACCACCATCGACCCCGGCCAGGTCCGGCTGCGTACCGGGGTGGTCAACATGCGGCAGTTCACGAAGCGGCCCGCCGAGTCGCTCGTCCTCGAGGACCTGCTCGACCGCAAAGTCACCCTCGTCGCGACCGGCGCCACCGTCAGCGTCGTCGACTGCTCCATCGAGCCGACTCGCGGCGGTGACTGGCAGATCAACCGCGTCGCGGTCACCGAGCCCGGCAGCGGTCTGGTGCGCCGCCGAGGTCACATCCGGCAGGTCGAGTGGTACGACGTCACCGGTTTCTCGCTCCACGAGGACGACCAGGGTGCGGCCAACCTGCTCGCGGTCTTTTCCTCAATGCGCCCAGCGGACCTGGCCAACGTGATGCACGACCTCAGCCAGAAGCGGCGCTCAGAGGTCGCTGCCGCGCTCGACGACGAGCGGCTGGCCGACGTCCTGGAGGAGATGGCCGAGGAAGACCAGGTCGAGATCCTGCGCCATCTCGAGGATGAGCGAGCGGCCGACGTCCTGGAAGAGATGGCACCGGACGACGCCGCCGACCTCCTCGGCGACCTGCCGCCGGGCGACGCCGAGCGGTTATTGGAGCTGATGGAGCCGGACGAGGCGGCGCCGGTCCGACGCCTGCTGGCCTACGCCGACAACACCGCCGGCGGCATGATGACCAGCGAGCCGATCGTGCTGCCTCCCCACGCCACCGTCGCCGACGCTCTCGCCAGGGTGCGGATGCCCGACCAGACTCCAGCGCTGGCCAGCCAGGTCTACGTCGTACGACCGCCGACGGACACGCCGACCGGGCGCTTCCTGGGCATCGCCCACATCCAACGGCTGCTGCGCGAGATCCCTTCCTCCTTGGTCGGCGCCTGCGTCGACTCCGACATCGACCCGCTCAGTCCCGACTCGTCGCTGCGCGAGGTGACCGAACACCTGGCGACGTACAACCTGCTGGCCGCGCCCATCGTCGACGGCGAACAGCGACTCCTGGGAGCGGTCACGGTGGACGACGTGTTGGACCACCTGCTGCCGACCAACTGGCGGGACGAGGCGGGCAGCCATGGGGCGTGACGACCGCGACCGCCTCGACCTGCCCCGCGACCCGCGTCGTGGCCTGCCGCGGCCGCACTACGACCCCGAGGCATTCGGTGCGTTCTCTGAGGCCATCGCCCGGTTCATCGGCACCGCGCGTTTCCTCGTCATCCAGACCTTCATCGTCATCGCGTGGGTCCTGTGGAACCTGTTCATCACCGAGGCGCTGCGCTTCGACAACTACCCGTTCATCTTCCTGACCCTGGTGCTGTCGTTGCAGGCGGCGTACGCCGCACCGCTGATCCTGCTGGCGCAGAACCGGCAGGCCGACCGCGACCGAGTGAACCTCGAGGAGGACCGCAACCAGTACTCCCGCGCGCTCGCCGACACTGACTACCTCACCCGCGAAGTCGCCTCGATTCGCCTTTCGATCGGCGACGTCGCGACGCGGGACTTCATCCGCGGTGAGCTCAGCCGGGTCGTCGACGACCTC
>JBKJUS010000176.1:0-21156 GCA_046590575.1 Mycobacteriales bacterium | reverse complement strand
TCACCACCGGTGGACGCAACTACGGCGCCACCAGCCCATGCACCGACGAGGTGCTCACGGTGGCACCGAACACGCCGGACCCGCACAGCACCCCGGTGGTCCAGATCAAGGACACGTTCACAGTCACGGACCTCACCAGTGACGCGACCGGCAACGTCCTGGTCGGGCTGTTCACCACGACGAACTGCGCCGCCGCCAGCCAGATCGGTTCGAACGCGTCGTTCCCGGCGAGCGGCAACGTGGCCGGCACGCTGACCGGTGAGACCAGCTTCGTCGCGGTCACCGCGGGCACGTACTACTACAAGATCAGCTATGCCGGTGACACCAACAACACCGGTTTCGTCTCGTGCGCTGTGGAGTCGGTCACCGTGGGCATCACGTCCGAGCCCTGACCGAGCCAGCTCAGGACGAAGGCCGGCGCCCACTCGGGGTGCCGGCCTTCGGCCTGTCTGGGGATTGGGTCAGAGTTAGACCACGCTGAACGAGCAGCTCGCGACCACGGTGTTGCGGCGGCCGGTCTGGAAGGTCACCTTGCTGGTCCCGGTCCAGTAGGCGCGGCCAACGACGGCGGTGGTCCCGTTGGCGTCCGCCTGCAGGTTCCAACTTGTCGTCCCGGCCGAGTCGCTGACCAGCACGTTCACGATCGTGTAGGCGCCTAAGCCGCGGCCGGTCAGCGTGTAGTCGGTGCCGACCGGCACCGGGCTGGGGGCAGCCGAGCAGCTGCCGCTCGGGGGTGCCGTCGCGCCTCCGCCCTTGGCCGCCATCGCCGGCGCGGTCGCGCCGAGGAGGCCTGCGGCGACGAGGGAGACGGTCATAGCCCGCCGCATGCGCCGGCCATTCGGGGACTGACGCAGGTGCTTGCCGCTCATGACGTTCCTCTCGTTGGGCACGCCACGAGGTATGCCGGGAATGGCATGGAATCTCCGTCGTGCTATCACTGGTTTTCGGCGCAGCTACAACTGGTCTTGAGGGACCAGCGACAACTAGCCAACCGGCCTAGCCAATGGTGCGGGGGTTGCCTGTGCGGCCTAGGCGCAGCAACGTGCGCTTACGCGGTCTTGCCCTGCTCGTTGACTCTTGCTAGGGCGAGCCGCCAACGTTCTCAACGCATGACGCTACCCGACAGTGGCGGCTGACCATATGGCGATGAGGACGATTTTATCGCCAGATCCGGACATTGCGACCGAATCGCCGCATCTCGTACACGTCGTGAGGCTCAGCGAGCCGATCGGCGCCGTCGGTACGCCATGCCGGCCATGACGCCGCCGAAGACCGCCCCCGCGCCGGCCGCCGTGGGGATGCCGACCTTGGCCGCCTTGCGCGCCGTCCGGAAGTCGCGGATCTCCCAGCCTTGCGCCCGCGCGTGCTCGCGCAGCTCGGTGTCGGGGTTGACCGCGACCGGGCGGCCGACGAGCGACAGCATCGGCACGTCGTTGAACGAGTCGCTGTACGCCGCGCATCGGGTCAGGTCGAGCCCTTCCCGCTCGGCGATCGCGCGCACTGCCTCGGCCTTCGCCGGGCCGTGCAACGGCTCGCCGACCAGCCGGCCGGTGTAGCGACCGTCCTCGACTTCACTGACCGTGCCGAGCGCTCCGGTGAGGCCCAGGCGGTGGGCGATGATGTTGGCCAGCTCGACCGGCGTGGCGGTGATGAGCCAGACCCGCTGGCCGTCATCGAGGTGCTGCTGAGCGAGCGCCCGGGTGCCGGAGTAGATCTTCTCAGCCATCAGCTCGTCGTAGATCTCCTCGCCGTACCGCACGATCTCGGCCACTTCGCGTCCGGCGACCAGGCCCAGCGCGGTCTCCCGAGCTTCGGTGATCGCCCCGTGTCGCTCGGTGCCACCCACGCGGAAGAGGACCTGCTGCCAGCCGAAGCGCAGCAGGTCCTTGGTGGTGATGAACTTCCGGGCCGCCATGCCCTTGCCGAAGAAGTAGATCGAGGCACCCTGCATGAGGGTGTTGTCGCAGTCGAAGAAGGCGGCAGCGGTGAGATCCGGCGGTACGGCGAGCGAAGCCTCCACCTCAGCCGCGGCCGCCGACGCGGCACCGGCGAGCATCGCGGTGATGTCGGCGTCGGCACGCTTGCGGCGGAGGAGTCTCACGACACGGATGCTACCGACGTTGATCGCCCCGCACAGCACGAAGGCCCCCGGCGTGAGCCGGGGGCCAACGTGTGCGTGCGGTGGAGTTACGCCTCGGCGGTGAGGCGGCGGCGACGGCTCACGAAGGCCGCGGTGGCGACCAGGCCGGCACCCAGGATCGCGACGGTCTCAGGAGCACCGGTGCGGGGGAGCGACGTGCGGGGGGAGGTGACCCGCGGCGTCACCGGCGCGGCCGGCTTCGCGAGGCGAGCGGCGTTGACAGCCGTGCCGGCCGGGACCAGCTGGACCGCGAGGAGCGGCTTGGCCAGACCGAGCACCGGCGGGTTGACGATGATGCCCACACCCTGCGAGGAGGAGCTGGCCGACTGACCGGCCGGGTCCACCGTGGAGGTCTTCTGGCCGTAGACGATGTTGACGCCTGCGGTGGCCAGCAGGCCGTTGACGGACGCGATGACCGTGTTGACGGCACCCTGAGCGGCCGGCGGGAGCGCGTTGCCCAGGACGGAGCCGGAGAGGCCCTTGTCGGTGAGCTTGAGGTCGAGGATGTCCGCGACCTTCAGGCCGAGCACGGTGGTCAGGGAGTCGGCAGCAGCCGCACCCTTGACGCCATTGGCAGAGGAGAACGACTCGGTCTTGACGGCGTCGATGTGCACGAGGCCGGCGAGGATGTCCAGACCGCCGATGGCGGAGAGCGCACGAGCCTCGACCATGTCGCCCTTGCGGGTGATGGTGTTCGACGACTCGAGCAGGCTCAGCGACACCAGGTCGCTGTCCGCCGTGAGGTTGGCCAGCGTGCCCTGGAGGGAGTCCAGCAGGCCAGTGAGCTGAGCCTCGACGGCCTCGATCTGAGCGGCGACCGGGGCGGTGGCGCCGGCCGAGACCTGGTTGAGGGTGTCGAGCGCGGTGCCGACCGTCTGGGTCAGGGTGCCCTGGGTGGCGTCCACCGTGGCCTGGACCGTGTCGAGCGCGGCCGTCAGGTCGGTCTTCAGCGGCAGAGCGTCCGTCAGCCCGCCGAGGCCGATGCGGAGGCTGGCGAGGGAGGCGGAGGAGGTGCTGGTCAGCGCGGAGGTGGCGGTCTCGGGCGAGACGCTCGAGGTGATGGTGCCGATGCCACCGCTGATCAGCGGGTTGACCGGAATGGAGACCAGGCTCTTGGAGTCGCTGGGCTTACCGGTCAGGGAGGCCTCCGAGACGATGTTCAGCGGGGTGAGCGTGCCGTTGCCGAGGACGGCCTTGGCGACGCTCGTGACGCTGGACAGGTCCTTGGTGGCCTTGCCCTCGGTGAACGAGATGTCCTGGACGAGGCCCGTGACATTGCCGAGACCCGGAACCGGGATGGCGATGGGCAGGTTGACCTCGATGTGGATGGCGGTGCCGCGCGCGGTGCCCCCGAAGACATCGGGAATCGCGACGACAGCGGCACCGGCTGGACCGGTGGCGGCGACCACAAGGGTGCCGGTTGCGAGCGCCAGAGCGGTGAGGCGCCCTGCGCGGGTGGTGATTCGAGCCATGTTCCCGACCTCCGTGTGTGCCGGCCCTGAGGGCCAGGTCCTAACAGTCTTACTGCCGGTCGGGTTTATGGCTAGTCCTTTGGGGCCAGAATGACTAGTTAGTTCCCGCCTGTCCGGCTGAGGTCCCACACCATGTAGTGGGTTCTTCCGAACCGGCCCCCCCGTTGAGGGCCGCCGACGTAGTTCGTAACGACAACTGTGTCGACGCGGTTACGGCCTGCCTTGAAGGTTTTTTCGGCAGATACCGGACATCCCGGGGCGTCGTGGACGCTCCGGGGCGGAGTGCGGCCCGCGGAGTAGTCATTTCGGGCGCTACCCCTCAACGCAGCAGATCCGCCCGGAGTTCCCGGACGGATCTGCAGTACGGCGTGGAGAAGGCGCGGAGCTACGAGCCAGGCAGGGCCAGCGGGCCGGCCGCCGGCTGCGGCTCGACGGGGGCGGACGTCATGGCCGGCTCCTTGGGAGCCGGCGCTGGCACCGGCACCGGCACCGGTGCGGGTGCGGGAACAAGCGTCGGCAACAGGTCCTCGATGGTGTCGATGACCTCGACCAGGGGCGAGCGGACCGGCGCCGGCACCGCGCTGGGCACGATGTCGCTCAGGCGCGGTTCCTCGCTGGGTGAGGTGCTGGGCGAGGGCTGCGGTGACGGGGTGCGACTCGGCGCCGGCTGCGGTTGACGGGTCGGCTGGGGCGCTGGCTGAGGAGTCGGCTGGGCCTGGCAGTTGCAGGGCTCCGGGCCGAGGTCGGCCGTCGCGTCGGGCGTGGGCTGGGGAGCCGGCGCCGGCGTGGCCAGCGGCGCCGCGGAGGCATCGACGGCCGGCGCCGGGGCGCAGTCCTCGCCGCAGAGACCGTTGGTCAACAGGGCGTTGGCGCGCATCTCCACGTCGGCGATGAGAGCGAGTGAGGCGGCGCCAGCCTTCTGCGCGCCGGCGGGCAGGGCCGGAATCACGTCGGCGAGGCCGGACTTCTGTCGACGCACGAAGGACGCGAGGGCCTTAAGCGGGCCCGTGTCGTCGCGGTCGTCAGCGTAGGCCTCGGTGAGCAGCCGCGTGCCGGTGCTGGTGGCTTCGTCCATGTCAGCGAGGGTGTCGCGGATCAGGGACGACGTGCTCCCGCCGAACGCGTACGTCGAGACCGAGGTGCTACCAGCACCGAGTGCGGCCGCTGCCGACGGATCTCCGACGAGCTCGCCCACTTCGTCGAGACGGGACTCGGCCTGCGCAAGGTGGCGCTTGCCTCGAGCTTCCTCGCCGCGGGTGAGAGCGAGCTGCACATTCTCGGTTCCCCGCTTCACCGTGTAGAAGGGGTCACCGGGGAGGGAGCGAACGCCGGCGGTGCTGATGCCCGTGATGCCGACCACCGCGGCCATGCCGGCCGTCGCGGCGGCGAGGCCACGCTGGACCCGCCAGCCGGAGATGGTGGCGCGGGCTCGGTCGACCGTCGTGGGGGCCGCGCCGAGCGGCGCGGATACGGCGGCGACAGCCATCAAGCGGGTCCGCAACGCGTCGCGGAAGGCAGGAGTCGGCCCGAGGGGGAGCGCCTGCAGCTGCTGGGCGAGTGCGAGCAGCGGCGATAGGGCAGTGTCGCGCGGCGAGCCGACGGACGAGCCATCGACTGCGGCAGCGAACTGCTCAGCTGGGCGGAGCGGGCGGCGCATCACAGTGATGCCTCCTTCGTCCGGCGCAACGACGCATCCTGCTGGCGGTTACGGCGCGGCATCAAAATTGAGAGGAAATAGTCCGATTTGCCCCCGATCACTACATGGGTCGTCACACCCGGTAGCCGCACTGTCGACCCAGTGTGCTGGCTGCTCACCATCAGAGCATCAGCTCCTTGGGCAACATCCGGCCCAGCGTGCGCACGGCCCGGTACTGCAACGCCTTGATGGCTCCTTCGGTCTTGCCCATCGCCAGTGCCGTCTCGGTGACTGACATGCCCTGAAGAAAACGCAGGACGACGCATTCCTGCTGCTCAGAGTTCAACTGCTTCACCGCGTCGAGCAGGGAGGCATTGGTGATGGCGTCGAGCACCTCGCCTTCGGGCCCGTCGGTCGCCCGGTCGGCGTCGAGCATGTCGGCGGTCGCGACTTCGAGGCGGTACTTGCCGCTCTTGAAGTGGTCAGCGATGAGATTGCGGGCGATCGTGATGAGCCAGGCCGCGAAATCCTTGCCCTGCCAGGAGAACGACGTAATCCGGCGCAGCGCCCGCAAGAAGGTTTCGCTGACCAGGTCCTCGGTGAGAGCTTTCGAACTGACCCGGTAGTAGACGTATCGGTAGACGAGGTCGACGTAGCGGTCGTAGAGCGCGCCGAACGCGTCCGCGTCGCCGCTCTGCGCACGGGCGACCAGCTCCATCGCGGCAAGAGCGTCCGCGCTGAGTCCACCCGACCCGTCGCCGGTCGGGTCGGTGTCGCGGCTGTCCGGCTCCCGCTGCTCCGGGCCCGGATCGGTCCGGTTCCCGAGCCGGGCCGCGCGGGGACCTGGCAGCGCCGATGACGGCGCGAGGATGTCTGCGGCGTCGACGCGGTGACCGCCGGGGATCGCGCGGTGGTGGACCACCGTGCTCCGGAGGTCCGCGAGTCGGGTGATGAGGAGCCCATCGAGGTCAGGCCCGTCGGCTGCGCTGTCGGCTCGCCCCGGCGGGGGAGGCAGGGCGCTCATCGCGCCCGCAGTGCTTGCACCGCGAAGGCGAGAGTGATCAGCCCGAGCAGCAGCAGCACGACGACGGCCGTCGGGCCTCGCATCTGATGCTCCTCGTCGTGTTGGCCGCCGGGTGACCCGATCATGGTACGGCGACCAGAGGGCAGATTCTGCCGGTTCGCCACCCAATTGACTCGGTTCGGCGAGAGATTTCCTTGACCGATCGGGCGGTTTGTCCCGACTCGTCCCGACCTTGGCACCTTGCTCCGGGTTACCCTCCGGTCGTGTCACCCGCCAAATCGTCCTTTCGTCGCGGGCCGCGCCGCCGGGCCCCCCGGCGTAGTGCGGCGTTGCTGGGCTGGGTCCTGGTCGCGTCGGTCGTGTCCCTTGCGATGTTCGTCACCGGCCTGCTCGTCGCGCCGATCGACCTGGCGCTGCCGCCCGCACCCCAATCAGTCCTGCTGCTCGGTGTGGACGACACGTTCGTCGCGAGCATCCGAGCACCGGACATCCGCAGCGACGCCTCGGCGGAGGACATCCCGGACGTGATGCGCCAGGCGATCGTGGCGTCCGAAGACGCGCGGTTCCTCGATCACAACGGCGTCGACCCGATCGCGATCCTGCGGGCGGCGTACCGCGACTTGCGGGCGAAGCGGGCTGAGCAGGGCGGCTCGACCATCACCCAGCAGTACGTGAAGAACGTCTACCTGACCAGCGAGCGGTCCGCTGCCCGGAAGATCCGGGAGGCCGCGCTCGCGTTTCGGCTGGAGCGGACCCGCAGCAAGAGCGACATTCTCACGGCGTATCTCAACGGAGTTTTTCTGGGCAACAGCGTCTTTGGTATCGATGCCGCAGCCCGCTACTACTTCGGGGTGCGCGCGAGCGACCTCGACGTGGACTTGAAAACGAAGGAGCGCCGACCCTCGCTGGGGCTGGCCCGTGCGTCGATGCTCGCGGCTATCGTCCCGGCACCCTCGGCCCGCAACCCGGTCCGTGACTTCGACTTCGCCCGTAACAGCCAGCTCAACGTGCTCGGTCGGATGATCGAAGAGGGCATGGTCACCACCGAGCAGGCCTCTGCCGCGGCGCGCGAGATCCGCTCGCCGGCCGACATCGTGCGCCGTCGGGAGCCGGAGCTGCCCACCGAGGCGCCAGAGTTCGCCGACCTGGTCCGCTTGGAGTTGGAAAAGCTCTACGCCACCGATGCAGATCAGCTCTTCCGCGACGGCCTCAAGGTGCGTACGACGATCGACCTCACTCTCCAGCAGGCCATCAACACGGCGGCTCGAGCGCTGTTCCCTGACCCCGGCACCGCGGACGTTCCCAGGAGCAGCCCGGAGTTTCGCCTCGGTGACCCGGACACGGCAGTCGTGGCGATCGACCCGCGCACCGGCGATCTCAAGGCCGTCTACTCCAGCGCCTACCGGCGGGGCGGTCTCAACCTGGCCACTAACGCGTACCGCTCGACCGGCTCCACCATCAAGCCCTTCACGCTGGCCGCGGCTTTGCTGGCCGGCAAGAAGACGACCGACTCGTACCGCGACCCCGGATGCATCGTCATCCGCAAGAAGTCGCCGTCATTTCCCACGGGCTACCGACCGTGCAACTTCACCGAGGACGGCGGTGACGCGCGCGGCGGCGGCACCAAGACGTTGCGACGCGCGATGGAGAAGTCCACCAACACCATCTACGTGAAGCTCGCTGATGAGATTGGTCAGGACAAGGTCAAGGCGGCCGCGGTGGCTGCCGGGCTTCGAGGGGTGGGGCCTGGAGGTGGCTTCCCGGTCAACCCGAAGAGCATTCCTTCGCTCGGTCTTGGCGGTGGTGTTGCCATCACCCCCCTGTCACTTACCCAGGGATTCGCCACGCTGGCCAACGGCGGCATGAGGCTGCCGGTGCGCACCGTGTTGGAGGTGCGAAAGGGCGGCGGCGCGACGAATGAGTTCACCGGGGACCTCGTGCAAGGGGAGACCAAGCCGAAAGGGACCCGGGCGTTCCCCCAAGCCGTGGCCGACGAGGTCGTCGATGTGCTGCGCGGTGTGATCGCGCGCGGCACCGGCGTCCGGGCCCGGCTCGACGGCGTCGGCGCGTTCGGCAAAACCGGCACCAGCCAGAACGGCGCCGATGCGTGGTTCGCCGGCTGCACTGAGGATGCCAAGCAGCCGCTGTGCCTCGGCATCTGGGTGGGCCACCGAGAGGGCAATATCCCGGTACGCAACGCGGGCGGCGTTCGCGGCGGGATCACCGGGGGGGCGGTGCCTGCCCGCCTCTTCGCTTCCATCTTCGACACCGTCGAGGAGCTGCGGGCCCGTGCGGAGGCTGACGTCGAGGGCGCGTCGCCGTCTCCCTCGCCGACCCGCCGGCCGCGCCGTCGCAGCCCCGGGCCGAGCCTCAAGTCCGTGAGCAGCACGCCTCGGCCGAGCGCACAAGCATCGGTGACTCCCAGCCCGGGCCCCGTGCCGCCAGCTCCGGTGCCGACGCTCAGCAGCGAGCCGAGCTCCGCGCCGCCACAGGACCCGACGTCCGCTCCCTCACCGTCAGGCGACCCGAACCCGAGCCCTACCTGACGCATCCCGAGGGGATCAGCCGGCGAGCGCGGTCATGACCTCGTCGAATGAGACGGCCCGATCCAGGCCGGTGACATCAGGGGCAGCGGCGTCGCGGGCTGCAGCCAGCCGGATACGGAGCAGTGCCGCCGGGCTCGTCCGGACCGGCGTCGCATCGGCGACGCGGGGTGCTGCTGTCGTCCGCCGAGGGCGAGTCCGGACGGGCGCGGTGGCCGGCTTCGGCGCGGAGGGGGCTGGCCGGGCCGGTGCCGCTGCCGGGGCGGACTGAGGGGCGGGCTCGGCGGCGGGCTGCGGCGGTGCGCTGCTGCGCTGCGGCTGCCGGAATACCTGGGCCACGTAGATCTTGCCGCCGGCGTCTGTGGCCGTCCCCATGCCGACCTCGGTGAAGTCTCGGTCGACGATGTTGGCGCGATGCCCAGCGGAGTTCATGAACGCCTGATGAATGGAGGCGACATCGCCACCCATGCCGACGTTCTCACCGACCGCTTGCCAGTTGTCGACCTCGGAATCGAGGTTGGGGTTGTGGTAGATCCGTCCCTCCGAAGCCATCCGCTGCGCCTGTCGGCGCGCGACGGCGACCAGGTCGCTCGGCCCGGAGTATCCGCGGAGTCCGGCGCTGCTCCGGGCCTCGTTGGCGCGGCTGAAGAAGTCACCCTCACCGGGACCGGCGTGCGCCGCCGGAGCCAGCAGCGCGAAGGCGGCCAGACTGGCGACGAGGGCGGCGAGCGCGGAGGTGAGGCGGCGGGTCACGGGCGAGACCTCCGGCGGCAGAACGCACGTGCCGCGCGTAGTGGGGAAAGGCTGTCACTTTGGGTGATCGACCAACCCACGCACGCTCTTGAGCGAAAAGTCGTTATGTGCCGGTTTCGAGCGTGCTAATGACCGGCCGAGCCACTCCACAGCGCAGTCCGAGTTCCGACGCGCTTCTCACCGTGACTACTTTGAGTGACAATTGAGCCGCACGGTCGAGCACCCCTCGCACCAGATCCGCCGGCGCGTCGAGGGCGACGAGGACGCGCGGGCAGGTGGTCGGGTCGAGGTTCTCCATGGCCCGAAGTACCGACTTCGCACCGACTGTGCGTCTGCCGGCTGCGGCCTGGCTGTGTCCGGGGGGCCGGTGACCACTTGTTCCCATAGTGACCAGATCGGTCCGGTATGCGGCCACGCACACCGCCGCAGGGACCGAAGTGCACTGCGCCGGCTGGCCCAGCGAGATTGGGCAATCGTCGGGGTCGAAGCGCTTGCAACTGTGCAACACTTCCGGATGTGAACCTCGCCGACCTCGTGCGCGACGCCGCGGCCGCCGATCCGGCGCGGCCGGCGCTGCGTCACCGCGACGACGTCATCACGTGGGGCGCCCTGGACCGCGATGTCGACCGCTTCGCCGGCGGCCTGCTGGCTCTTGGCCTCAACACCGGCGACCGCGTGGCTATCGCCTTGGGCAACACCCCCGCCTTCGTCACGGCGTACTTCGGGGCGCTACGCGCTGGGCTGGTCGCGCTGCCGGTGAACACCGGCTACACCGTGACTGAGCTCGAGCATGTGTTGGCCGACTCGGGAGCCCGGCTCGTGGTCGGGCACCGGAGCGCGGCGGCCGACCTCCTGGCCCTCCTGGGTGAAGTCGACGCGCTGGAGACCGTGGTGGTGGCCGACGCGGCGTCCGCGCCGGCCGGCGCCCGAACGTTCGACGACATCGTCGCGCTCGGGGAGGAAGCCGGCCAGGTCGACACCGGTGTCGGTGACGACGACCTGGCGGTGCTGATCTACACGTCGGGCACATCCGGGCGACCCAAGGGCGCCATGCTGCGCCACGCAGCGCTTCTCGCCAATCTGGAGCAGACCGCCCGGATCGAGCCGCCGATCATCGACCACGATGACGTCGTGCTCCTCGTGCTGCCGCTCTTTCACATCTACGCGCTCAACGCCGGCCTCGGCGCGGTCGTCAAGCACGGCGCGACCGGGGTGCTGGTCGAGCGTTTCGACCCTGTCGAGACGCTGGAGCAGATGCGCCGGCATCAGGTCACCAATGTCATCGGCGCGCCGCCGATGTACGTCGCGTGGTCAATGCTGCCGGACCTCGGGGACGCGTTCTCGTCGGTGCGCCTGGCCGTATCCGGGGCAGCACCGCTTGCGGCGACGGTCCTGCGCCGCATCCTCGATGCCACGGGCCATCACGTGTTCGAGGGCTACGGCCTGACCGAGACGGCACCGGTGCTCACCACCACGCTGATGAGCGAAGTGGCCAAGCCCGACTCCATCGGGCAGCCCGTGCCCGGTGTCGAGCTGCGCCTGGTCGACGAGCAGGGGGCGGAGCCCGAGGAAGGCGACCCCGGCGAGATCGTCGTGCGCGGCGCCAATGTCTTCTCCGGCTACTGGCCGGACGGGCGCGGTGGGCCGGACGCGCAGGGGTGGTGGCCGACCGGCGACGTCGCGTACGTCGATGAGGACGGCGACTACCACCTGGTCGACCGGCGTACCGAGCTGATCCTGGTGAGCGGCTTCAACGTCTATCCGCGCGAGGTCGAGGACGTCCTGATCACCCATCCCGACATCGTCGAGGCCGCCGTGCTGGGCATTGCGCACCCGTACACCGGGGAGAGCGTCAAGGCCCTCGTCGTGCGCCGACCGGATGCGCGGGTCACCGCCGACGAGGTGATCGCCCACTGCGGCCGGTCGCTGGCGCGTTTCAAGTGCCCGACCGCGGTCGAGTTCGTCGACGAGCTGCCGCATGGTGCGACCGGCAAGGTGGCCAAGGGCCGGTTGCGCGAGCTCGACGCGGCCGCCGGGTAGGACGGAGCGTCGCGGATGCCCGGTGAGGCTGTTCTGCCGCTGGTCGCCACCGTGGTCTCGGCGGAGTTCGCCCTCGCCCTCGGGCGACGCTGGTGGCGAGGCCGTCGGCCCTACCTCCGGTCCTGGACGCTGTCCTTGGCTTTCTTCGCGCTCGGCTGTGCCGCGCTGTTCTACGGCACGGCGTTCGGGTGGAGCAGCGCGACGTTCCGCACGTTCTACATCTGCGGCGCCATGCTCTCCGTGCCGTGGCTGGCCATGGGTGAGATCGAGTTGCTCGTCCGGCCCGCGATCGCGCGCGTCGTGCTCTTCTTCCTCGTCGTCTTCTCGGCCAACGCCGCGTTCGTGCTCGCTGTCGTGCCGTACATCGACAGCGCTCCGGCTTTCGGGTCGGACCTCCCGCACGGTCGGGACTACCTCCCTGCGGGCGCGCGCTATGGCCTCGTTGTCGCCTCCAACGCCGTCGGCACCGTCACCGTGATCGGCGGCACGCTGTGGTCGGGGTGGCGGTCCCGGGGCGGCGGCCCGGCGGCCCAGGCCCGCTTCCGGGGCACCCTGCTCATCGTCGTCGGCGTGCTCATCGCGGCGACGTCCGGCGGGCTGACCTTTCTCGGTGAGGTGGGCTCGGTCGCCGCGACCCTCGGCCTCGGCGCCGCGATCATGTATGCCGGCTTCGCGGTCGCCTCTCGACGACCTGGCACCCACCGGTCGGCCCGCCGGCGTCGAGCTGCCGACGAGCGGGCGGAGACCCTGGCCCCGGGAGAGCGGGTGGGTCCCATCCCTGACCCGCCAAGGGAGAGCGGGCCGGTGGAGATCGGGGCACCGGCGGCGACCCATGCCGCCCGCTGACCATCGGCTGACGCTGCTCAGCAAGCCTGGTTGCCCAGCCTGCGACGAGGCCCGAACGGTGCTCACCCGGGTCGCCGCCGAGCTCGGCGTACCGCTGGATGAGCGTGATGTGACGGCGTCGGCCGAGGATTTCGCCGAGTACGCCGACCGCCTGCCGGTGGTGTTGCTCGACGGCCGCGAGCACGGTTATTGGGCGGTCGAGGAAGCTCGCCTGCGCAAGGCGCTGGCCCGCTGAGAGTGAGTTTGTGCATGCGTTCACAAGGCGTATTCTCAAAGGCACAAAGTCCTCAGCAACCGGGACCAAGACGCACCGAGAGGCGGGGAGGGTGGCGCAGCCCAGGCGCGGTGCTTCAGGAGCCGAGCGCGACATCCCGGAGGCCACTGTGGCGCGCCTTCCGGTCTACCTCCGGGCGTTGGTCGGATTGGCCGAGGCCGCAGCGGCCACCGTGTCGTCGGACGGGCTGGCCGCGGCTTCTGGCGTCAACTCAGCCAAGGTTCGCAAGGATCTGAGCCATCTCGGCTCCTACGGCACCCGCGGGGTCGGCTACGACGTCCAGTACCTCATCTACCAGATCTCCCGCGAGCTCGGCCTGACGCAGGACTGGTCAGTGGCCATCGTCGGCCTGGGCAACCTCGGTCACGCGCTCGCCAACTACGGCGGGTTCGCCCAGCGTGGTTTCCGGGTTGCGGCGCTCGTCGACACCGACCGGCAGCGGGTGGGCGAAGAAGTCGCCGGAGTCGTGGTCAGTCACCTCGACGACCTCGGCGTCATCGTGGCCCAGCACGGCGTGTCGATCGGGGTCATCGCGACCCCCGCACACGCGGCGCAAGACGTCTGTGACCGCCTGGTCGCAGCCGGCGTGACCAGCATCCTGAACTTCGCCCCCGTAGTCCTCGCAGTGCCCGCGGGAGTCGACCTGCGCAAGGTGGACCTCTCGATCGAGCTGCAGATTCTGTCCTTCCACGAACAGCGCAAGGCTGCCCCCATCCCGCTGTGCGACCTCGGCGCACGTGACCTCGACCCGGCCCACGGCCACGAGGACCGGACACCTGCTGTGGCTCAGTCGTGAGCGTGCTCGTCGTGGGCATCAGCCACCACTCGGCTCCGCTCGACCTCGTCGAGCGGGCATCGATCGGGACCGCCGACATCCCGAAGGCGCTCCATGAGCTGCAGTCGGGAGACAGCGTCGCAGAGGCGCTGATCCTCTCGACGTGCAACCGGGTCGAGGTCTACGCCCACGTCGAGCGCTTCCACGGCGGCGTACAGGAGCTCAGCGACCTGCTCAGCCGAGTGTCCGGTGTCCCGGCCGAGACGCTCACCGAGCATCTCTACGTCCACTACGAGGACCGCGCGGTGCAGCACCTCTTCGCCGTCGCCAGCGGCCTCGACTCGATGGTGGTGGGCGAAGGCCAGATCCTCGGGCAGCTGCGGTCAGCGTTGATGACGGCACAGGAGCATGGGTCAGTCGGCCGGCTGCTGTGGCAGCTTCTGCCGCACGCTCTGCGCGTCGGTAAGCGCGTGCGTTCCGAGACCGAGATCGGTCGGACCGGTGCGTCGCTGGTCGACATCGGCGTGCGGGTTGTCGAGAGCTCTCTCGGATCCCTGCGCGGCCGGCCAGTGCTGATCATCGGCGCGGGCGCGATGGGTGCTCTTGCAGGGACGAAGCTGAAGGCGGCCGGCGTCGGACACATTGTCGTGGCCAACCGCACTGCGGCGCACGCCGACGCACTGGCGGAGGTACTCGGCGGTCGCGGGATCGGCCTGGCCGGCATCGAGGAGGCGATCGCGCAAGCGGATGTGGTGATCTCCTCGACCGGCGCATCCGGCGTCGTGGTCGGCTCCGACACCGTCGAGCGTGCCGTGCAGTCCCGGGGCGGCCGGCCGGTGGCCTTCCTCGACCTCGCCCTGCCGCGAGACATCGACCCCGCGGTGCGACTGCTGCCCGGGGTGACGCTGACTGACCTCGACGCGCTGCGCCAGACCCTCGAGTCCGACGCGGTCGGAGGGAGCGACCTCGACGACGCTCGGATGATCGTCTCGACCGAGGTCGCGGCCTTCCTGGGCTGGCAGCGCTCGATGAAGGTCGCACCCACGGTCGTGGCCCTGCGGGCCAAGGCCGATGCGGTGATCGAGGCCGAGCTCGGCCGGCTCATGCAGCGGGTGCCCGACCTCGATGCCAAGCAACAAGGCGAGGTGCATGCCGCCGTACGCCGCGTCGTCGAGAAGCTTCTGCACGCCCCCACCGTGCGGGTCAAAGAGCTGGCCGAGTCTCCGGGCGGGGACCACTATGCCGAAGCCCTGCGTGAGCTCTTCGGTCTGAACCCGCAGGTCTCCGGGGCCGTGTCGGTGGCCGACCTTGCTGCGGTGGATCCGCAGGCGGTGGGGGACCTGTGACGGCGCTGCGCCTGGGCACCCGGCGGTCCGCGCTCGCGCTCGCCCAGTCCGGCGGGGTGGCCGCGACGCTGATCGCGTCGTTCGGCCGGGAGGTCGAGCTCGTCGAGATCATCACCGCCGGCGACGCGTCGATGGGCGCAATCGCCCAGATCGGTGGCACGGGCGTCTTTGTGACGGCGCTCCGCGACGCGCTGCTCGCTGGTGACGTCGACCTGGCGGTGCATTCGTACAAGGATCTGCCGACCGCGCCCGCTGCCGGTCTCGCAATCGCGGCAGTTCCGCCCCGTGAGGATCCGCGCGACGTGCTGTGCTGCCCGGCTGGGCTGACCCTCGGCGAGCTGCCGAGCGGTGCCCGGATCGGCACCGGCTCGCCGCGCCGAGCGGCTCAGCTGCGGGCGCTCGGCCTGGGGCTCGACATCGTGCCGATCCGCGGCAACGTCGATACCCGGCTGAAGAAGGCGATCGACGGCGAGGTCGATGCGGTGGTGTTGGCGCGAGCCGGACTGGCCCGCCTCGACCGGCTCGACGCGGTGACCGAGGTGCTCGACCCGATCCAGCTGCTGCCGGCCCCCGCGCAGGGCGCGCTGGCGGTCGAATGCCGTGCCGATGACCCGGTGCTGCTCGAACTGCTCGCCGAGCTGGACGACCCGGTCAGCCGGGCCACCGTCGATGCGGAGCGTGCCTTGCTGGCCGCCCTCGAAGCGGGCTGCACTGCACCAGTGGGTGCACTCGCGGATGTGGCTGACGATGAGCTCTACCTTCGCGCGGCGGTGTGTGCGCCCGACGGTAGCGAGGTGCTGCGCCGCAGCACCATGGGTGCGATGACCGATCCACACAGGCTTGGCCGGGCGCTCGCCACTGAGCTGCTCGACGATGGTGCGGCTGACTTGATGAGGGTGTCGTGATGGCGAGTCGACGGAGCAAGACGATGGGCACGGTGGCGCTGGTCGGCGCCGGGCCAGGGGATCCCGGACTGGTGACGGTGCGCGGCCGCGACCTGCTTGCCGCAGCCGATGTCGTCGTCATCGACCGGCTCGCGCCGGCCGAGCTGCTCGTCCACTGCCGACCCGGCGTCGAGGTTGTCCACGCCGGCAAGGCCCCGCACGGCGAGGGGATGACCCAGGTCGAGATCAACGCTGTCCTGGTCGCGCGGGCGAAGGCCGGCCTGCGCGTCGTTCGTCTCAAGGGCGGCGACCCGTTCGTCTTCGGTCGTGGCGCGGAGGAGGCGGAAGCCTGCGTCAAGGCCGGTGTCCCGTGGGAAGTCGTGCCCGGCGTCAGTTCAGCGGTCGCCGTGCCGGCCTATGCCGGCATTCCCGTGACGCACCGGGGCATCACGCAGGACGTGGCCATCCTCAGCGGCCATGTGGACCCGACGGAGCCGTCGAGCTCGATCGACTGGAGTGCGCTCGCCGCCGGGCCGGGCACCCTCGTGTTGCTGATGGGTGTGGAGAAGATCGGCAAGATCGCGGCCTGCCTCGTCGAACACGGTCGACCTGGGGACACTCCGGTGGCGATGACCCGCTGGGGTACGACGGCCGATCAGCGCACGGTTGTCGCCACTCTCGACACGATCGAGCACGAGGCCGCCGCGGCCGGCATGACCGCGCCGGCGGTGACCGTGATCGGCGACGTCGTCCGGCTCCGCGACCGGCTGTCCTGGTGGGAGTCCCGGCCGCTCTTCGGCATGCGGGTCCTCGTGCCGCGGACCCGCCAGCAGGCGGGGGCACTATCCGAGCAACTGCGCACCCTTGGCGCGACCCCGGTCGAGCTGCCGACTATTGCCATCGAGCCGCCCCGCAACCCGGCTCCTATGGAGCGGGCCGTGTCCGGGCTCGTCCAGGGCCGCTACGCCTGGGTGGCGTTCACCTCGACCAACTCCGTGCGAGCGGTCCGGGAGCGGTTGGAGGAGATCGGCCTCGACGCGCGGGTCTTCTCCGGCGTGAAGATCGCCGCTGTGGGCGATGCCACGTCGGACGCGCTGCAGTCCTTCGGTCTTCGCCCCGACCTCGTCCCGTCGAAGGAGATGTCCTCCGAGGCGATGGCCGCGGAGTGGCCGTGGCACGACGACGTGCTCGATCCGCTGGACCGGGTGCTGCTGCCGCGGGCAGACATCGCGACGGAGAACCTGGTCGCCGGGCTGAAGGCCAAGGGCTGGGCCGTGGAGGAGGTCACCGCGTACCGCACCGTGCGGGCGGCTCCGCCGCCGGTCGAGATGCGTGATTCGTTGCGCGCGGGCGCCTTCGACGCGGTGGTCTTCACCTCGTCCTCGACGGTCCGCAACCTCCTGGCGCTCGCGGGGCGGCCAGCGCCGACGACTCTGGTCGCCGCGATCGGCCCGCAGACGGCGGCCACTGCCGCCGAGCTCGGCTTGCACGTCGACGTCGTTGCGGAGACGCCCTCCGTCGCAGGGCTCGCCGCCGCCCTTGCCGCGCACGTGATCGCTCGAGCAGCGGCTCCGGCAGAGACCGCTCCAGCCCGTGGCGTGCGCCAGCCGGTGGCCACCAAGACTTCGGCCAAGAAGGCTGCCTCGCCGAAGACCGTGACCGTGAGTTCGACTCGACAGCGCTCGTCCGGGAAGCCGGCGGTGCGATCCACGGCGCCGAGATGAACGATGGTGCGTTTCCGGCGGTCCGGACGCGACGACTGCGTCGTACGCCGGCGCTGCGCCGCCTGACCGCGGAGACCCGACTTGCGCCCGCTGACCTGGTCCTTCCGCTCTTCGTCAAGGAAGGGATCACCGACCCGGTGCCGGTGGCCAGCATGCCCGGTGTCGTGCAGCACACCCGTGAGTCGCTCCGCAAGGCGGCAGTCGAGGCGGTCGAGGCCGGTGTCGGCGGGCTGATCATCTTCGGGATCCCGGCGCTGAAGGATCCTCGAGGCAGCGGCGCTGACGATCCGAGCGGCATCGTGGCCTTGGCGGTGGCTGACCTGAAGTCCGAGCTCGGTGACTCGACGGTGCTGATGACCGACTGCTGCCTCGACGAGTACACCGACCACGGCCACTGCGGTCTGCTCCGCCCAGACGGGTCGGTCGACAACGACGCGACGCTCGAGCGCTACGCGTCGGCGGCGCTCGCCCAGGCGCGGGCCGGCACAGACGTCGTGGCGCCGAGCGGGATGATGGATGGTCAGGTCGGCGTGATCCGCGCCGCATTGGACGAGGCTGGGTTCACCGAGGTGGCGATTCTCGCCTACAGCGCGAAGTACGCCTCCGCCTTCTACGGGCCCTTCCGCGACGCAGCGGAGTGCGCCCCTCAGTTCGGTGACCGGGCGTCCTACCAGCAGGCTCCGGCCAACTCCGACGAGGCGCTGCGTGAAGTGGCACTCGACCTTGCCGAGGGCGCTGATGCCGTGATGGTGAAGCCGGCGATGAGCTATCTCGACATCGTGAGTCGGATCAGCAGCACAGTCACGGTGCCGGTTGCGGCCTACCAGGTGTCGGGCGAGATGGCGATGGTGGAAGCCGCTGCGGCGCGAGGCTGGCTGGACCGGGAGCGGGTGGTGCTCGAGACGTTGACGTCGATCCGCCGCGCCGGCGCCGACATCGTGCTCACCTATTGGGCCGTTGAGGCAGCCCGGTTGCTCCGGTAGACGCTGCTGAGCCGATTCGGCGCCCGTCGACCCCGCTGGAACAATGCCGTTATGCCCTATGACTTCGACGCGCCGAGCTCCGACGCGCTCTTCGACCGCGCCCGGGTGGTGACCCCCGGCGGCGTGAACTCTCCAGTTCGCGCGTTCCGAGCCGTCGGCGGCACTCCGCGCTTCATCGAACGCGGAGAGGGGGCCTGGCTCATCGACGCCGACGGCCGCCGCTACGTCGACCTGGTCTGCTCGTGGGGCCCGATGATCCTCGGCCATGCGCACCCTGCGGTCGTCGCCGCCATCGTCGAGCGAGCCGCGCAGGGCACCAGCTTCGGCGCACCCACCGTCGGCGAGGTCGAGTTGGCCGAGCTCATCACGACCCGGCTGCCCTACGTCGAACAGGTACGGCTGGTCAGCTCGGGCACCGAGGCGACGATGTCGGCCCTGCGCCTCGCGCGTGGGTTCACCGGGCGCGCCAAGGTGGTGAAGTTCGCCGGCTGCTACCACGGCCATGTCGACGCGCTATTGGCCAGCGCCGGGAGCGGCGTCGTCACGTTCGGCCTCCCGGACTCGCGCGGGGTCACGAGCGCGACGACTGCAGACACCGTCGTACTTCCCTACAACGACCTCGTCGCGGTCGAAGCCGCCTTCGCCGCCTTCCCCGATGAGATCGCGTGCGTGATGACCGAGGCGGCGGCCGCCAACATGGGCGTGGTGCCGCCCGACCTGGGGTTCAATGCAGGTCTGAAGTCGTTGTGCGAGAGGCACGGCGCGCTGCTGATCCTCGACGAGGTGATGACCGGCTTCCGGGTGAGCGAGCAGGGTTGGTATGGAATCGAAGGTGTCGCGCCCGACCTCGCGACGTTCGGCAAGGTGATGGGTGGTGGGCTTCCAGCCGCGGCGTTCGGCGGGCGTGCTGACGTGATGGGGTTGCTCGCACCGCTCGGTCAGGTGTACCAGGCCGGCACGCTCTCCGGTAACCCAGTGTCCGTCGCGGCGGGCCTGGCGACGTTGCGGCACTGCACCCCCGACGTCTACGCCCACGTGGACATGACCGCCGCCGCAGTAGCGGCCGTCGTCGCGGCGGCCCTCGACGAGGTTGGCGTCGACTACCGGCTCAACACCGCCGGCAGCCTCTTCTCGTTCTTCTTCACGTCTGACGACGTCGTCGACTACGACACCGCGACGAGGCAGGACGTCGGCCGGTACAAAGCGTTCTTCCACGCGATGCTGTCGCACGGCGTGTACCTCCCGCCGAGTGCCTACGAGGCGTGGTTCGTCTCGGCGGCGCACGGTGACGACGCCCTGGCTCGCATCGCCGACGCTGCGCCGTACGCCGCTCGCGCCGCTGCTGCGAAGATGGCGGTCGGATGAGCGCGCGCACTGTCGTGCACCTGCTTCGACATGGTGAGGTGCACAACCCGGGAAAGATCCTCTACGGCCGGATCCCCGGCTTTCGACTCTCCGCCGCCGGCGAGAACATGGCGGTCGCGGCGGCGGAAGCGCTGCGCGGCCGCGATGTGACGGTGTTGGTCACGTCCCCGTTGGAGCGCGCGCAGCAGACGGCCGAGCCGATCGCGAAGGCTCTCAGCCTCACGCCGCGCGTCGACGAGCGCCTGATCGAGAGCGACAACGTTTTCGAGGGCAAGACGGTGGAGTTCGGCGCTGGCTCCCTCAAGGACCCGAGTCTCTGGCCTCATATCTACGACCCCTTCACCCCGTCATGGGGCGAGGCGTACTCCGTCGTTGCAGCGCGGGTGATGGCCGCCGTCGAGCAGGCGAGGGACGAAGCGTTCGGGCATGAGGCCGTCT
Organism: Mycobacteriales bacterium; assembly: GCA_046590575.1. Lineage (GTDB taxonomy): Bacteria > Actinomycetota > Actinomycetes > BP-191 > BP-191 > DATLNF01. Next base: position 913 of record JBKJUS010000176.1, on the reverse strand, counting down.
GCGTCAGCCACCAGCTGCCGATCTGGGTGACTCGCCGATTCGTCGAGGGCCGCCGACTCTGGCACCGACCGGACCGGCGACAGTGTGGCTTGGCCAGTCTCACGTCGCTGGCATACGACGGCATGACGCTGGTGGGCGTGTCCTACAGCGAGCCGGCAGGCGAGGCCTCGCGTAACGCCGGACCACCGGGGGCGTAGCAGGTCTTTAGGCCGAGACGGCTTCGCGCTCGGGGATGCCGAGGGGCTGCTTAGTCGGCTTCTGGTCGACGATGCCCAGCCCGACGAGGTGCACGAGGAACAGCAGGAACGTGACGACGAGGGCGACGTACGTCGGCCTGGCCAGCGACCCGCCCTCCAGCGCCAGCAGGAAGGTCTTGGGCTTGATCTTGGCGATCAGCGCCTTCTGGTCCTCGCTCTGGGTGGCATTGGTCTCGACGGCCCCGGCAGTCACCCGGGCGCGGGACACCTTGCGGTCGGCGCGGATGATCTCGGTCTGGGTGATCCGGAAGGTCTGACCGGCGATGATTGACGACGCCTCGACGCCGAGCTCCTCGGCGTACACCGGGCCGATGACTTCCGACGCGGCAGTTTCGGCGGCAGTGATCTCGGCCATCAGGCCCTGGTCGGTGAGGTCGGGGCTGACCTCGACGAAGGTGGCCTCGTCGACGGGGAACTTCTTCCGCTCGGCATCGGAGTCGATGACCTGCCAGCTCGCCTCCTCGCCCTGCGGACCGAGGTAACGGGGGGTCGAGGTGGGGATGTCCGGGATCGGGCCGGGCAGCGGCAGGCCCGGTACTCCGGTGAACCACAGGATCGACAGCACGAACCAGCATCCCCAGAAGGCCGAGCCGGTGATGAGGTAGCCGACCTTTGGCCCGAAGTTGCTCTGCAGCAGCATGAAGATGCCCCCGCAG
>JBKJUS010000087.1:0-5880 GCA_046590575.1 Mycobacteriales bacterium | reverse complement strand
CAAGGATGCGCTGAAGGCCCACCTGCACATGCTCGAGGAGGCGGAGAAGCGCGACCACCGCAAGCTCGGCGTCGAGCTGGATTTGTTTAGCTTTCCCGACGAGATCGGCAGTGGTCTCGCGGTGTTCCACCCCAAGGGCGGCGTCGTACGCCGGATCATGGAGGAGTACTCGTTCAAGCGGCACGAGGAGGCGGGCTACTCGTTCGTCAACACCCCGCACATCACCAAGGCTGCGTTGTTCGAGACCTCGGGGCATCTGCAGTGGTACGCCGACGGCATGTACCCCCCCATGCAGATGGAGGGCGCGGACTACTACCTCAAGCCGATGAACTGCCCGTTCCACAACCTCATCTTCCGGTCGCGTGGGCGGTCCTACCGCGAGCTTCCGCTGCGGCTCTTCGAGTTCGGCACCGTCTACCGCTTCGAGAAGTCCGGTGTGGTGCATGGGCTCACCCGGGTCCGTGGCCTGACCATGGACGACGCGCACATCTACTGCACCAAAGAGCAGATGGTCGCCGAGCTCAAGAGCACACTTGACTTCGTGCTGGGACTGCTCGCCGACTACGGCCTGTCCGACTTCTACCTCGAGCTCTCAACCCGCGACGAGTCCGAGAAGTTCATCGGCGCGCAGGAGGAGTGGGACGAGGCGACCGAGGCGCTGCGCGTCGCGGCGGAGGAGTCCGGACTGGAACTGGCGGCCGACCCCGGTGGCGCAGCGTTCTACGGCCCGAAGATCTCCGTCCAGGCCAGGGATGCGATCGGTCGCACCTGGCAGATGTCGACGATCCAGGTCGACTTCCAGCTGCCACAGCGCTTTGAGCTCGAGTACCAGGCGGCCGACGGCACTCGCCAGCGGCCGATCATGATCCACCGCGCGCTCTTCGGCTCCGTGGAGCGCTTCTTCGGCGTCCTCACCGAGCACTACGCCGGAGCCTTCCCCGCGTGGCTGGCGCCCGTGCAGGTTGTCGGGATCCCGATCGCGGAGGAGCACGTCGGCTACCTCGACGATGTCGCTGCCCGTCTGCGCGCTGCAGGGGTGCGGGTCGAGGTCGACGACGCGGACGAGCGGATGCAGAAGAAGATTCGCAACGCGCAGAAGCAGAAGGTGCCATTCATGCTGCTCGCCGGCGGTGACGACGTGGCAGCGGGTGCAGTGTCCTTCCGCTACCGCGACGGCACGCAGGCCAACGGCGTACCGGTGGACGACGCCGTGGCCGAGATCCTCGCGGTCATCAGCCAGCGTCTGGTCGATCCGCACGCACTGCGTGCGCCCGTCGTCACGGCGACCGCGGAGATACCTGCCGGGTGAGCGATCACGACTCGCAGCATGGCGTGGGGGAGCCGGACGCCTTCCAGCGGCTCTGGACACCGCACCGGCTGGCCTACATCAAGGGCAGCCCAGGCGGTGCTGGCTGCCCGTTCTGCGACATCCCCCCGATGGACGACGCCGACGGTCTCGTCGTGGCGCGGGGGGAATCGGCGTACGCCGTCCTCAACCTCTACCCGTACAACGCCGGGCACCTCATGCTCGTGCCGTACCGGCATGTGGCGGACTACTGCGAGCTCACCACGGAGGAGACCGCAGACATCGCCGCGCTGACCCAGTCGGCGGTGAAGGTGCTGCGGCAGGTCACCGGAGCGCAGGGCTTCAACGTCGGGCTCAACTTGGGCACGGTGGCCGGCGCCGGCATCGCGGCCCATCTGCACCAGCACGTGGTGCCGCGATGGGGCGGTGACACTAACTTCATGCCGGTCGTCGGGCACACACGGGTCCTACCTCAACTGCTCGCCGAGACGCGGTCGGCGCTCGCGGCGGCCTGGCCGATTGCATGAGAGGCGCGCGGACCGCACTGCGGCTGCTCGTCATCGTCGTCTTCCTGCTCCCGGTCGCCTTCATGGTGAGCGGGTCGCTGCGCCGGCTCGGAGCGGCGCCGCCCGATGGCTTCGAGCTGGTGCCTCGGGGGGCCGGCCTCGGCGGCTACCGGGCTGCTGCGGACGCCGTACCGCTCGGCCGGCTGTTCGCCAACTCTCTCGCCGTCGTCGTCGTCGCCGTGCCGGTCACCGTGGTCGTCGCGAGCTGGGCCGGGTTCGCCCTGGCCCAGCTGTCCCGCCGACCCCGGCGAATGCTGGTGGCGGCCACGGTCGCCGTGCTCATGGTTCCCCTTCCGATGCTCTGGGTGGCGCGTTTCGTGATCTACCTGCGGCTCGGCGTTCTGGATACTTTCGTACCGCTGATGGCGCCGGCACTCGCGGCGACCACCCCCTTCACTGTTCTTCTTGCCTATCGGTCGTTCTCCCGGATTCCCCCTGAGATCTGGGACGCGGCGCGGCTGGAAGGTGCGTCGGCGCTGCGAACCTGGTGGCGGGTCGGCCTGCCGATGGTCACCGCGACGACGACGGCTATTGCCGCGGTCGCGTTCGTCTTCCACTGGGGCAACTATCTCGATGCGCTGCTCTACGTGCAGTCACCCGACCGGCGCACGCTGCCTCTCGGCATCGGCGAGCTCGCCCAGCTCGATCCGACGGACCTGCCGGTGATGCTGGCCGGCGCCGTGCTCCTCGCCGTACCTGCCTTGCTCGTCCTGCTGTCCGTGCAGCGGCCCCTGCTTCAGGACAGCGATATCGGGGGGGCCTCGGCGTGACGTCCGGTCTGCACCTGGAGAGCGTCAGCTTCCGCTACCCGCGCTCGCCGCAGCCAGCCGTGCGCGATGTCGACCTCGTGGTCGCTCCCGGCGAGGTGCTGGCCGTCGTCGGCCCGTCCGGCTCTGGCAAGAGCACGCTGCTGAGGCTGCTGTGCGGGCTGCTCGAGCCATCGGCAGGTCGGGTGTCGATCGCCGGGCAGGACATGAGCGGGGTGCCGCCGGAGCGCCGTCCGGTCGCGATGGTCTTCCAAGGTTTCGCGCTCTTCCCGCATCTCACGGTGCGCGACAACATCGGCTTCGGCATGCGGGTACGTCGGGTGCCGCGCGTCGAGCGGGAGCGCCGGGTCGCCGAATCCGCCGCCGCGCTGCGCCTGGACGGGTTGCTCGACCGGTTGCCGTCGCAGCTCTCCGGCGGGGAGCGTCAACGTACGGCGTTGGCGCGCTCGCTGGTGCGCGATCCCGTCGTCTTCTGCCTCGACGAGCCGCTGTCCAGCCTCGACCCCATCCTCCGCGCCGCCGCCCGGCGGGAGCTGGCCGACCTGCTGCGGGCCGACGGGCGGTGCGCGGTGTATGTCACGCACGACCAGGCCGAGGCGATGACGGCGGGTGACCGGGTAGCCGTCCTGCGTGACGGCGCGCTCGAGCAGGTGGCGAGTGTGCGTGATCTCTACGAGCGTCCCGCCACGACCTTCGTGGCGAGCTTCGTCGGCACTCCGCCGATGAGTCTGCTCCCCGCGGACCTGCCCGGGAGTCCGGTCAGCGCCGTGTTCGCTGCGCCACCGGGCGCGACCCTCGGCGTACGAGCCGAGGATGTCCGACTGGACCCGCTGGCACCTGTTCATGGCGTGACCGCCGTCGAGGATGTCGGCAACGAGCTGCATGTGGTCCTCGACATCGCCGGCTCCCCACTCGTCGCACGGGTGCCACCCGGCGTGCGGGTCGCGCCCGGCGACCAGATCGGCGTCCGGGTCGCCCCCGAGCGGGTACACGTCTTCGACGCCGCCGGCCACGCTGTGCCGTTGGGACCGGTGCGATGAGTTCGACCGGTGGTCGGCTCGGGTATCGCGCCGGGCTCTGGGCCATGCTCTCCCCCTTCCTTCTGGGCGCTTTCGTCCTCGTCGTGGTGCCGGTGATCGCCACGTCGTACTTCGCCTTCACGCGGTACGACGCCATCTCGCCGGCCCGCTTCGTAGGCCTCGACGTTTTTCGCGACCTGCTGCGCTACCCCGAGCTGCGCTCCGCCCTCGTGTCGACCGGGGTGTTCCTGGCTCTCGCGGTGCCGCTGCGTATAGCCGGCGGGATCGCGCTGGCGTTGCTGATGCACCGGCGGGAGCGGCTCGCGGTGCCGGGACGGGTCGCGGCCTACGTGCCGGCCGTAATACCCGACCCGGCGACGGCGCTGGTCTGGCTATGGATCGTCAACCCGGTCTACGGCCCCGTCGGGCTGCTCACCCGCGCGGTCGGCGGAACTCCGAGCCCGGTGTTGCTGTCGACCTGGGGCGCCCGACTGACGATCGTCGCGATCGCCGTCTTCGCGCTGGGGGAGGGCTTTCTGGTCACCTTGGCGGCTCGCCGCGAGCTGCCCACGGTGTTGTACGACGTCGCGCGCACTGAAGGGGCCGGGGGGTGGGCAGCGTTCCGCCGGGTGACGCTGCCGGGTCTGGCACCGGTTCTCGGCCTGCTCACAGCGCGTGACCTGCTGACGAGCATGCAGGTCACCCTGGTGCCCACCCTGTTACTCACCCGCGGCGGTCCGCTCAACGCCACGAAGACATTGCCGGTGCTGATCTACGAGCGCGGCTTCCGCGAGCTGCGCTTCGGGGATGCGGCGGCGCTGGCACTCGTTCTCACCGTCGTGACCGGCCTGCTGGTCGCCCTTCAGTTCCGCCTGCTCCGCCGCTGGTCGCCATCCCTGCGCCCCGACTGACGACCAGCGATAGCTGAAAAAATTCGACGCGTCCCGAACGCGCACTATGCGGCCATTGACAGCCTTTGTATGGTATGTGGCCTGGTCCCAGGGCAATGTTGCCAGCCAGGTCGACTTCCGGGGGGATAAGACAATGCGCCATGCTTTGTGGAGTTTTCGAGACCGAGACGTAAGAAAGCCCTCGACACCGACGGATGTGGTGCGGCGTCGCCGGTCTGGTTCGTTGGCTGTGTTGTTGGTGCTCAGCATGGTGGGTGGGGTGGGTTCGGCGTTTGTGGCGTCTCCTGCCTCGGCCGGTTCGTCGGTGGGCAGTTTCGAGATCGACGGGAACCGGCTGGATGACTCGGGAGATGCGAATGAGCCGATCGACTGGTTAACGCCGCCGCCTAACCTGACGCCGTTCACCGACCTCCCGCCGGGGGCGGGGGATGACAGTTTCAACACCGGCTCGAAGGAGAACGAGCCGGGCGGTTGGGACTGCAACTTCGGCAGCGCGCCGGGCAAGGACGACATCCTCTCCGGTGACATCGCGTTCCGGACCTTCGGTGGCAAGCAGTTTGTGTACGTCGACTTCTTCCGGGACGCCGTTAACGGCGACGCGCATATCGACTTCGAGTTCAACCAGCTCTCCACGCGGAACCCGGTCTGCCCGGCGCTGCCGCAGCGCAAGACCGGCGACCTCATCATCAGCTTCGACACCGAGCAGGGTGGCAAGATCATCAATGTCAACCTCTATCGGTGGGAGTTCACCGGCACCAGCACCACGGTCGGCAGGCTGATCAAGATCTCCGCCGGCACGAAGGGGATAACCTGGGACGGAGCGGTGAACATCCCGCCCGCGCTGACGATCCCGGGCCACACCAACGGTGATTTCGGCGAGGCGGCGCTCAACCTGACCGACACCTTCGGCACCATTACCTGCGGCCGGTTCGCCACCGCGTACATGAAGAGCCGCGCGTCGAAGTCGATCACCGCCACTCTCAAGGACCGCACCGCGCCGCAACAGGTCGACGTCGGCAGCTGCCCCGAGTCCAACCTGGCCAAGGCGGTCCGCAACCTGAGCACCACCCCGCCCGGTACCTTCGCCACCTCGACCACGGCCAGTCCGGGTAACACCCTGGAGTACCAGCTGACCTACAGCAACACCGGCGAGGCTGCCGCGACAAACGTGGTGGTCACCGACACGCTGGCGCCGAAGCAGACGTTGGTGGCGTCGACGTGCACGACTGCGGTCAACAACTGCAGCTACAACTCGACTACCCGCACGCTGACCTGGTCGTTGGGCACAGTGGCGGCTGGTGCCAGTCGGGT
>JBKJUS010000212.1:0-7876 GCA_046590575.1 Mycobacteriales bacterium | reverse complement strand
TTCGACTACCGCTACAAGATCACCACGTCGAACGGCAAGTCGTCATCGACCCGCACATACCACTTCGGTATCTGCGCGTTTGGGCTCCCGGCGTTCCTGCCTCGACTGGAGGTCGTGCCGGAGAACCTGCTGACCCGTTTCGGCAACGCACTCGGACTCGACGATGTCGAGTTGGAGAGTGAGGACTTCAACAGATCGTTTCGCGTGCGAGGAGCACCAAAGTTCGCTCACGATGTGCTCACGCCCCGAGCGATGGAGCTGCTGTTGAGGGGTGGCTGCCGGAGCCTTCGCTTCTCCGGGACCGAGCTGATGGGCTGGGACGAAGGACGTTCCGATCCAGCGGAGCTGATCGCCATGGCCGGGACTCTGTCTCAACTCGTCGACGTGGTACCTGGCTTCGTGTGGAAGGACCACGGCTACGATCCGCGCCAGGACTCAACGGCTCCAGGGGGCGTCGGATGACCGGACTGCTTGTCGTGTTCGCGATCGTCGCGGTGATCGTCATCGCGCTGATCGCGTCGTACAACCGATTCGTCCGTCAGCGCAACCTCATCGAAGAGAGCTGGAAGCAAATCGACGTCGAGCTGCGTCGACGTTACGACCTCATCCCGAACCTGGTGGAGACAGTGAAGGGCTATGCCGCGCACGAGCGGCAGGTGCTCGAGGCGGTCGTCCTTGCACGCACCAAGGCGAGCGCACCCAGTGCGTCTGTTGCCGACCAGGCAGTCGATGAGGCGGCGCTGTCCCAGTCGCTGCGGGGGCTGCTCGCGATAGCGGAGGCCTATCCCGACCTCAAGGCCGACTCGCAGTTCTCCGCCCTACAGGTCCAGCTCGGCGAGACTGAGGATCGCATTGCGGCGGGTCGCCGGTTCTACAACTCCAATGTGCGCGCTTACAACACGCGGATCGATGCTTTCCCGTCGTCGATCGTGGCGAGTGCCTGGCACTTCGAGAAGGCCGACTACTTCGAGGAGAACGACGCCGCAGTACGCGGTCCCGTGCAGGTCGACTTCGGCACGTGAGCGGGCACGCAGATTCCCTTGTCCACCTGCTGGATCTGGAGCAGATCGAGACCTCGACCTTCCGCGGTCGCACCGCGCAGACCGGGCTTCCTCGTGTCTTCGGTGGGCAGGTCGCGGCGCAGGCTCTGGTTGCGGCCGGGCGGACTGTGCCGGTCGACCGGCCGGTGCACTCGCTGCATGCCTACTTCCTGCGGCCAGGCGACCCCAACGTGCCCATCGTCTACGAGGTCGACCTGATCCGTGACGGCCGGTCGTTCACGACGCGCCGGGTCGTCGCCGTCCAGCACGGAGAGGCGATCTTTCACCTTTCCGCGTCGTTCCATGCCGCCGAGCCCGGCCTTGAGCACCAGGTCACGATGCCTGAGGCGCCTGATCCCGAGTCGCTGCCCACCCTCGCCGAGCGGCTCGCGCCGTACGCCGCGGAGATCGGCGAGCGCTTCGAGCTGCTCCGGCCGATCGACTTTCGCTATGTCGGCGCCCCGCCGATCACGATGGCCGGCGGTGACCTGCGCGAGCCGCGCCAGCAGGTGTGGTTGCGCACCGACGGCTCCCTGCCCGACGACCCGCTGGTCCATGTCTGCGCCGTCACCTTCGCGTCGGACTTCACGTTGCTCGACTCGGTGCTTCTTGCCCACGGCAAGTCGTGGGGGCGTGGCGAGATCCGGGGGGCGAGCCTGGACCACGCGATGTGGTTCCACCGGCCCTTTCGCGCGGACGAGTGGCTGCTCTACGACCAGGAGAGCGCCACCGCTTTCGGCGGCCGCGGGCTGGCCCGGGGTCACCTCTTCGGCGCGGACGGTCGCCTGCTCGTCTCCGTCGTCCAGGAAGGTCTGATCCGCGTCCTCACACCGCGTACCTGACGAGCCGCTGAGCAGGAGCGCGGAAAGAAGTGGCGAACAGTCCGGCCATGTCACTTACTGCCCTGCGCCTGCTGTCCGCTGCCTCCCTCGCCGCCGGCATCCTTGTCGTGGCGCCCGCCGACGCGGCACCCGTGCCCGAGGACGCCACCTGGTCCGAGGCCTACATCACCAACCGCGACGGCACGAAGCTGCATGCCGACGTGCTGCTGCCGAAGAACCGCAAGAGCACCAGCAAGCATCCGGTGATCTTGTCCATCGGCCCCTACTACGGCTCCGGCAGCCAGGGCTTCCCGGCGTACGACCCGATGGGTGAGGGTCCCAGCGACCGCTTCAACGACCTCATCGAGGAAGGTCAGATCTTCCAGAAGGGCTACGCGCTCGTCCTCGTCGACAGCCGCGGGTTCGGCAGCAGCGGCGGCTGCAATGACCTCGGCGGCTCGGGTGAGCAGTCCGACGCCAAGGCGGCGGTCGAGTGGGCTGCTGCGCAGCCGTTCTCGACCGGCAAGGTCGGCATGTGGGGCAAGAGCTACGACGCCTGGACGCAGGTCATGGCGCTGGCCGCCAAGCCGAAGGGCCTCGCCGCGACCGTCATCCAGTCGCCACTCATCGAGGGCTACCGTGGCTTCTTCGAGAACGGTGTCCATTACGACGCGGGCTGGTACGCCACTCCCGGCCTCTATGCCGGCTACGACCTGACCCCCCCGACGGTGAACGACGACCCCCAGGAGTTCGTCCACGCGCTGTCCGGCACGGTGACCAAGCCGGACTGCTACGCGGCGAACGCGGCCGGGTCGGTCAATCCGGACCCGGCGGCGGCGTACTGGCAGGCCCGCAACATCATCAAGCGGGCCGGCGAGTCGACGGTGCCGACCCTGTGGTCGCACGGCTTCAACGACGTCAACACCAAGCCCACCAACGTCTTCCCGGTCTACAGCGCGCTGAAGGGCCCCAAGCGCGCATGGTTCGGGCAGTGGGACCACGTCCGCGGCAATCAGGCCGATCTGGTCGGCCGTGAGGGCTTCATGGCGGAGGCGATGAACTGGCTCGACCACTGGCTCAAAGGCCTGCCGCTGAAGAAGGCACCTGCTGTCGAGATCCAGGACGGCGACGGCGTCTGGCGCTCCGAGAAGGCGTGGCCGCCGGCTGATGTGGTGCTGCGCGCCATGAAGCTGCGGACCGGCTCGTGGACCGACGAGAGCGGCAACAGCGCGAGCACCCCCGAGGGTGGCACCTGGTCGGTGTCACAGCCCGCGCCGTACGACGTCCGGCTCGCCGGTCTCATGCGCCTCACTGGCCAGGTCACTGTGCAGAACCCGGCCGGTGGCAATCTCGTCGCGCTGGTCTACGACGTCGATGCCGAGGGTGAGAGCCGGCTGATCGCCCGCGGCGCGTCCGCCGTCACGAGCGGCAATGACGGCGTGTCCTTCGACCTGTGGCCGCAGGACTGGCTGCTCCCGAAGGGTCACCGCATCGCCGTGCAGCTCTCGGCCGACGATGCGCTCATGTATCAGCCGACGTACAAGGGCGGCACCATCACCCTGACCAGCGGCGAGCTGATGCTGCCGATCCTGCGCAAGATTCGCACCGGCGACCTGGCGGGAGAGGAGGCTGTTGCGGCTGGAAACAATCCAACGCCGACCCTGACCGCTGAGCTCGCCGGTCGTGAGACCAAGGCCGACTTCGGCCCGAGGCCACGCCGGTAGGTCTACCAGTCGTCGCCAGAGAAGTCGCCGTCGAACGCGGCATCGAGCAGGCGGCGGATCGCGGGCAGCAGGGCAGGGATGTCGTCGGTTCGCCCCACGGTCAGGTCGGTCATGTCAGCCGTCGAGAGCGTCCTCGATCAGCTCGGTCTGCTCCTCGATCAGGCTGGGCTCGCCGTGCCGACCGGATCGGACATAGTGGATGACGGCGGGCACGATCGAGACCACGACCATGACTCCCGCGGCGGCCAGGGCGTACTTCTCCAGGCCGGGCACCGTCTCGCCGACGACGTAGCCCGCGACCGGTACGCCGACACCCCAGGCGATCCCGCCGAGGATGTTCCAGGTGAGGAACTTCTTGTACGGCATCTCAGTACAGCCGGCGATGAGCGGGGCGAAGGTGCGCACCATCGGCACCACGCGGGCGATGACGATCGTCGCGCTGCCGTAGCGGTCGTAGAAGCCGGTGGCCCGCCGCAGGTTTGCCTGGTTGAGCACCCGTCCGTCGCGCCGCTCGAGCAGGGGTCGACCCATCCGTCGGCCGATGGCGTAGCCGGTCGAGTCGCCGGTGATCGCGGCGAGCACGACGCCCAGGCACAGGACGGCAATCTCGGCGCGGCCGCCGGCGCAGGCCACCCCGGCGGCGAAGAGCAGCGTGTCGCCGGGCAAAAAGAAGCCGATCAGCAGTCCCGACTCGATGAAGACGATGGTCCAGACGATGAGGTAGATCGCGAGCGCCGAGGCCGAGTCGAAACCGATCTCCGGACCGATCGCGAGCATCACGGCGCGCCCTTCATCGAGGAGGGAATGTGACGGTCACCTTACGCGGGCCGTCCTGTACTGGCGGTCGGCGGGCTGGCGCATCGATGATCGGGTAATGACAGAGCGACTGCTCGTGATCGGTGGAGATGCCGCGGGTATGAGTGCGGCGTCGCAGGCGCGGAAGCGTCGTGGGCGAGACGACCTGGAGATCGTGGCCTTTGAACGGGGCGACTTCACGTCGTACTCCGCGTGCGGCATCCCCTATCTGGTCGGTGATGTTGTCGACGACCCGGCGAAGCTCATCAGCCGTACGCCGGAGGTCTTCCGGGCGAAGTTCGACATCGACGTACGCATGCGTCACGAGGTGGTCGAGATCGATCTCGTCCGGCGGGCGCTGAAGGTGCGCGACGTGGAGTCGGCGGCGGAGGTGTGGGAAGGCTTCGACCAGCTGGTCCTCGGTCTCGGATCGGTGCCGATGCGGCCGCCGATCCCTGGCGCGGACGCTCGCGGCATTCACGGGGTGCAGACCCTGGGCGACGGGATCGCGCTGCGCGACCGGCTGGCCGGCGACTCCGGCGTACGGCGGGTCGTCGTCGTTGGCGGCGGCTACATCGGCCTGGAGATGGCTGAGGCGATGGTGACGCGTGGCCTGGATGTCACGCTGGTCGACCGATCGCCAGTACCACTGGGGATCTTCGACCCGGACATGAGCTCGCTGGTTGCTGAGGCGCTCGCTGGCCTGGGGGTGCGACTGGTCATGGGTCATGGTGTGGATGCTTTCGAGGTCGGCGCCGACGGTAACGTCACTGCGGTGATCGCCGGCGATCACGTGATCCCGACTGACCTCGTCGTCCTCGGTCTGGGGGTGAAGCCCAACGTCGCCATGGTGCAGGCGGCCGGGGTGCCGCTCGGGCCGAGCGGCGGCATCGCGGTCGACCAGCAGATGCGCACGCAGGTCGAGGGCGTGTGGGCTGCCGGTGACTGCGTGGAGAGCTTCCATCGCGTCACGCGCAAACCGGTCGTCGTTGCCCTCGGCACGCATGCCAACAAGCAGGGCCGCACCGTGGGGGTGAACATCGGCGGGGGCTACGCAACGTTCCCCGGCGTCATCGGCACCGCGGTGACGAAGGTGTGTCAGCTGGAGATCGCCCGTACGGGAGTCAGCTCACGCGAGGCGACGGAGGCTGGCTTCGAGTACGTCAGTGTCGTGGTCGACTCGACGACGCGGGCCGGCTACTACCCGGGCGCTGCACCGATCAAGACCAAGCTCATCGCCGAGAAGCGGTCCGGGCGACTGCTCGGCGCCCAGATCATCGGTCAAGAAGGCGCGGCGAAGCGCATCGACGTGCTCGCTACCGCGCTCTGGCACGAGATGACGGTCGACCAGATGCTCAATCTCGACCTGTCCTACGCCCCACCTTTCTCGCCGGTGTGGGACCCCGTGCTCATCGCTGCGCGCAAGGCTTGGGAGGCCGTTGAGGCAGCCGGGTGACGACATGCTGGGTGCCCGCGTGCTGCGTGCACTGGGCATCTGCGTCAGCGGAAGTCGCGGGATCGCGAGCTCATCGGCAGCTCCAGCGGACGGAAGTGCTCGGCGACGATGTTGGTGACTCCCTCGACTTTCTCGAGCCGCCCCCGAATCACTAGCGCAGGGCAGTCACGGGCGATGCGAAGGAAGCGGTTCCACACACCGACGGAGCAGATGACGTTGACCAGCCCGGTCTCGTCCTCGAGGTTGAGGAAGGTCACCCCGCCAGCGGTCGCCGGGCGTTGCCGGTGCGTCACCACTCCGCCGACCAGCACCCGGGTGCCGTGCGGTACGTCGGCCAGCCCGGCTGCGGTGACCACTCCCAGCGCGTCAAGGTCGGCCCGGACGAACTCCGTCGCCGACCGGTCGGGTGACAAACCGATCGCCCACACATCCGCAGCGGTGGTGTCCAACGCAGTCATCGCCGGAAGATCCGGCGCGACCTCGCCGGTGACTGTCCCGGCGAGGTGCCCGGGCCGGGTTCTGGCGACCGCACCGGCCGACCACAGCGCGGCCCGTCGCTCGAGGCCGACGGAGGCGAAGATGCCGGCGGTGGCGAGCGCCTCGAGCTGCGGTGCAGTGAGGGTGACGCGCGAGGCGAGATCCTCCATGTCGACGTACGGCCGGCCGGTGGCGATCTGATCGGCGAGTTCGACGCCGATGAGCCGGACCGAGGAGATCCCGAGGCGCACGGCGGGTGCATCGACTTCCCCACTCAGAGTCGCTGTCGCGGCGCTCGCGTTGAGGTCGGGGCCGAGCACCGTCACGCCGTGGCGGCGCGCGTCGGCAACGAGCGTCTGCGGTGAGTAGAAGCCCATCGGCTGCGCGTTGATCAGTGCCGCGCAGAAGGCTGCGGGGTAGTGCAGCTTGATCCACGAGCTGGCGTAGACGAGGTAGGCGAAGCTCACCGAGTGGCTCTCCGGGAAGCCGAAGTTGGCGAAGGCGGCGAGCTTGTCGTAGATCGTGTCCGCGACCTCTCCGGTGATGCCGCGCTCGGCCATGCCTTCGTAGAGCCGACCGCGGATGCGCTCCATCTTCTCCACCGACCGCTTCGACCCCATCGCCGAGCGCAGTTGGTCGGCCTCGCCCGCGGTGAAGCCGGCGACGTCGATCGCCATCTGCATGAGCTGCTCCTGGAAGAGCGGCACGCCGAGCGTCTTCGCCAGCGAGTTCTCCAGCAGCGGGTGCAGGTAGGTGACGGGCTCCAGCCCGTTGCGCCGCCGGATGTAGGGGTGCACGGAGCCGCCCTGGATCGGACCCGGGCGGATCAGCGCGACCTCGACGACCAGGTCGTAGAAGCATCTGGGACGCAGCCGTGGCAGCGTCGCCATCTGCGCGCGGCTCTCGACCTGAAAGACGCCGATCGAGTCGGCGCGGCAGAGCATGTCGTAGACGACGTCCTCCTGCGGCAGCATCGCCAGGTCGATCTCCACCTCGTGATGCGAGCGCACGAGGTCGATCGCGTAGTGCAGCGCGGAGAGCATGCCGAGCCCGAGCAGGTCGAACTTCACCAAGCCGATCGCCGCGCAGTCGTCCTTGTCCCATTGCAGCACCGAGCGGTCGGCCATCCGGGCCCACTCGACCGGGCAGACGTCAACGACTGGCCGGTCGCAGATCACCATCCCGCCGGAGTGGATGCCGAGGTGGCGAGGGAAGGTGAGCACCTGCTCGGCCAGCGCCATGACATCAGCGGGTACGTCGATGTCCGGCCCGCCCATCGGAGTGCGTCCCCACGCGTCGATCTGCTTGGCCCACACGTCCTGCTGGCCGGGCGGGTAGCCGAGCGCGCGGGCCATGTCGCGGACCGCGCCGCGCGGCCGGTAGGTGATGACGTTGGCGACCTGCGCGGCATGGTTGCGTCCATAACGTGCATAGACGTACTGGATGGCTTCTTCGCGCCGGTCGCTCTCGATGTCGACGTCGATGTCCGGCGGACCGTCGCGCTCTGGTGACAGAATCCGATCGAAGAGCAGCCCGTAGCTGACCGTGTCGACGTTGGTGATG
>JBKJUS010000181.1:0-25270 GCA_046590575.1 Mycobacteriales bacterium | reverse complement strand
CGTAGTAGATCGGCGTTGTGACGAAGTACGTGTCGCGGGACATGTTCTCATCCTAGGTGCGGTGACCACCCCATTTGGCCAGCAGTCGCACCGGTGCACCCGACCTCACGTCTCGCTGTCGGATGACCGCAGCCGCTTGGCCGCCACCACGGCGTCGAAGACTGCACGCCTGGACACACCGGCGGCAGCGGCCACCGCGGCGGTCGCCTCCTTGCGCGGCTCGCCGGCGTCCTCCCGCTCGGCCACGGCTGCGGCGAGCGCTGCCGAGTCGCTCCCCCGAGAGCCGGCGGGCGCGCCGCCGACAACCAGCGTGATCTCGCCCCGTACGCCGTCCGCCGCCCACGCGGCCAGCTCGGCAAGACCGCCCCGGCGAACCTCCTCCCAGGTCTTCGTCAGCTCGCGGCAGACCGCACCCGGACGATCGGCGCCGAACGCCGCTGCCAGATCACGCAGGGAGGCTGCGAGGCGGTGCGGCGCCTCGAAGAGCACGAGCGTACGCGGCTCCAGCGCGAGATCGGCGAGCCGGGCGCGCCGTGGCCCGCCTTGGCGCGGCAGGAAGCCCTCCATGCACCAGCGGTCCGTCGGCAGCCCGGACACCGCCAGAGCGGCCGTGACCGCGGACGGTCCAGGCACCACGCTGACCCGGATCCCGGCTGCCACCGCGGCCGCGACCAGCCGGAAGCCGGGGTCGGAGACGCTGGGCATCCCGGCGTCGGTGACCAGCGCGACGGTCCGCCCGGCGCGCAGCGCGTCGAGCAGCTCGACGGTGCGGCCGACCTCGTTGGCCTCGAAGAAGCTGACCATGGGGGCGGCGCGGATCCCCAGGTGACGAGCCAGCCGGACCAGCCGACGGGTGTCCTCGGCAGCGACGAGGTCGGCATCGGCGAGCATCTCCGCCAGCCGAGGCGTGGCGTCGGCGGGGTTGCCGATGGGCGCACCGCAGAGGACGAGAAGTCCGGACGGATTGGGGGCGCCATAGGTCACCGCCGCATCCTCCCAGGCCGGGGAGTCTCCTACGATGGTCATCACCGCACCAGGCGCGAGAGGACATCTGTGGCGACGACCACTGCTGACGAGGACACCGGCTACCAGCCGGTCACGGCCACCGAGCCGTCGGTACGCCGACGCGTGGCCGAACGGCTGGTCCGGCCGATGCCGACCGACGACGTGGTCGGCTGGCTGGCCCCTATGGGGGTGTTCCTGATCGCGTTGTTGATGCGGCTGCACCGACTCGCCGTACCGAAGGCGGACGCCTTCGACGAGGTCTACTACGCCTGCGATGCGCAGTCGCTGCTCCGCAACGGCATTGAGGTCGCGCACAAGGCGCGGGAGAGCGGGTTCTGCGTCGAGGACGCCGCCGCGACGCCGTTCGCCGGCTTCGTCGTGCACCCCCCGCTGGGCAAGTGGGCGATTGCCGTGGGCGAGAAGATGTTCGGCTTCAACAGCTTCGGCTGGCGCTTCAGCGCGGCCATCGTCGGCGCGCTGTCGGTGCTCTTGCTCGCCCGCATCGGCCGGCGGATGTTCCGCTCGACACTGCTCGGCTGCGTCGCTGCCGGGATCATGGCCTTCGACGGGCTGCACTTCGTGCAGAGTCGAATGGCCATGCTCGACATCTTTTTGCTCTTCTGGATAGTCGCAGCGTTCGGCTGCCTGGTCGTCGACCGCGACGACATGCGGGCCCGGCTGGCTGCGCGGCTCGACGCCGGGCTCGCGCTGCCGGGCCCCAAACTCGGCCTGCGGTGGTGGCGCATCGGGGCCGGCGGCTGCCTGGGCGCGGCAGTGGCGACGAAGTGGACCGGGCTGTACTTCGTGATCGGCTTCGGCCTGCTCACCTTCGCTTGGGACGTCGGCGCCCGGCGTACCGCCGGCATCCGGCTGCCCTTCGTCGCCACGCTCTGGCGTGAGTCGCTGTCCCTGGTGAGCGCCATCCTGCTGCTCGGCAGCCTGGTCTACGTCGCGTCCTGGGGGGGCTGGTTCGCCAGCGACAACGGCTGGCGGCGCAACCCGGGCACCTACGGCACCAACCTCGCGCACCAGGAGGACTTCGGGCCGTACAACGGCTTCAAGCGCTACCACCAGGAGATCTGGAGCTTCCACCAGAACCTCCAGAGCGACCACTCCTACGAATCGAAGCCGGCCAGCTGGCTCCTGCTGATCCGACCCGTCGCCTACTACTACCAGACGCCGGAGGAGGGCACGTCGCAGGCGACGCTGGGGGTCGGCTCGCCCGCGGTGTGGTGGGCGGCCCTGCCGGCCATGGTTGCGCTGGCCTGGTGCTGGGTGTCCCGACGTGACTGGCGGGCCGCAGCGATCCTGTCGACGATCGGCGTCGGCTACCTGCCCTGGTTCTACGAGGGCGAGCGCACGATGTTCCTCTTCTACGCACTCCCGCTCGTGCCGTTCATGGCCTTGGCGCTCGCGTACTGCGGCGGGCTGGCCATCGGCCGGCCGGAGCAATCCTCCCGCCGCCGCCGGATCGGCGCCGCAGCGCTCGGTAGCTACCTGGCCCTGGTCGTCTGGAACTTCCTCTACCTCTACCCAGTCCTCGCTGCGAAGGTCATCCCGTACGCCGACTGGCAGGACCGCATGCTCTTCAAGACCTGGATCTAGCGAGCCCGGCGAGAACAAGCGAGAGGGCCGCTCCCCGTGCGGGGGCGGCCCTCTCGTGTGTCTAGCGGTGGAGCTTAGAGCGCAGTGCGGAAGCGGCGTACGCCGATCGCTGCGGCGAGCAGGAGCCCACCGAGTAAGAACGTCACACCGTTGGCGCCGGTCCGCGGCAGGGAGTTGACCTCACTGTCGTCCTGCGGGCTGGAGCAGCCGGGGTCGTTCGGGAAGTCGATCTTCCCGTCACCATCGTTGTCGACCCGATCGGAGCACTGGAAGTTGCGCTCGTCGTCGTCCTGGCGGCTGTCGCAGCCCGGGTCGGCCGGGAAGTCGATCTTTCCGTCACCGTCGTTGTCGACGCCGTCGGAGCACTGCGGCTGACGCTGGGCGGCACCGGGCACCTCGACGGGGGCGTCGATGCCGATGAAGTTACCCAGGTTGGCGCAGAGGATCTCGGTGTTGTTGAAGTACACGCCGGGCTTCGCGTCGGCCTTGACCTTCACCGTGAAGGTTTGCGTGGCGAAAGCGTTGGGCGCAACAGTCACGCCCACCGGCTTGAGCACGATGTCAGTCCCGCCAGCAGCCCGGTTCTCTAGGACAGCGACTGTGCCGAAAGCTCCCGCGGTGCTGACGAACTCGAACGGCTCGGCCAGGTGGTCGATGAACTGGTTGACCCGGCAGCCCTGGGTGGACTTGTTCTGGACGCGAGCGGTGTAGGTGAACTCCTCGCCCGGTCGCGCCGTCGGCTTAGAGGCGGACTTCTCAATGATGACCGGCGAGGTGGCCAGGCCGGTGGAGCCGCGGCCGTTGGGGCAGTTCACCGCGGTGGCGGCGTGGCTGATGATCAAGTCGCCGTTGAAGAGCGCGCCGACCGGCAGGGTGGCCGGCTCCGCGTCGAAGAGGTGCAGACCGTTGACGACGAACCCGCGGCCAGTCGCCGCAGGGTGCTGCTCGTTGATGATCAGCGTCAGGCCGAGGGCGGCTAGCGCGGTGCTCACCGGTGCCGGCGGCTGGAAGTTGGGCGGGAACGCGCCGTTGATGGGACCGGCGATGGAGGTGCCGAGCACCTTCAGCCCGACGATGATGGTGCCCTGGCCGTTGGGGTCGTTGATGCAGTCCGAATTTGACTGCGCCCGCACGACATCGGCCTCGAGCACCTTCGTCTGACCGCTGACGAGCGCCTCGAGGCCCTCGACCTCGGCCGAGGCGACACCCTGCGGCTCACCGGTCGCGCCGGCCATGGCGCCTACTGTGCGGGCCTTGGTGGTTGCCGGCGGGACGACCGGGTTGAGCAACGTGGCACTCACCGGGGCAGTAGCTCCCGGCGGAAAGGCCTGGGTTGCCCGCGAGATGCGCTGGTTGACCGGAATCGCACCGGCCAAGGTCAGATCAACGTCGATGCCGATGGCATCAGCGTTGGACGCCGCTGCTCTCGACGGCGTTGCCGTCTGAGCTGAGGCGCCCTGCGGCACCACCAGACTCGTAGCAGCGATTGCGGCGACCGCTAGACAGCGACGCGCAGTGGAGGACTTCACGATCCACACCCCCGACCGGGTAGGTAACTTCAAGGACAACGGTAGCAGCCATGTGTGACTGGTGTTACTGGTGTTTCGGACAAACTATGACGCGAGTGAAGCAGTTAGACCACCTTTACCCAATGAACAACGCGCTACTCACCGAAAGGTTGTGCTGGCGGAACAGATAGCCCGTTCTGCACCGTTCGTCCCGATTCCACGCTCACGCACCCCCCCGACGGGCCCGCCGCAAACCCCCAGCGGCGAGCATGGTGGCCAACGCGACCAGGGAGAGCCCCAGCCCGCCCGTGGCCGGCAGCGGGGCTGGCTGGGGAGCCGGCCTGGGGGCCGGTCGCGGGGCGGGAGCAGGCGCCGGGGCGACCGGCAACGGCTGCGCAGCCGCGGCACCCGGCACCAAGAAGTCCATCGCGGGTGCGTTGTCGACCGGATAGAGGTAGGTCTGCGCCTCGGGTGGGGCAGCGCTGGTGAAGCCGTAGGCGACCGCATCGTAAAGTCGCGACCCAGCGATCGCCGGGAGCTGCGCCGGCCGGCCGCCGGCATCGAGCGGGCCAAGCGCCCGGATCTTGTCCAGGGGGACGCTCAGGCGGATCAGGCCGGTGTCCTCGTTGACGTCACCCTCGATCGTCTGGGCGCCGGGCCACACGACGATCTTCTCGGCGGTCGGGTCGTACTGACCCGCGGTGGTGCTTGCCGTGGTGTAGTCGTCGAAGCGGAAGGTGAATCCCTGGGCCGGATTCCAGCGCGCGGTCGCGCCGACAGGCTGGTATCCGTTGACCCAGCGGAAGAGCCAGACCAGTGACTGGGTGGGGTTGCCCGCGGCGGTGTTGGCGGTCAACGCGGACTGCAGAGCTCCCGTGCTCAGATCTTTCAGGTCCATCGTCACGGTGAATCCGCCATCGGGTACGGCCTCGCCGCTGGCCAGGTCGACCTCCGGCCCGACGGTGACCTTCTCGAAGTCCAGCGCCGGCACGTTGGCCGTACGCGGGTCCGGGCACGGCACCACGGGGGCGCACAGCGTGCCGTACGGCGAGAGCGCGTCGTCGGTGCGGTCGATCGAGGTGGTGCGCAGCACCTGGCGCGGCACGCCGTTGTCCTGACGGCGGGCGAGGGTGCCGCCCTTGAGGCTCGGCCCGGTCTCCTGGACGAAGACGATCGGGTGGCCGACGTTGCCCTCGGCCGTGTCGGGCAGCTTGGCCGTGTTGTTGTAGACGACCACGAGCCGACCGCTGACCGGGTCGAGGTCCATGGCGAAGTAGTCGACGAGCGAGCGGTCACCCATCGCCACCGTGCAGCCAAGGCCGTTGAGGCAGATCGAGTCGAAGTGCGTCGGGTGGCTCACCGCGCGGGTCTGCGACCACGTGGGGCTCGCCCCCAGCGCGTCGAGGCTGACGTTGACGTAGGGGTACCACGCGGCGTCGAGCTGACCGTCGTCCGGGTCACCGATGGCGGTGGTGCCGTAGAAGGCGACCGCGATGCGGCCCGGGTCCCCGCCGGCGACGAGCCACGGCATGACCGTGGTCTCGACCAGGTCACGGTTGACCCGCAAAGCCTTGCCGGTCCCGATCGGTGCGGCGCCGCTCTCGCAGCCAGCGACCTTGTCGGCCTTGACGACCACGACGTAGGTGTCGTTGCCGATGCCTTCTTCGGGCGCGCCCTTCTGGGTGTAGGCGATGTAGATGTTGCCCGCCTCGTCGTGGTCGGCGATAACGAACCCGGCGCTCGGGTTGAGCTCGACGTCCTGGACCGTGCACTCCCCCCAGGTGTCACCACCGTCCAGCGAGCGGATCAGGGTGATCTCACTGCCGGCGTACGACGGGAAGTAGACGACTGCCTTCGCGGCATCCTTGTCGGGGCTCAAGATCGCTCGCATCGGGCCGATACGCCCGGCGCTGGTCTCCGACACGACCTTGCCGACGCCGTAGGTGAGCCCACCATCCGTGGACTTCTGGACGGTGTAGCCCTGAGCCAGCTGGTTGTAGTTGAACAGGACCGTGTTCACATCCGTGAAGACCAGCCACTGGCGGTCTACGCCGGGGATGGACTCGCTGACCGGCGAGACCCGCAGCGACTGGCCGGTGTTGTCCGAGCTGCCGGTGGAGAAGTTGGTCAGCGGCCCGAGGCCGGTGTAGGCCCAGGTGTACTGGTCTTTGCTGTTCATGTACGGCGCGCTGGCCAGTCCGCAGTCGCCGCCGCCCTCGCCGCCGGAGATCTGGCCACGGGGTGGCTGTCCGATCGAGTGGAACTGGTCGCCGCCGTCACGCGAGACCTGCGCATAGTCGGCGATGTTGGAGAAGCCGGACGGGCCGCACGTGTAGATATTGCCGGCCGGGTCGATCGAGACCTCGGGCTCACCCTCGTCCTTCTGCACATCGGAGGGCACGCTGGCGCTGAACGTGACGCCGTTCTCCCCCAGCGAGGGGAACTTCGGCGCGCCCGACGCCTCCGGCAGAGCGAACCAGGCAACGGGGAGCAAGGCAGCCGAAACGACAGCCGCGAGCAGACGACGTGTACGCATCAATATCCTCAGGTGAGAAAATCGGGGGTCCTCACCTCCTTCTACCCCGATCGCCCGGTTCCTGCCCCACGTCGCGCCTGACGTGTCCGAAGCACGCCGACCAGAGCCACGAGAGCAGCCACGAGGGCCCCCGCGACCAGCAGAGCGACGCGCGGCAGGTCGGTCGAACGTGCTGCCGGCGGCACCGTGACAGAGAAGACGCTCGACGCGATGTCCTGGCGCCCGGTGTCCGGGGTGCCGAGACGGGTGTCCGTCCATACAGCCAGGGCCTGGTCCGCCACGGAGGAGATCCCGAGTCGCGAGCCCAGGTCCACGCCGAGGTAGGAGGCCGTGGACGGGCCGACCGTCGAGTCGAACGACGTGGAGGAGGCGCGAGCATTCACAAACGACCGCCCCCGGTCGGTCGAGGTGGCCACGTACGCGTCGGTCATCACGTCGGCCGGGTCCCGGCGGCGGTCCAGAAACACCAGATCGACCCGCCCCTCCGGGCTGACGCTCATCGCCGGAAGGTACTGTGCGGTCTTGTCGCCGAGCGGGTTGTCGTTGACCCGCACCGGCGCACTCCACGTCTCTCCGCCGTCACCTGAGGCCCGCAGCAGCACGTCGTCGTCACCGCGGCGGCCGTCTGTCCACGCGACGTACACCTGACCGCCGGGACCGACAGCGAGGGCCGGCAGCTCCGGCAGATAGACGAGGAATCGCCGGGTCGCCACCACACCCGACTCAAGTTCGACGCCCGACCCGAAGGTGCCTCCGCGGTCGGTCGATCGAGTCAGTACGAGGGCGAACGGCCTTTCCCAGGCCGGGCCCTCCAGGTTCTCGAAATCACGACGGTCATCCTTGAAATCCTCGTAGAGGACGATGACGTCGCCCTCCCCGTCCACGACGACGCTGGCCGCCCCCACCCGCTCCCGCCCGCGATCACTGATGGTGACCGGCTCGGAAAACGTCGCCCCTCCGTCCGTCGAGCGCACCGCCTCAATGCGGTTAGGTCCCTGAATCGAGAGCGTGCCGACGGTGTCGGCCCGCATCCACACGGCGTGCACGTCGCCGGTCCGGCCGACGGCCAGCCGGGCCCCGAAGGTATACCGCCCAGCCACGCGGACCGGGCCGTCCAGCGTCCGGCCACCGTCGGAGGAGCGGGCCAGCCAGAGGTTCTCCGGGTCGTTCCCAGAACCTTGAAGATTGACGTACAGCACGTACAGCGTGCCGTCCGGGGCGAAGGCCACATCAGGTCCGTACGGCCGGTCCAAGCCCGGCGGCAACGGCAAGGCGGTCGGCTGCCAGGTCCGTCCGCCATCAGCACTCCAGTCCAACCCGGCGGAGAAGCGCGGTCGGTCTACCCGGTGGGAGGTGACCACTCGGGCCGGCTGACGGGGATCGCGGGCGACGGTCGGCGAGTTGTTGGCGTCGATCAATGCGGGTGGGTTGACGACGACATTGGGACCCACCCTGATCGTCGGTTCAGCTGAAGAGGCTGAACCGACCGCTACGGCCGCGACGAACAACGCAGCCACGGCAAAGGGCGCGCCGCGAACGGCGCGCCCTTTGCCGGATCCGATCAGATGCCCTGGCCGGCCTGGCTGCGCCGGACGAACAGCGCCGTGCCCGCTGCACCCGTCATCGCGAGCGCACCGAGGACGACCATGGTCAGGCCTAGCTGTCCGCCCGTGCTGGAAGAGCGGCCCGAGCTGCTGAGGATGTCCCGCGCCCGGGCGCCGGCCGGCTGGATCGGCGGGAGCACCTGCGCCGGGGCGTTAGCCGGCGCGTTGGCCGCTGGCGCGTTCGCCGCGCGAGCCGCCGGAGCCTGGATGTGCGTGACGCCGTCGGGGGCTACGCCGAACCCGTGCACGTCGGTCGTGGTGGCAGCGGTGGCCCCGTCAGCAGCCAGCGGCGGCGGGTTGTTCAATGCCAGGGTGGTCCGGGCCGGCGTACCTGCGACGGGGGTGCCGTCGGACTTCGTCTGGGTCGCGATGATCGTGTAGTAGTTCGGTGCGCCCGCAGGCGCGGTGAACCGGAAGGACACGTTGCCGTCGCGGTCCGGCAGGACCTTGGCCAGGAGCGGACCATCGGCGCGCTGGAAGTGGATCTCGACCGGCGACGGGCTGAGTGCCTGCGCGCTGACCTGCTTGTTGCCGGCGAACCCGTAGCCCTTGCCGGTCACCTCGGCACCCGTGACGGCAGCGCCTGGCTTGATGTCGATGGTGGCCAGGCTGGTGCAGGCCCACGCCATCGCCATTGGCACCATCACCAAACCGGCAACTAGGCCAGCTGTTGCCGTGAGCATCCGGTTGGTGGTCATCTGGGCTCTCCGTTCTTTCTCCGTGAGGAGCTGGAACCGCATGAGTCGAGCTCGTAGGCAAGCGGTGGGGACTTTCAGGTGCTAGATGGTTGCCTCAGGCTGGAACCGGCGCACCATGACGGCGGCGGAAGCCGCGGTCAGCAGGGCGATGACACCGACGGCCACGAGGCCAACACCGGCCCGCAGCGGCATCGAGTTCGCTGAGCGCCGCTCGGAGGCTGGCACGTAGCTGATGTCGCGAGCCGACGCCGGGGCGACCCGCTCGCCGATGGCGTCCTGGTCCTCCAGGGGGCGGATGGGCGTCGTGGGCGTCACTGCAGCGCCCGAGAGCGGCGCCGCGTCGACGACGTAGGTCTGCTGGATAGCCACCACCGGCGCCGCCGGAGCGGCTTCCTTCGGAGCGACGCCAGCAGCCCGACCGGGGACGGTCAACGTGGCGCGGGCGGGGGTGCCGAATGCCGGGTTGCCGCTGCTGTCGTACTGCGTGACGACCACGACGTAGTTGCCCGACACCGACTTCGGCACGGTGAACGCCAGCTTGTTGCTCGCGGCAGCCAGCTGGAACCCGGCGGCCGAAGCCAGGACGGGACCGTTGATCCCGCCCCAGTGCAGCTCGACGGCGGAGAAGGTCGGGTCGCTGGTGTTGAAGTTGCTGAGCTTCGCCGACACCGTCTCGCCGCTCATGGCTCGTCCCGGCGACAATTCGACCGAGGCCAGGGCCACGCAGGCCCACGCGGCGGCTACCCCACCGAGCAGCACCGCCACCATGGAGGCTCCGACGACAGTTCCGACTCGGTTGCGCCTGTTGATCATGGAACGCCCCAATGCGTCGAGTGCCGGGTACGACAGGTCTAGCGTGCGACTATGGACCAAATACACCTATTTGCGCAAGGACTCGCGACGAGCTTTTGGGCGAGACAGCATCAGCCTTTTTCGGTGATCACCACTCGGGCCGCGAAGATGTCCTGCTTGTCGGTGTCCAGCGTCCCGCGGCGAGAGTCCGTCCAGACGGCGACGGCCCCCGACTCCTGGCTGATCAGGGCCAGCCGAGACCCGGCGTCAGGATTCTTGCGCTCGCTGCCCGGACCGATCCGCGAGTCGAACAGCTGCGTGGACACGGGGATGCTCTGCCAATTTGCCCCGCGGTCGAAGGAGGTGGCGAAGTACGCACCGACGAGAATGTTGCGAGGGTCGTCGCGGCGGTCGAAGTAGAGGATGTCCACCCGGCCGGGCACCGATGCCGACAGTGACGGCAGGTACTGGTGACGGCCGTTCTTGACGGGGTCGTCGTTGACCCGGATCGGTCCATTCCAGCTGCGCCCACCGTCAGCACTGCGGCGCAAGAGCACGTCGTAATCGCCATTGCGCGCGTCCTGCCAGGCGACGAACAGCTCGCCGGCCGGGCCGACAGCGAGGGCGGGGTGCTTCGGAAAGAAGACCAGGAAGCGCTCGAGCGTGCGCAGCCCGGCATCGACTGACGTGCTGGTGAACGTCGCCCCGTTGTCGCTCGACCGGGCGAGGACAAGCTCGAAAGTGCCCGTATGAGGAGGCGTCGGCAGGTTCTCCCAGTCGTCACGGTCCATCCGGAAGTCCTGGTAGAGGACGTACACCGTCCCGTCCGGGGCGACTGCCGGGGTCGCGGCACCGACGCGGCCACGGGCCGAATCGCTTACCCGGGCCGGAGTCGACCAGGACTTGCCGCCGTCGGTCGACGATGAAGCCACAATAGGAAGGTTCGGCTTGGTGAAGCAGGGCAGGCACGATGCCGGCACGGACTCAGGGGTGGCCTGCAGCCACGTCACGTAGATGCGGTCGCCGCTGCCCACAGCCAACCGCGCCTGGAACGACGCCGGCCCCGCGACGCGGACAGGAGGCGAGAGCGTCTTGCCGCCGTCATCCGACGTCGTCAGCCAGATCCCCGACGGCACCGCGCCGCCACGAGGCACCGTCGAGAAGGCGACGACGAGTCGGCCACCGGACGTGAATGCGAGGTCAGGGGCAAATCCCTCGTGCTTCACGGGCGTGCCCGGCAGCGGCACGTCGACCCATGTCTTGGCGTCATCGTTGCTGACGTGGAGCCCCCCGCCGCGGGAGGGCCGGTCGACCCGGTCACCCACGACCAAGTTGGCTGCCTTCTTCGGGTTACGAGCGAGCACCGGCGAGTTGTGCGCCGCGACCGACGCCGCGTCCTGGTTGACCACGACGTTCTCGGCGGCCGCGACCTGGAAGGTGCGGCCCTGCGCTCGGCCCGAGATTCGCGCTACGGCCACGCCGCCTGCGATCAGTACGACGGCCGCCACCGCCACCGGCACGAACCAACGCGGCAGACGCCGGCGAGACCTTGGCTGGGAGATCATGACCTGCCCCTCGATGGACCTCCGGAAGAGATCAGGCGGAAGTTCTAACACAGCGGCACCGAGGTCCAACTAGATGCTGAATACATCTAGACGGAGCCATTAGAGTTCGTCACCGCGCGTTGCCGTCCACCCACCCAGGAAGGTTCGATGGCAAAGAAGTCGGGAAAAGATGCGGCGGCGGCGGACAAGCGCCAGCCCTCGCGGCGCGCGCTCCCCTACGTGCTGCTCTTCCTCGTGCTACAAGTCGTCTCTTACGCCGTGGTCCTCCGGGTAGTCCAACCCGACACCCCCGGCCGCGAGGTCTCCTTCGCCCAGCTCAACTCGATGCTCTCGAAGGGCGAGCTGCGCGAGGCCACCGTGCTCGACTACGACAGCCGCGTCACCAGCAGCGACGATCTCGGCGACTTCTGGGTCGCGCTCCCCCGGGGGGAGCTGTCGGTCAATCAGATGTCTGGCGCCCTCGCCGCCAGCGGGGTCGAGACGACGATCGACCAGCAAGGATACAAGGGCACGCTGAGCTTCTTGGCTCAGTTCCTCCTTCCGGTCCTGCTGTTCTTCACGATGTTCGGCGTGCTCTTCCTGCTCTTCACCGGATCGTCGGGTCTCGGTGGACTCTCCATGTTCGGCAAGTCCAAAGCCCGGCGCTTCCAGGAGGACGGCGTTCGGCTGACCTTCGCCGACGTGGCCGGCCTGGACGAGACCATCGAGGAGTTGGCCGAGGTCAAGGACTTCCTCGCCGACCCCCATCGGTTCGCCGCGATGGGGGCCCGGGCTCCTAAGGGCGTCCTGCTCGTGGGCCCGCCGGGCTGCGGCAAGACACTCCTTGCGAAGGCTCTGGCCGGCGAAGCAGGCGTGCCGTTCTACTCGGTCGCCGGGTCGGAGTTCGTGGAGATGCTCGTCGGCGTCGGCGCGTCACGAGTTCGTGACCTCTTCGCTACGGCCCGGGCCAACGCGCCAGCCATCATCTTCATCGACGAGCTCGATGCCGTGGGTCGGGCCCGCAGCAGCTCAGCCTTCGGCGCCAACGAGGAACGCGACCAGACCCTCAACGAGATGCTCGTGCAGATGGACGGGTTCGGGCCTGAGACCGGCCTGGTGGTGCTCACAGCCACCAACCGTGCGGACATCCTCGACGAGGCGCTGACCCGCCCCGGCCGCTTCGACCGCCGCATCGTCGTGGACCTCCCGGACCAGGCCGGCCGAGAGGCCATCCTGGCGGTGCACCTCAAAGGCAAGCCCATCGGCCCCGATGTGCAGGTGGCGCAGGTGGCGCGGCGGACGCCCGGGTTCTCCGGGGCCGACCTGGCCAATGTCGTCAACGAGGGTGCGCTGCTGGCCTCGCGCCGGGGCCTCAACGCCATCGGCCGGGCGGAGATCGAAGAAGGCATCGACCGCGCACTCAGCGGACCAGAGCGCCGCAACCGACTCCTCACCCCGCGGGACAAGCGCATGGTGGCGGTGCACGAAGCCGGCCACGCCCTGGTGGGTTGGCTGCTTCCTGGTGCGGAAGGCGTGGAGAAGGTCTCGGTTGTGGCTCGCGGCATGTCGCTCGGCCACACCCGGATCCTTCCCGCGGAGGAGACGAAGCTGCTCACCCGGAGCCAGCTGCTCGACCGGATCACCACGGCCGCGGCTGGACGCCTTGCCGAGGTCGAGGTCTTCGGCGAGGCATCGACGGGAGCCGCGCAGGATCTGGTGGTGGCCACCGACCTGGCGAGGCAGATGGTCTTCGATCTCGGGATGGGGGAAGGCGTCACGGCTCGGTCCTACCGCAGCGGCCCGTACGGCGCCGACAGCAGTGCCGTCTCTGCCGCCCTGGCCGACCAGCTCGACAACGCCGTGGCCGCCTTGCTGGGTGAGGCCGAGGATCGAGCCCGCCGGGTGCTGAGCGAGCACCGGCCGTGGCTCGACGGGTTGGTCAGCGCTCTCGAAGAACGCGAGACGTTGCATCGCGACGATATCGACGCGCTCCTGAACGCTATGGCTCAGCCCGAAGCCGACTCTCCCCTGCCGACGGCCGACCCGGCCACCGTCCCTGCACGGAGCGAATGATGAATCACCGACGTGCGTCCTCGTGCCGAACTCGAGCCCTGTTCTTCCTCGCCCTGGGACTCGTGGCTCTCGGCCTGACCACCGCCTCACAGGCAGCGACGACGTTCAGCCGCAACGTACGCGTGAACGCCGAGAGCTCGCAGGCCCGGTGGCACGGGATGCCCGCGATCGCCGTCGACCCCAACAACCCCCGCCACGTCGTGGTCACGGCTCGCCACCAGCTCAGCGACGGCACCGCCTCGTGTGAGGCCCACACGTCGTACGACGCCATGGCCACGTTCAACACGGTCGAGGTACCGGTCCCGGCGAGCTGTGCCCGGTTCAACACCCAACAGCGCATCGCCGTGGGAATCGGCAGCGACTCGAAGACCTACGTCGCCGCCGACGGCCCCGAGCAGGCCTACATCATGCCGTCGTCGGATGGTGGGCTCAGCTTCGAGGCGCCGATCGTCGCCGACCCCGTAACCGGGTCGCGGATCCGACTCGCAGTGCGCGCCACCGACGGCGCTCCTGACGAGCTCTACGTGGCCCGCCAAGGGGCGTCGACAACCGGGGTCGGCGTACCCCTCATCGGCAACGTCGGCACGTCGACTCAGATCGCCGCGGTGTCGGTCTCCCTCGATGGCGGCGCGACCTTCGCCCAGCGCGTGCAGGCCAACGACGTCGCCATCGGGAACGAGGGTCCGCGCATCGCAGTCGGTCCTGCGGGGCGGGTCTACGTGCTCTACATGACCCCGTTCGCCAACGGCGCAGCCCAGGTGCGGCTCGCGAGGTCGACGGACAAGGGCAAGACCTGGCTGCGCCCCGACATCGTCGTCGAGGGTGCCATCCCCGCCGCCCCCAGCGCCGAGCTCAACAACTACTGGCCCGACCTAGCCGTCGACCAGGCCAGCGGAGCGGTCTACGCAACGTGGAGCGACGAGCGTGACGGCGACGGAGACGTGTTCCTGCGCCGGTCGCTTGACGACGGCGCGACCTTCGGACCCCTGCAGCGCCTCAGCCACAACCGTCCGAAGAGCGGCTCGTTCGAGTACCGCACCGGGCTGGCGGTCAGCCCCAAGGGCCGGCTGAGCGCCGTCTACTACGAAGCCACCAACACCTGCCCCGGCCAGAGCATCTCCTGCTATACGACCAATGTGTTCCAACGGAACTCCACCGACCAGGGCGCCACGTTCGGTGCTCCCGCGCAACTCAACGAGCGCTCCTTCGACTACCGCCTGCGCCGCGGCGCCTTCCAGGGAGGGGACAATCGCGACGTCGTGGCCTCGATCGCTGCGACGGAGGAGGTGACCTACGCCGCGTGGCTGGACACGCAGCTCGGTTCACCGGACAACTACAACCGAGACGTCTTCGGCGTACGCGCTCAGTTCGCGCCCTTCGTCCGGTTGATCCCGCCGCCGGTTTTCGTGATCGTCCCCGCGGCGCCACCGGCGCTCCCGCCGCCACCCGCGCCGGCAGCGCAGCAGCCAGCTCCGGCACCGGTCGCGCCAGTGCCTGCGCCCGCGCCGATCACGCCGCCGCAGCCCCCGCCCCTACTTTCCGCCCAGGCCCCGGTGCCCGTCGTAGGTCCCCTTGTCGCGCCCGCGCCCGGACCCCAGCTGCAGCCGCAAGCGGGGCTGCAGGAAGCGACGGCCCGCCACCACGAAACCCGCAACGTCATCGCCCTCGGTCTCGGGGTCGTCGGCGGGAGCTCCGTCATCGCCATGTGCCTCGCCCTCGCCGCCGGCACCGGCGGCGCATGGCGCCCTGCAGTGCATCCACTCGCCGCCGGGCCCGCCCGGCGCCTGTCTAGGAGACCGTGATGGCCCGTCCGGCTGCCCGTCGATCTGACGCCCGCTCCAGCCTGTCCGTCCTGCTGCTGGGCGCGCTGTTTGCGGTGCTCGTCATCGTCTACACCGTCATGCTCTTGGCCCTGCAGCCGGAGAGCCCCGGCGACGAGATCAGCCTGTCTGAGGTGCTCAACCGCTCCGACGGCAAGGCGGTCACGAGCGTCACCTTCCTGGAGGAGGACGCCCGCATCTCCGGTCTCAGCACCGTCGAGCCAGACCTGTTCTGGGCCTCAGTGCCTAAGGAGCTGCTGCCGGGCCTCACCGACCGCCTGGTGCGTAACGGAGCCGAGGTGACCGTCGACAACCAGGCCGGCAAGGCCACGGTGCGCTTCCTGGCCCAGTTCGTCATGCCGATCGTGGTGCTGGTCAATCTCTTCACCCTGCTTTTCCTGCTCACGAAGAGCGGCGGTGGTTCAGGGCTGAGCGAGCTGCTCCGCTTCGGTCGCATCCGCAACCCCGACAAGTCCCAGACCGCCACACCCGTCTCGTTCGCGGAGGTGGGTGGCGCGCCCGAAGCTGTCGTGGAGATGCGTGAGCTGGGCACCTTCCTGACCGACCCGGCCCGATTCGCCGCTGTCGGGGCGCAGCCGCCGCGGGGAGTCCTGCTGATCGGGCCGCCGGGTTGCGGAAAGACCCTGCTGGCCCGCTCTCTGGCCGGGGAGTGCAAGGTTCCGTTCCTCTACATGTCGGGCGCCGAGTTCGTCGAATCGTTGGTCGGTGTCGGTGCGGCGCGGGTCCGGGACCTGTTCAGCCAGGCTCGCGAAGTCGCCCCGGCCATCATCTTCATCGACGAGCTCGACGCGGTCGGACGTCGTCGAGGAGCCGGCGTCGGCATGGGTCACGACGAGCGCGAGCAGACCTTGAACCAGCTGCTGGTGGAGATGGACGGGTTCGACAAGCACAGCGGCGTGATCATGATCGGCGCCACCAACCGGGCTGACATCCTCGACCCGGCGCTCATCCGCCCGGGTCGCTTCGACCGCAAGATCGCCGTCACCGAGCCGGACCTGCAAGGGCGTCGGGAGATCCTCGACATCCACGCCAAGGGCCGGCCGCTGGCGGCCGACGTCGACCTGGCCCGGATCGCCCAAGACACCGCTGGCCTGACCGGGGCCGACCTGGCGAGCATCATGAACGAGGCGTCGTTGCTAGCTGTCCGCGGCCAACGCACCAAGATCGAGCGGGAGGACGTCAACGAGGCGACGGAGCGGGTGCTGCTGGGTCCGGCCCGGGCCAGCCGACTGACGGACGACGAGCGCCGCAGGGCGGCGTACCACGAGTCGGGGCACGCCCTCATCACCAGGGCCGTCGGACACGTCGGCGCCGTGCAGAAGGTCTCCATCGTGGCGCGCGGCCGCACCGTCGGGCACCACGCCACCTTGTCCGATCCGCACAGCACCCTGAGCGGCTACACCACCCTGGCCAACGAGCTGACGATCACGATGGCCGGGTTGGCCGCCGAGCTGGTCGTGTTCGGCGACGCCAGCACCGCATCGGAAGGCGACATCCACGCCGCCACCAAGCTGGCCAGGAAGCTGGTGTGCATCTACGGGATGAGCGACCGCGTCGGTCGCCTGCGGATTGGTACACCTGAGGAAGAGCTCTTTCTCGGTCGCGACCTCTTCTCGCAAGACCAGATCTCGGATGAGCTCCAGCACGAGGTGGATAGTGAGATCCGCCGGCTCATTCGCGAAGGGGAGAACGAGGCCACCCGACTGCTGCTCGTGCACCGAGAGGCGCTCGACCGGTTGGCGGCCCGGCTGATGGAGGTCGAGACCATGCGGGCCGACGAGCTCGACGTCGAGCTAGCCGGTATCGGAATCGTTCCCGGCACTCCGGACATCAGTCGCTCTGCCAACGGGCGCAAGCCGCGGGCGGCGACGGCCAAGGCCAAGTAAGGATGGTCTCCCCTCGACGCCGCGCTGCCGTCGGCGGTGTGATCTACGCCCGACCCGTCGCGTTCTGGGTCGGCATCGCCTGCGTGACCATGGGAGTGCTCCTGCACCTCCCGATGTACATCGGCGCCGCCGACATGGGCTACCGCCTCAGCGGGATGACCATGGACGCCCCGATGATCGCCGGCATGGCGCTCATCCTGGTCGGGTTGGTGGCCACGATGATCGGGCTGATCTCGCGTCAGAACGGCCCCTCGGCCGACGGTGTCGGGCGCATCCGGGTGAAGGCGCTCGACGACGCGCCGATCCGGCCGGCCCACATCGGCCTGCTGTTGGTGATGGCGGCGGCGGTGACGATCGACGTCATGAAGCCGACCACGCTGGGCTTCGTGCTACCTGGCATGACGGCGGAGTACGGGTTGAAATCAGCCCTCAACCCCGGTGGCAGCCCCCCGGCCGCGCTGTTCCCATTGTCCGCGATCACCGGGACGGTGATCGGGTCGTTCGCCTGGGGCTGGCTCGGCGACCGCATGGGCCGGCGAGCGTCTATCCTGCTGGCCGCTGTCGTGTTCATCGCCACCGCGGTGTGCGGGTCGATGCCATCGTTCTCCCTCAACCTGGTCACCTGCTTCGTGATGGGCGTAGGTGTCGGCGGAATGCTGCCCATCACCTTCACCCTCATGGCGGAGACGGTCCCCGCACGTCATCGCGGGTGGGTCATGGTGCTCATCGGCGGCGACGTCGCGGGCGCGTACATCCTGACCAGTTGGTTGTCCGCCACGCTTGTTCCTGACTACGGCTGGCGGATCCTGTGGCTGCTGGGGCTACCGACCGGCCTGCTCCTGCTGGTGCTCAACCGGTGGATCCCAGAGTCGCCACGCTTTCTGCTCGCCCAGGGCCGCGACGTGGAGGCTCGGGCAGTCATGGAGCGCTACGGCGCCGTCGTCGTGCGCGACGACGCACCCCGCCCGGAAGTGGACGCCGACGTGCGGAGCCGCTTCAGCGAGCTGCTGCGGCCGCCGTTTCTCGGGCTCAGCGCCGTCGTCGTGCTGCTTGGCCTAGGTGTGGGACTCGTCACCTTCGGGTTCCAGCTGTGGATGCCGTCCAACCTGCAGCGGCTCGGCTACACCGAGGTGACCGCGAGCCGGATCCTGCGCGACGCTGCACTGATCGGCTTCCCGCTCAACTTCGTCGTCGCCTGGCTCTACGGTGCCTGGAGCAGCCGAAAGACCATCATCGGACTGTGCGCGATGACCGCCATCTCTTTGACCGGGTTCGCGCTGGTCGGCGACGGGGTGGCCGGCAACCCCGGCCTGCTGCGGGTGCTTCTGGTAGCACCCATCTGGGGAATCAGCTCCATCGTGGCGGTGCTGTTCGCGTACAGCTCTGAGATCTTCCCTACCACCATCCGGTCCCGAGGGACTGGGCTGGCCGCGGCCGCGAGCAAAGCCGGGGGAGTAGTGATCATCGCCCTTGTCGCCGCTGCCGTGGCGCCGCCCAGCATCGTCTGGACGGCCCTGCTGGGCGCGGTCCCCATGGCGCTTGCCGTGCTGGCCGTCGCGTTCTACGGCGTGGAAACCTGTCAGCGGCAGCTCGAGGAGATCACCGCCGAGGAACTGGGCGCCGAGCCAGTAGGGGTGGGCTGAGCGAATATGCTCGATCCGATGGTGACGGTAGAGACAAGTCCCCCGCCAACCCCGCCTCCCACCTCCGCCGGGCGGCGACTGGGGGGCGCGGTCGGTCTCGTGCTGGTCCTGGCCAGCGCTGTGTTCGGCAGCAACGTCAACGGCATCCGTGATCGGGTGCTCGGGTCGGTGACACCCGAGCCCGACACCGTGGCCGGCGCCCGGGTCGCCGGGACGGCCGGGGCAACCGCCGCGGCGGCGCAGACCCGCGTGCGCTCGCAGCCCTGGTGGCAGCTGGTCACCACCCTCCGAGGGACGAGCTCCGTGACGGCGGACGCCTTGACCATCGACGACGGCGCCATTCAGTGGCGCGTGCGGTGGACCTGCAAGTCCGGCCGCCTGCTCGTGCAGGACCCGCGACGGACGAAGCCGCTCGTCGACGCCTCGTGCCCGGGCGGCGGAGACGGCTTCTCCACCGTCGCCGGCCCGGTGCGGCTCGCGATCACGGCCGACGGGCCGTGGGAGCTTCAGGTCCAGCAGCAGGTCGACGTGCCGTTGGTGGAGCCACCGCTTGCGTCCATGACGGCTCCGGGGGCACGGGCCGTAGCCACGGGCAAGCTCTACCGAATAGACCAGTCGGCCACCGGCGACCTGACCCTCTACCGCCTGGCCGATGGCTCCCATGCGTTGCGACTGGAAGACTTCTTCGTCTCACCCAACTCCGACCTGCAGTTGCGGCTGAGCCCGTTGACGTCGCCCACCACGACCAAGGAGTACCTCTCCGTCCCCTCGGAGATCGTCATGCCGCTCGACATCACTGCGGGGTCGCAGAACTTCGCCCTCCCGCCGACCGTCGATCCGGCGAAGTACGGGTCTCTGGTCGTCTGGTGTCCGACCGTGACCAGCGCGTACGGCGCCGCCACTCTGAAGTGGGCTACGTGAGCGCCGCCCCGGCTCTGCTCGCCCCCCCGCCAGCGGGACCCCGGGTCGTGCTGCGGGGCCGCGCGGTGCCTGTCGTCCTGCCCAAGCGCAGCGACCCACGGCTGAAGCTCTCGATCACGATCATCACCCTGACCGTGCTCGGGATGACGATCCTGAACTTCCAGGTGTCGCTGCCGCAGATCCTGGTCTCCGTCCTGCTCTGCGCGCTGATCGACATCGTCATGGCGTACCGCCGGGACCGGGTGCTGATCTGGCCGGCCAGCGGCATCCAGACGGGCGTCAGCGTCGGCTTCATCTTCCGCGTCGGCGGCACGGTCCACGGTGACGTGTGGAGCCTGCGTGGTCTGCATCTGTTCGTGCTCGTCGCCCTGCTGTCCATGGTGCCCAAGTACGTTCTCCGGCTGTCCGGGCGCCACGTGTTCAACCCGTCCAACATCGGTCTGGCCTGGGGCCTGCTGGTCATCGGGCCGAGCTATGCCTTCTCCGAGCACTTGTGGTGGGCACCTCTTGGTCCGGCGGTCCTGCTGTCTATGGCGGTCATCTTCGCGGGCGGGTGGTGGGTGCTGCGCCAGGTGAAGATGATCCCGATGGCCGTAACGTTCCTCAGCGTGTTCGGGGCACTGATCGGACTCTTCACCCTGGCCGGACAGAGCTACTCCGCGACGTGGCATGAAGGCCCGGTGAGCGGGGCCTTCTACTGGTCCACGATCGCGCTTTCGCCCGAACTGCTCATCTTCGCCTTCTTCATGATCTCCGACCCACAGACGTCGCCGAGGTCTCAACTGGGCCGCAAGCTGTACGCCGTGACGGTGGCGGTCGTCGCCGCAGCCCTCATCGGCATCCAGACGACGGAGTTCGGCATCAAGGTGGCGATCCTTTCCTCACTGGTGGCCGTCTGCCCTCTGGTGCCGGTGTTCGAGCGGGGCGCCGAGCGCATCGAGGCCCGGCGCACGAACGCTCCAGTCCCGACCTGGCTGTCCCAGCCGATCGGACCGGCCCTGAAGGCTGCGGTCCGCAGCCGAGTGCTGGTGGCGGTGGTGATCATCGCGGTCGCGGCGCCCCTGAACACCGCGCTGCTGGTTCGGGACGACCAGATCCTGCTCATCGAGCAGGGCCTGACCGGCCGGACCGTTCAGTAAGACGCCGCGAATTAGGTCTGCGGTGAGACTGCGGACATGCAACGGCGGGACCACGGATAGCGGCAGGTGGCCAAGCCGGCAGGATGTGAGTACGCAGGTGAGAGTACGTCGCGGACGTCGCGGTGAGAGCAACGACAGTAAACATCTCTCACTCACTCAGGCTCGCTGAGCCAACGGGTGACCATATCCCCAGATGCGTGAATGTTGATCATCTCAAGTCGGGTCGGTCCGACGTTTACGAAACTGTGCGCGGTCTCAGCCTGGGCAACGACGATGTCGCCGGAACCTGCGTCGAAAGTGTCGCCGTCCACGGTGAACCGCACACGACCGAATCGAACGACAAAGACCTCCCCGTATGGGTGGCTGTGCACTTCAGGCCCTTGCCCGGGCTCGCTGTCAACCAAGAAGAACGACACGTTCGCACCGTGCGGGCCCCCCTCGAAGCGCTGAGCTCCCCCCGCGTCCGGAAGGTCGGCCACATTGATGACGGCTGACATGTGCGCACTCTCCTACCTCGAAGCGAACCAGGCGACGGAGTACTGATGGTGGATTTTTTGCGACGCGGTAGTCGACACGCCCCCTTTCGGGGGCCGCACCGCTCTGACCTGCAGTTTCACTGGGTGGAGGTGAGGGGATTCGAACCCCTGGCCTCTTCCGTGCGAGGGAAGCGCTCTACCGGACTGAGCCACACCCCCAGGACGGCGAACGCTACCACCGACCGCCGGGGTCGCTCAGTCGCCGACTGCTCGGCGTTGCGGCAGCTCGACGTACGTATAGCGGTTGGCTCGTGATCGGTACGCCGCTAGCTGCGCGGCTTCGCGCCGGACCCGGTCGGCGCGCACCGTCGCCCGAGCGCGGCGCGCCTGCTCGGCCTCGACGAGGGACGTCCGACGCAGCCACACCACGACTGCGACGAGGCCGGCGTCGGCGGCGAGGTGCACGAGCCACCAGAGCGGGCCGCCGAGCGCGACCGCGAAGGCCAGGCTGGCCGCGGCTGCGCCCAGCACCCGCAGGAAAACCAGCCGCCGGCGGGCTAGCGACGGGCTCGATGGCGCAGCGCCGGTGACCTGCGGGGTCGGCACCAGGATCCGGCGGGAGTCGGTGGACGACGGTGGCCGGCGGGACAGGGTGCGCATAGCCGTGTGAAATCCGTCCATCGTGCGTCCGTCGTGAGCGTGGTCACGCGACCGCACGGTCGCCGGGATGAGCACGGCGGCCCAGAGGCCGGCGAGCACGATCAGGAGCACTGGGCTCACCGTCGGTCTCCCACGAGACGTGAAGGTAACGACAGGGCGACCTGAAATCGAACACCAAGGCATCAGCAATAGTCGTGTCGCGGGCATCGGCCTACGTAGTGCCGCGGGTATCCCGCCAACGGGTGAGCAACCCGTCCGGCAGATCCTCGGTGGTGAGCGCGAAGCAGAGGTGGTCCCGGTAGGCCCCGTCGATGATGAGGTAGCGCTGCCGCATGCCCTCCTCTCGGAAGCCGAGCTTCTCCACAACTCGGCAGCTCGCGAGGTTCTCCGGCCGGACGTTGACCTCGACCCGGTGCAGTCCGACCGGGCCGAAGCAGTGGTCCACGGTCAGCGCTACTGCCGTCGGACAGATCCCCCGCCCGGCGTACCTCTCATCCACCCAGTAGCCGAGATGGGCGCCGTTGAGCGCCCCGCGGACGACGTTGCCGACCGTGAGCTGGCCGACGAGCCGTTCACGCCACCAGATCGCGAAGGCCAGCTGCGTACCCGCCCGAGCGCTGCGGCGAAGCAGCCGCGCCATCGCCGGGAAGGCCGCGAGGCCGTTGCGCTCGGCGAAGCTGCCCGCGCCCGGCGGCTCCCACGGACGCAGCCACTCCTCGTTGGCCAATCGGGACTCGCTCCACTGCGCTCCGTCCCGCAGCCGAAACGGACGCAGCGCCACGTCGCCCTCGACGAGCACCGCGGGCCAGCCAGGCGCACGGGTCATGGAGCCGGATGGTCCCCGCCGCGCAGCTGCGCCACCGCATGGCCGATCACGGGCGCAAGGACCTCCATGCCGTCGCGCACCCCACCAGTCGACCCGGGCAGGTTGACGATGAGCGTGCCCGCGACGGTCCCGGCGACCGCGCGGGAAAGAATCGTCGTCGGTACGACGTCGCGGTGGTGCTGACGGATCGCCTCGACCAGCCCCGGCGCCTCGCGCTCCAGCACCCGCCGGGTCGCCTCGGGAGTGATGTCGCGCGGGCCGAAGCCCGTGCCGCCGGTAGTCAGGACCACATCGACGCCGTCAGTGACCGCAGCCCGCAGGGCGGTCTCGATCTCGTCGGCCTCGTCCGGGACTACCACCACCGACCCGACCACGAACCCGAGCTCAGCGAGCAGCTGGGCACACAGCGGACCGGAGGTGTCGTGCCGAGCTCCCCCGTGGCTGCGGTCCGAGACGGTGACCACGGTGGCCCGGGCGCCGGCCGGGAGGTCGCTCACAACTGGTCGCCGCGGTGCCAGTCACCGGACTTGCCGCCGGTCTTGGACAGCACTCGGACGTCGGTGAGCGAGGCCAGCGGGTCTACCGCTTTGATCATGTCCACCAGGGCGAGGCCGGCGACAGCGACAGCGGTCATCGCCTCCATCTCCACACCGGTGCGATCCGCCGTGCGGCAGGTCGCGACGATTTCCACCGCGTCGTCGGCCACCGTGAGATCGACCTGAACCCCGTGCAGGGCGATGGGATGGCACAGCGGGATGAGGTCCGGCACCTTCTTCGCGCCCATGATCCCGGCGATCCGCGCGACCGCGAGTGCGTCACCCTTGGCCACGCCGGTACCGCGCAAGAGGAGGCAGACCTCTGCCGAGACGGTCACGCGCCCCGCGGCGCACGCCTCACGCACCGTCACGTTCTTTCCCGCCACGTCGACCATCCGCGCGGCTCCCGCGGAGTTCACGTGCGTCAGCTCGGCCACGCCACCACACTAGCGATCGGGCGCTAGCGGGAACGGCGTTCCAGCAGCCACGTGGTCACGAGCGCCCCGGCGGGAACGTCGGTGACGTCCTCCGGCACGATGGCGAGCCCGTTAGACGACGCCAGCGAGGCCAGCAGGTGGGAGCCGCCACCGCCGACTGGCGTCGCCACCCACCGGGAGCCGTCGTGCTCGACCCGCACGCGGGCGAACTGTCGCTTGCCGGGGGCAGACACCAGCGGCGACGCCAGCACGGCCTGCACCTGGGGGCGGCCGAGCGCAGGCGCACCGAGCATCCGTCGCAGCGCCGGCCGGACGAAGACCTCGAATGACACGAGCGCGCTCACCGGGTTGCCGGGCAGCCCGAACACCGGAGTGCGGTCAGGACCGATCGTGCCGAAGGCCTGCGGCATGCCCGGCTGCATCGCGATCCGTTCGAAGGCGACATCACCCAGGCGCCCCAGCACATCCTTGACGACGTCGTACGCGCCGACGCTGACCCCACCCGAGGTGACGACGACGTCGGCCTGGATCAGGTGGTCTTCGATGACTTCGGTGAGTGCCCGAGGGTCGTCCGCCACGATGCCGACGCGGAACGCGTGCGCGCCGGCCTCGCTCGCGGCAGCGGAGAGCGCATATCCGTTGGCATCGACGATCTGGCCGTCGCGCGGCGTCACGCCCGGCTCGACGAGCTCGCTGCCAGTCGAGATCACCACGACGCGGGGCGGCGGGTGCACCAGCACCCGCTGCCGGCCGAGTGCCGCGAGGAGTCCGATCTGCGCAGCCGACAGCGAGGCGCCGGCGGCCAGTACGTGCTGACCGGTCTGCACATCTTCGCCGATCCGGCGGATGTAGGACCCGGGCGCCGGCAGGTGGGTGACCCGAACCTGAGCTATCCCGCCGTCCGTCCACTCGACGGGGACGACGGTGTCAGCGCCCGGCGGCATCGGCGCGCCCGTCATGATCCGCGCGCACAAGCCCGGCTGGACGCTGATGCCGGTCGACGACCCCGCCGCGATGTCACCGACCACATGCAGCGACACGGGCGTGTCGGGAGTCGCCCCCAGGAGGTCGGCGTGGCGCACGGCGTAGCCGTCCATCGACGAGTTGTCGAACGGCGGGAGCGGGCCACTGGCGATGACATCTTCGCCCAGGACACAGCCGTGCGCATCGAGCAAGGGCATCTCCAGCAGGCTAAGCGGCGCCACCGTGCTCAGCACGGTCTGCAGGTGCTCTTCGACGGACTTCATGCGTGCTCGGCCACGAAGTCGCGAAGCCAGGTCAGGAAATCCGGGCCCAGATCGGGTCGCTCGACGGCGAGCCGTACGACGGTGCGCAGGTAGTCAGCGCGGTCCCCCGTGTCGAAGCGGCGGCCGCGGAAGACCACACCGTGCACCGGCTCCAGAGCGATCAGCTCCTGCAGCGCATCTGTCAGCTGGATCTCGCCACCCCGACCCGGTGGCGTCCGGCGAAGCACCTCGAAGACCGTCGGGGACAGCACGTAGCGACCGATGATGGCCAGGTTGCTGGGAGCGTCGTCGAC
>JBKJUS010000175.1:0-33998 GCA_046590575.1 Mycobacteriales bacterium | reverse complement strand
TCCAACGCCTCACGGCGCGATCATCGACGCCGGCACCCGGGTGCCGGGGCTGCTGGGGACTGTGGCAGCCCTGCTGGCTGTGCAGACTGGCCACGAGGCGGCAATCGCTGCGGCTCTCGGCGGCGTGGCCGACGCCGTTGCGGTCGACGGCTACGACGGCGCCGTGCGCGCATTGACGATGCTCCGCGACGACGACGCCGGTCGGGCGACCGTTCTCGTTGGCGGCGACGACAGTGGCGACGATGTGCAGGCGACACCTCCGCCGTACGGCGGTCGCTGGGCGCTCGACCTGGTCACCGCTCCACCGAGGATTGCCGGCGTCATCCGCCGGGTGCTCGCGAACGTCGTCGTCGTGACCGATCTGGACACGGCTCGTGCCGTCGTCGCCGCGAACCCGATCCTCACCGCAGTGACTGCGCAGGGTGACCTGCTCGACCGCAACCAGGCAGTGGGCGGCGGAACGTCGACGCCGTCCCTCCTCGAGGTGCACGCAGCAGCGGAGGAGGCAGGTGAGCGTCTTGCTGAGGCCACCATGCGCGCCGAGCGGTTGCGCTTCTCGCTCGCCACGGCCCGCTCCGAGCTCGACCGCCGTCAGGTCGAGGTCGACGAGGCGCTGGAGACGTTGCACGACTCGGATGCCCGCATGGCCGCGGTCGCCGAGCAGCTGGGCCTTCTGGGCTCAACGCAGCGAAGCGCCGTCGAGGAGGCGGACCGGCTGGACCGCGCGATGCGGGAAGCCGAGCGGGCCAGGGACAGCGACCTCGAGGGCCTGGCCGCTCTCGAGGAACGACTTCTTGCTGCTGAGGCCGAGCCCGACTCTGAGGCCGAGCCATCCGCGGCGGCGCGTGACGCGGTGGCGGTCGAGCTAGCGTCGGCTCGGGCGACCGAGGTCGACGTGCGTCTTGGTGTAGTCGCTGCCCAAGAGCGGGCGCGGGCGCTGCTGGCTAGGGCGGAAGCCCTGGAGCGGTCAGCGCAGGCTGAGCGGGCCTCTCGTGCCCGGTTTGCGGCGCTGCGAGAGCACCGAGCGCGCGGTGCCGTCGTGGCCGCAGCTGTGGCCGCGACCGCCACGGAGGCGTTGCGCCGCATCGAGGTGTCCCTCGCCGCCGCGACAGATGAGCGTGAGGCGGTGGAAGGTGCGCGCCGGGTGCACGAGTCTCAGCTCGTCGAGGTGCGGGCGCGTCGGCGAGAGCTGACCGCTGAGCTGGAGGGGCTGACCGATGTGGCCCACCGCGACGAAGTGGCCCGCGCCGAGCAGCGGCTGCGCATCGAAACTCTTGAAAGTCGCTGCGCCGAAGAGTTCGGAGTGGACCCCGAAACGCTGCTGGCCGAGTACGGGCCTGACGTGCCGGTGCCGGCGCCGGTGAAAGAGGAGGGCGACGAGCCCGGCGAGCCGGCGCCGTACAACCGCGACGCGGTCGCCAAACGGGCGGCGACGGCCGACCGGCAACTCGCGCTCCTGGGCCGGATCAACCCGCTGGCGCTGGAGGAGTACGCCGCGCTCGAGGAGCGGCACACGTTCCTGTCCACGCAGCTGGAGGACCTCAAGGCGACCAGGCGCGACCTGCTCACCGTCGTCCGCGAGGTCGACGAACGGATCCATGACGTCTTCGCCGCAGCCTTCTACGACACGGCGCGGGAGTTCGAGGTGGTCTTTGGGCTGCTCTTCCCGGGAGGTGAAGGCCGGCTGGTCCTCACTGATCCCGACGACCTGCTCACCTCGGGTATCGAGGTCGAGGCCCGCCCACCCGGCAAGAAGGTCAAGCGGCTCTCGCTGCTCTCGGGCGGCGAGCGGTCGCTGACCGCCATTGCCCTGCTCTTCGCCATCTTCCGCGCCCGACCGTCGCCGTTCTACGTCCTCGACGAGGTGGAGGCTGCGCTCGACGACCGCAACCTCACCCGACTGCTGGACATGGTCGCTGACTTCCGCGGGACCTCGCAGATCATCGTGATCACCCACCAGAAGCGCACGATGGAGATCGCCGACGCGCTCTACGGCGTGACGATGCGGGGAGACGGCATCTCACAGGTCATCTCGCAGCGGCTGCGCGAGTCCGACGGCGCGGCCGTGTGAGCCGCCCGGCCGCGGACTTCACCTCCCCGCACTCTGCGTAGTGCGGACGCGCGACGTCCGCAGAAGGCCGGGAATGGCCGGCCCTGTCCACAGGGGGCTGGTTTCGCTGAGGTGGCCGAGCCAGGGATAGTGACTCCTCGTGCTTGAACTCCTCATTGCCGTCCTCGTCCTGACCGTCGTCGTGGCGACGGCGCTCGTGACCACTCGGGTACGCCGACGCCCACCGCTCGCCCCACGACGTCCTGGCGATGCGCCGCCGGGGCCGGTCGCCCCGTCGCGGCCGGTGGAGAAGCCGCGGCCGGACGCCCAGGGCGTTCGTGACCTGATGCGCCCGGCCGAGACGTCGGCGGATCCGTCACCCGAGCGCACGGCGTCGACGCCGGCCGAGGTGCCGGTCGAGATCGCGCCGCTCCCAACCCCACCGGCCCCCGTACAGGGCCCGCCGACTGAGGTGCCCGTCGAGGAGGAGGTGCCCGAGCCGACTGCTGGACGCATGGTTCGACTTCGCTCGCGCCTGGCCCGCTCGCAGTCGACTCTCGGCCAGGGTCTACTCGGCGCGCTGGCGCGGGACACTCTCGACGACGAGGCGTGGGACGACGTCGAGACCGCCCTGCTCTCCTCCGATGTCGGCGTCGGCCCGACCATGGAGATCGTGGCGTCGCTGCGCACCCGGGTGAAGGTGCTGGGCACCCGCTCACCTGACGCACTCCGGGCCATGCTGCGCGAGGAGCTCGTCGGTGCGATCGGCGACCTCGACCGGTCGCTCAAGACCTTGCCGAGCGGCGACAAGCCAGCGGTCGTCCTCGTCGTTGGAGTCAACGGCACCGGCAAGACGACGACCTGCGGCAAGCTCGCCCGCGTGCTCGTCGCAGACGGCCGGTCGGTCGTCCTCGGTGCTGCGGACACCTTCCGCGCGGCTGCCGCGAACCAGTTGGCCACGTGGGCCGGGCGGGTGGGCGCTGAAGTCGTCCGCGGGCCGGAGGGCGGCGACCCAGCTGCTGTCGCGTTCGACGCAGTGCGGGTGGCGCAGGAGATGCGCAGCGACACGGTGCTGATCGACACGGC
Source organism: Mycobacteriales bacterium (assembly GCA_046590575.1). Classification (GTDB taxonomy): domain Bacteria; phylum Actinomycetota; class Actinomycetes; order BP-191; family BP-191; genus DATLNF01. The sequence continues at coordinate 30,862 of JBKJUS010000175.1, read as the reverse complement.
CGGGCGCCTGCACACGAAGTCCGGCCTCATGGACGAGCTCGCCAAGATCAAGCGGGTGGCCGAGCGGCTCGGTCCGATCGACGAAGTGCTGCTCGTCCTCGACGCGACAACCGGTCAGAACGGCATCGTGCAGGCCAAGCAGTTCGCCCAGGCGGTCGGGGTGACCGGCGTGGTGTTGACCAAGCTCGACGGGACGGCCAAGGGTGGCATCGTCATCGCGGTGCAACGGGAGCTGGGCATACCGGTCAAGCTGATCGGTCTCGGCGAGGGACCGGATGATCTTGCTCCGTTCGTACCTGGGCTCTTCGTAGACGCCCTGCTCGCCGACGATCTCGGCTGAGTCGCGCGAGCGAGACGATCCGAGCGGCCGCTCCGCGGTGGATCGGTTGTTCACCGCACCGAAACACCTGGGGAACCATCACGAAACACACTCCCGGGACAGTGACGTCGGCATTCACCGGCCCGGAGGAGCGGTATGGACAGCGGAAACACGGCCTGGGTCCTGACGTCGACAGCACTCGTGCTGTTCATGACGCCGGGACTCGCGTTCTTCTACGGCGGCATGGTCCGGGCGAAGAACGTGCTCGGCATGCTGATGCAGAACTTCTTTTCCATGGGCTTGGTCAGCGTCCTCTGGGCAGTGGTCGGCTTCAGCCTCGCTTTCGGTGACGGAGGCGGTTGGATCGGCGACTTCGACTTCGTCGGCCTGAAGGATCTGGGTAGCGCTGATGCCACGCTGCCGGGCTATGTCGGCGACTTCGGCTTGACGATCCCGGTCATCGTTTTCGTGGGCTACCAGATGATGTTCGCGGTCATCACCCCCGCCCTGATCACCGGGGCGACGGCGGACCGGCTGAAGTTCGCTGGCTACGCCGTCTTCCTCGGGCTGTGGCTGCTGATCGTCTACGCACCCGTAGCGCACTGGGTCTTCAGCCCGACGGGATGGTTGTTCAAGAGGGGCGCACTCGACTTCGCCGGCGGCACCGTGGTGCACATCAACGCCGGTGTGGCCGCCCTGGCCGTCGTGCTGGTGGTGGGCAAGCGGAGGGGCTGGCCGCGCGAGACCATGCCGCCCCACTCGCTGCCGCTCACCCTGCTCGGCACCGGCATCCTCTGGTTCGGCTGGTTCGGCTTCAACGCCGGATCGGCTCTCGGCGCCAACAACCTCGCCGGCCAAGCGCTCATCAACACCCATCTGGCAGCAGCGGCCGGGATGCTCGGCTGGCTGGTTGCCGAGCGCATCAAGACTGGCCACGCCACGACGTTGGGGGCCGCCTCAGGCGCGGTCGCCGGACTCGTTGCGATCACGCCCGGCGCCGGCTTTGTCGGTGGTCTTTCACCGATCGCCATCGGTGGGATTGCGGGCGTGCTGTGCTTCCTCGCGGTGTCGCTGAAGTACCGCTTCGGCTACGACGACTCGCTCGATGTCGTCGGAGTGCACCTGGTCGGCGGCATCCTCGGCTCGCTGCTGCTCGCCTTCTTCTCTGACCTGCGGATCAACTCCCTCGGCGCAGACGGGCTTCTCAACGGTGGCGGCTCGGCCCTGCTCGTCGACCAGTTGGTTGCGGTAGGTGCCACCCTGGTGTTCTCGTTCGTGCTGTCCTACGCCTTGGCCAAGCTGGTGGACATCACGATCGGCCTCCGCGTCGCAGAGGATGCGGAGAACGAGGGGCTCGACAAGTCCCAGCACGCCGAGTCGGCGTACGCCATGAGCGAACTGGGTGCGATGGGGAGGATCTCCTAGATGAAGCTCATCACCGCGATCGTGAAGCCCTTCAAGCTCGACGATGTGAAGGACGCCCTCAAGGGAGCCGGAGTTGCCGGCATGACGGTCTCCGAGGTGCAGGGATTCGGCCGCCAGCGCGGGCACACCGAGGTCTACCGCGGTGCGGAGTACACCGTCGACTTCGTGCCCAAGGTGCGGGTCGAGGTCGTTGTCGACGCGGCTGATGTCGACCGCGTGATCGACGCGATCATCGCTGCTGCGCGCACCGACAAGATCGGCGACGGCAAGGTCTGGGTCACCGAGGTAGAGAATCTCGTGCGCATTCGCACGGGCGAGAGGGGACCGGACGCGATCTGAACGAGCGTCCTTGCTCGGCCGTCCTGATCTGTCAGGGCGGGCGCTGTGCGGGGCGCTGAGCGACGTCGCGGACAGCTGGCTCACGGAGCTGCTCGGCGAGGAGCCGGACGTGGCGCTGGTGGCTGTGGGCGGCTACGGCCGTCGGGAGCTCAGCCCGTCCAGCGATCTCGATTTGGTGCTGCTCCATGTCGGCCGCCGCGATATCGGGCAGGTCGCTGATCGAGTCTGGTACCCCGTGTGGGACGCAGGAGTGGCGCTCGACCACAGCGTCCGGACGACCAAGGAAGTGCTGGCGGTCGCCGACAGCGATCTCAAAGCGTTGCTCGGTCTGCTCGACGCGCGGCACGTCGCCGGAGCGCCCTCACTGACCGCCGATCTGCTCCGTGTCCTGCGCGAGCAGTGGCGCCGGCGCGCACCGCGTGCCCTGGTCGAGTTGCGCGACGTCGTACGTCAGCGACATGAGAAAGCGGGGGAGGTGGCCTTCCTTCTCGAGCCTGACCTCAAGGAGGCACGCGGCGGACTCCGTGACGTCGCAGTCATCCGCGCCGCCGCCGCTGCCTGGGTCGTGGACCAGCCGGACCCGCGGGTGCGGTCGGCGTACGAGGTCCTGCTCACCGTGCGCGGCGAGCTGCACCGCCGCACCGGCCGGCCGGGAGACCAGCTGACATTGCAGGAGCAGGATGCCGTCGCCTCGGCGACCGGACATGCCGACGCGCAGGAACTGATGACCGCCGTCGCCGACGCCGGCCGCACCATCGCCTACGCGACGGACGAGACGATCCGGCGCATCGACGGATGGCTCGCCGGGCGCGAGCGCAAGCTCAGCCGCCCGATGCGCGCGGAGCCGGTGGCACCCGGTCTCGCCCGTCACGGTGACGAGATCGTGCTGGCAGTGGGCAGCAATGCCGTCGTCGATCCGACGTTGCCGCTGCGCGCGGCTGCCGCAGCAGCCGGCGCCGGGCTGCGGATCAGCACAGCGACGCTCGAGCGACTCGCCCTGGACGCACCGGCTCCGCCGGAGCCGTGGCCGATGGCGTTGCGCGATGCGCTGGTGGAGGTGCTCGGTGCCGGGCGTGCGGGCGTCGAAGCGCTGGAAGCGCTCGACCAGCACGGTCTGTTGGTGCGGTTGGTTCCGGAGTGGGCTGCGGTGCGCAGCCGCTCGCAGCGCAACCCCTACCACCGGTACACCGTCGACCGGCACCTGTGCGAGGCAGCCGCTCATGCCGGCGCGCTGACCCGGACGGTCGCGCGCCCCGACCTGCTGCTCGTCGGCACCTGGCTGCATGACATCGGCAAGGGCTACCCGGGTGACCACACCGATGCCGGGGTCGTCGTGGTCGCTGACATTGCTGCGCGTATGGGCTTCCCCCGGGCCGACGTCGACGTGCTCGTGTCGATGGTCCGTCACCATCTGCTGCTGCCGGACGTCGCGACCCGTCGCGACCTCGACGACCCGGCGACGGTGGAGGCCGTCGCGAAGGCAGTCGGCGACCGGGACCTTCTCGATCTGCTCGCCGCACTGACCGTGGCCGACAGCCAGGCCACCGGTCCGGCAGCGTGGTCGGTCTGGAAAGCTGAGCTGGTTGACGACCTCGTCCGTCGTACGACGGCCGTGCTGGCCGGCGAGCGACCCGACCCAGCACCGGGGCTCGTGGAGCGCTACGCGTCGCTCGTCGAGGCAGGCGTCGTGGCGGTGCAGGTGAGCGAGGATGCCGACCGGGTCGTCGTCGTCGCGCCGGACCGACCCGGGGTGTTGTGGCGGGTCGCCGGCGCGCTCGCCCTTCATCGGCTGGATGTGCGTGGCGCGGTGGTGGCTTCACGGGGCGGCATCGCAGTGCAGGAGATCGATGTGGTCGCGGCCTTCGGCAGCAGGCCGGACCGCCAGCGCGTGGCGGACGACGTACGCCGGGTGTTGTCCGGCCGACTGGCGGTCGACGCTCGGCTTGCGGAGCGGGTCAGGGCCTACGCCGGCCGGGCGCGCGGGCCGCAGGCGGCGCCACCGCGCGTCATCGTCGACCAGGATGCGTCGCGCTCGGCGACGCTGGTCGAGGTGCGCGCGGCTGATGCCGTGGGCGTGCTCTACCGGATCGCCCGCGCGCTGGCCGACTGCGAGCTCGACGTGCGGTCGGCGAAGGTCGCCACCATCGGCCATGAGGTCGTCGACAGCTTCTACGTCGTCGACTCGGCCGGCGCGAAGGTCACCGACGTGGACCACCTCGCCGAGGTCGAGCGTGCCGTGTTCGCCGAGTTGTCACGTGGCTAGGGTCGAATTCTGCGCGAGTTTTGTCCGACCTAGTGGTTAGGTTCTAGAGGGGGCTGTTAGGGAGGGGACGCGTAGATGGCTCGACTGGCACACTTCGTCCTTCGGCACCGCAAGCTCGTGGGCATCGCCTGGCTGGTGCTGTTCATCGCCGGCGCCAGTCTGGCCGGCAAGACCACCGAGCGCCTGGTGCTGGACTTCTCGCTGCCCGGCCAGCCGGGCTCGGATGCGGCGAAGGAGATTCTCGCGACCTTCGGCAACGGAGGCGACCTCGAGCCGGTCATTGCCACGTTGACATTTCCGACCGACGTGAGCGGAGCCGGTGGGGCCGGCGCCGCCACGTCGGCATTCGCCGCCGTCCAGCGGGACCTGCCGTCGGCGCGCGTCGTCAGCGGCACTGCCGAGGAGCCACTGCTGCTGACCGACGACGGGCGCACGGCGTACGCCTTCGTCTTCATTCGCTTCCCGGAGAGCTTCGACATCGACCCGAGCGAAGAGATCAAGGTCGCACTGGAGAAGAACGCGCCGTCCGGCGCGGAGCCTGCCGTCACCGGTTACAGCGCCCTCGCGTACACCGACGTCGACTCGGGCGAGTCGACCAGCGCACTGTCCGAGGCGTTTATCGCCGGGCTCGGGGCGCTCGCGGTGCTGCTCTTCGTCTTCGCGTCGTTCCTCGCCCTGCTGCCGCTGGTCGTCGCCGCGGTGTCCATCATGGCGACCTTCCTGGCCATGTTGGTCTTCACGACGTTTATGGACGTGTCGTTCATCGTCCAGTTCTTGGCCGCGTTGATCGGCTTGGGAGTGGCCATCGACTACTCGCTGCTCATCGTCACTCGCTGGCGCGAGGAGCGCGCCCACGGTCGGGACAACCACGAGGCAGTCGTCGCGGCGATGGAGACGGCGGGGCACGCGGTGGTGTTCAGCGGGGTGACCGTCGCGATCGGCTTGGTCGCGCTCGTCGTGTTGCCGGTGCCTTTCCTGCGGAGCATGGGCATCGTCGGCATGCTCATCCCGCTCATCAGCGTCGCTGCGTCTTTGACGCTGCTGCCGGCGATCCTCGGCGGCATCGGGCCGCGGGTGGACTGGCCACGTATCCGCAAGGAGGGCACGGCCAGCCACGGCTGGACCCGTTGGGCCGCCTTCGTCGTGCGTCGCCGCTGGCTGGCGGCGGCCGGCGCGCTGGCGATTCTCGGTCTGCTCCTGGCGCCGTTGTTCCAGATCAAGATCGGTCTCCCGAGGACCGACTCGCTGGCCAGCGCCGGACCGGCGTACGAGGCGTTCGAGGACCTCAAGGCTGGTGGTGTGCCGGATGGCACCGTCACGCCCATGGAGGTGATAGTCGACGCCGGCAGCGAGGCGACAGTGGCGGCGGCGATCCGGCGGGTAGACGGGGTCGCTCAGGTGGTGGTCGACGGCGGCACGGCGTCGACTCGGGACGGCAAGTCGATCATCGTCGTCGTACCGCAGGCGCAGACGGTCGACAACACGTCACTCGAAGTGGTCCGGGAGGTGCGGAAGGTCATCACGGACACGCCCGGCGTGCGCGGCATGGCCGGTATCGGGCCCGGCCAGGTCGACTTCGGCAAAGCCGTCTACGGCAACTTCCCGCTGGTTTTCGCCCTCATCATCCTGCTGACCTACGTCTTGCTCGTCCGGGCGTTTCGCTCGCTGTTGCTGCCGCTCAAGGCGGTGGCATTCAACCTCCTCTCCATCGCCGCGACGTTCGGCGCCGTGGTGTGGTTCTGGCAGCTCGGGCACGGTTCGGAGGCGGTCTTTGGCATCGCGCCCACTGGGGCGATCACCTTCTGGATCCCCCTGATGGTCTTCGCGTTCCTCTACGGGCTGTCGATGGACTACGAAGTGTTCATCTTGGCCAGAGTTCGTGAGGAGTACGACGCGTCGGCCTCGACCGACACAGCGATTATCGAGGGCGTGGGCCGGACCGGCCGACTGGTCACCAGCGCCGCGCTCATCCTCTTCCTCGCCTTCGGATCGCTCGCCAGCGCACCCGGGACCGACAACAAGCTCTTCGCGACAGCGTTGGGGTTCGGCATCCTGCTTGACGCGACGGTGGTGCGGTCGCTGCTGGTGCCGTCCCTCGTGTCACTGATGGGCGCGTGGAACTGGTACCTCCCGACTTGGGCGGCGAGGCTGCTCCGGGTCGAGCCGTCTCTGCCGCATGCCGAGGTGGATCGCCCGGTCCCGGCGCCCATCGGTTAGCTCGCCCGGTCCGGGCTAGCGCTCGCCCGCCTCGCCCGCCTCGCCCGCCTCGCCCGCTTCTCCCGGTGCCACCCGCCCGCTGGCCTCTCTCGAATTGTGGGGAGTTCTGCGGTCGTCAGGGCGACCGCCGGGCTCCCCGCAACGATGTTCGGAGCAGCAGCGCGTCGAAGACCACGAGCGGGTGCGGGATGATGGTCCGATGCTGGACCACCTTTCGACACCACCCGCAGTGACGTGGGGGATTGACCCGGACCGTCTTGCGGTCTGCCTGCAGGTCCTCGCCGAAGTCGACCGGCTGCCGGTCGAGCATCCCGACGCGTTTCGGGTGCGCCAGGCTACGGCCGGGATCTTCAAGAGCATGAAGGTGCGCCGACGCAAGGAGCGGCAGGCGGCCGACCGGGCCATCACCGCCGCGACCGCGACGGCAGCTCCGGACCGCATCGACGACGAGACGCGGGGCATCGCGTTGACGGCGCCGACCGACGCGGTGAGCGTCGGCACCTTGCACCGGCCGCGCGCCTGCTACACCTGCAAGCGCCGTTACCACCAGGTGCACGCCTTCTACCACCAGCTCTGCCCACCGTGCGCGGAGCTCAACTGGAGCCGGCGCGAGGCGCGCGCAGATCTGTCCGGCCGACGGGCACTGCTCACCGGCGGTCGGGCGAAGATCGGCATGTACATCGCCCTGCGACTGCTTCGAGACGGGGCGCACACGACGATCACGACGCGGTTTCCCCAGGACGCCGTACGCCGGTTCAGTGCCATGCCGGACAGCGCTGAGTGGATACACCGGCTGCGCATCGTCGGCATCGACCTGCGCGACCCGCAGCAGGTCATCGCGCTCGCCGACTCGGTCGCCGAGCAGGGGCCGCTCGACATCCTCATCAACAACGCCGCGCAGACCGTACGTCGATCGCCCGGGTCCTACGCCCACCTGGTCGCTGCCGAGGCAGGACCGCTGCCCGCTGGCTCGTTGACGTCAGGAGCAGGGCCGGACGTGGTGCTGCTCGGTCGCACCGACCGTGCGCATGTCCCAGTTCTCACCGGGCTCCCGCACCAAGATCCTGGCGCCCAGCGACGGGTGCCCCACGCCTCGGAATCCACGATGTTGCTTGCAGCCGGCGATCGTATGGAGGCATTCGGCGGCGGCGGCGAGCCGGCCGGCCGCACCTGGAGTGCGCACGAGCTCACCGCTCTCGCGCTGACGAGCGGATCCGCGTCGCTTGACCGGGTCGCCGCGCAGACGGCCATCGACGCCGGCGGCTTGGTGCCTGACCTCGATGCGGTGAACAGCTGGACCCGTCGGGTGCACGAGGTCGACGCGCTGGAGCTGCTTGAAGTGCAGCTGTGCAACATCACCGCGCCGTTCATCTTGGTCAGCCGGTTGCGGCCCTCGATGGCAGCGTCATCCGCGCGACGTACCTACGTCGTCAACGTGTCGGCGATGGAAGGGCAGTTCACGCGGGGCTACAAAGCGCCTGGCCACCCGCATACCAACATGGCCAAGGCGGCGCTGAACATGCTCACCCGCACCAGCGCCGAGGAGATGCTCACCGACCGCATTCTCATGACGAGCGTCGACACGGGCTGGATCACTGACGAGCGCCCGCACCCGACGAAGGCGCGGCTCGCACACGAGGGCTTCCACGCGCCGCTCGACCTCGCTGACGGCGCCGCCCGTGTCTACGACCCGATCGTGCGCGGCGAGCTCGGCGAGGACCTCTACGGCTGCTTCCTCAAGGACTACGCCCCCACGGCCTGGTGACCCGAGGGCTACGCGACGGGCACTGTGCGGCCGGTGAAGGCAGCTAGCCGCTCGATCGGCGTAGCCCCGGCCGGTGGCTCGACCGCGGCGGCGAAGGTGTCGCCATCGCGCAGGCCGGCCAGAGCCTCCTGGGCAAAATCGCGCACAGCGGCGATCACGTCCGCTGGCGGGTCGTAGGGCTGCCCGGTGGCGACGGAGAGATCCCAGCCGTGCACGAGGCCATCCAGCACGACAAAGCGGGCAAAGGTATCTCCGGGGACGACACCGAAGGGCGCCACGATGGTCCGCTCGAGCGCGCCCGGTGAGTGCATCGCCGCGCCGAGCTCCCCGAGCGCCGGACCGATGAGCGCGAGCAGCTCATCTTCGGTCGGCGGCACCGCAGCTTCGCTCGCCTCGACGCCCCGGAACGCCGCGGCGAAGCCGGTGGCTCCGGCGAGCATGTGCTCGACGATGCCGCCGACGGAGAGCTGGTGACATGGCGTGGTCCGACTCAGCTGGTCAGGGGTAATGGTCGCCATGACCGCTCCGAGCGCCGGACCCAGCTGGTCGAACTGGTCGAGCGGGTTCATGAGCTCTCCTTCGATGTGTCGGGGTCGTCGGGCGGCGCCGAGCTCGGCTGCTTCCCGGTCCCGTCCGAGCTCGATGAGCCGGGCGATGTCGGGGGAGCCAGCAGCGGAAGGGAGCTCAGCACCTGTCATGGCTGCATCGTCGCTGACAGGCTACGACGACGCCATCGGCCGAAGACCCCAAAGTTGCGAGAGTCAGTGGGGCGAACACCCCACCTTCGCGATCTCGTACCGCGGGCGGAATGGACGATCCGCCCGATGCGGGGTGCGGCCACCGTGCCAGACGATCGGCGCCGACCGGGGTGGTCCCGGCGTCACTGGAGGCACACCATGCGAGCACAGGTCACGGACATCCCGATCGAGATGGCACTCGACGGCATCGAGACGAGGGGCATCGACTGGGGCGGGCAGCTGGTCCGCTCCATCGAACTGCCGCCTGGCGTCGACTTCGCCCCACTCCTCGTGGGGTTGAAGGACGACCTCTGCCAGTGCCCGCACTGGGGTTATATCCTGAGCGGGTCGATCCACATCAGGTACGCCGACGGCACCGAGGAGACGAGCGCGGCCGGAGACCTTTACTACTGGCCCGGGGGTCACACGGGTAGGACGGACGAGGGCGTGACGTTCCTGGAGTTCAGTCCGGCGGCGGAGATCCGGCCCGTCCTCGAGAACATCGCGTCCCGGCTCGCCCTCGTCCCCTAGGTTGGTCACGGCAAAGGGGAACGCCGTGGGAGGTCACAGCCTGGTCGTCGCGAAGGCGGCGCGGGGGCGGCACGACTGGCAGACGGCGTACGACGCCGCGCTCGTCGCCGAAGACGGCACGGAGGCTGAGCGTCTCGACGTCGCGGCCGAGGCTGCGTGGTGGCTCGGCCGCCTGGACGAGTGCATCGCTGCGCGCGAACGGGCCTACCAGCTCTACGACGAGGCGGGCGACCGCCGCGCGGCGGGCCAGTGCGCTGTGTGGCTCTACGAGCACTACGGCATGCGCGCCCGTCCGGCGATCGGATCGGGCTGGCTGCGTCGGGCCCGCCGTGCGCTCGCGGAGGACAAGGACTGCCAGGAGTACGGCGCCATGCTCCTGCGCGAGTCGGAGTGCGCGCACGGCGCGGGTGATCTCGGGCGAGCCGCAACCCTCGCCCGAACCTGCATTGACCTCGGCCGTCGGCTTCGATCCGTCGATCTCGAGGCCGAAGCCCTGCAGACCCTGGGTCGGGTGCTGATCTCCCAAGGTGAGCCCGCCGATGGCATGGCCCACTTGGATGAGGCGATGCTCTTCGCCGTAGAGGGCCGGCTCGGCCCCTACTCCACCGGCAAGGTCTACTGCAGCCTCATCGGGGCATGCGAGGAGCTCGGCGATCTGCGCCGGGCGGCCGAGTGGACAGAGGCGACGTCGCGGTGGGCCCAGCGGCATCCGTTCGGCATTTTCCCCGGCATCTGCCGGGTCCACCGAGCGGCCGCGCTGGGTTGGCGGGGGGAACTCGCCGAGGCCGCCCGGCAGGCCGAGCAGGCCTGCGTCGAGCTCGCCGGCAGCCATGTGCCCAACGCCGGCGCGGCCCACGCCGAGGTCGGCGACATCAGGCGCCGTCTTGGGGATCTCGACGGCGCGGAAGCGGCCTTCCGTCGAGCCGAGGAGCTGTGCGGACGCGCTTTCCCCGGCGTAGCTCTCTTGCGCCTGGCGCAGGGACGGATCGACGAGGCGACGAGCACCATCAGCCAAGCACTCGACGACCAGCCCTGGAATCGGCTGATGCGGGCTCGGCTTCTGCCCGCTCGGGCGCAGATCGCCGTGGCGGCAGGAGATGTGGCGGCCGCATCGGCTGCCGTCGAAGAGCTCGAATCGATTGCGCGAGACGTCGATGCGGTGGTGCTGCTCGCCGCAGCGCTGACCGCGCGAGCGCGACTCCACCTCGCCTTGGGGGAGCCAGCGGCGGCCGGCGCGTCCATCCGGCGAGCCTTGGCCCACTGGCAGGAGCTCGACGTCCCCTACGAGGTGGCGACGTCGCGGACGATCCTTGGGCAGTCATTGCGTGACCTCGGTGAGGATGAAGACGCCGCTGCGTCGTTCGCTGCCGCCGAGGTGATTTTCGCCCAACTCGGCGTACGGGTCGCCGACCTACCGGTCCATCAGTTCGACCAGCCGACCCTGCCGGCCGGCCTGACCGAGCGAGAGGCTCAAGTGCTGCGCCTCGTAGCCGCCGGCCACACCAACAGAGACATTGCCGGCGATCTGTGTCTCAGCACCAAGACGGTCTCCCGGCACCTGTCGAACATCTTCGGCAAGATCGGCGTGGCGACGAGGTCGGCAGCCACGGCGTTCGCGTTCGAGCACCACATCGTCGTACCGCCACCTATGTCTCGTCGCTAGCGGGTACCCCGTCCTGCACCGTTCGGTTCGCCGCCCGATACGGTGCCGCGGTGGTCGGATTCCCTGGAAAGCACGCATGGCACACCGTGGCCGTCCTCGCTCGGGCCGGCGTCATCCGGCCGGCGCGACCGGACCGGCTCGTGGGCGCGGCGGCCGCGCTGCGTCGGTACGGGTTCGGCCTCGCGGCCGGTGTCGCCTCCGGCGCTGCGCTGCACGCCGACCGACCAGCCGTCGTGGACGACGATGGCACGCTCACCTATGCCGAGCTCGACCGCCTCGTCGACGCGGTCGCCATCGCTCTCGCCCAACGAGGCGCGGGCCCTCGGGCATCCGTGGGGATCCTGTGTCGCAACCACCGCGGCTTCGTCGCCGCGATGGTTGCTGCAGGGCGCCTCGGTGCTGATGTGGTCTACCTCAACACGGGATTCGCCGGACCCCAGCTGGCCGACTGCGTCGAGCGGGAGCAGGTGGCGGTGCTCGTGTACGACGCCGACTTGTCGGTCGCCGCGTCGGCAGCTGCCGCGGTGCGGGTGGATGTGGCAGCACTGCTTGCCGAGGCGGCCACCTCGATGCCGGTTCGTCCGCCGAAGGCCACCCGAGTCGGTCGCCACATCATCCTCACGTCCGGCACGAGTGGGCGACCCAAGGGTGCTTCCCGGGAGACCTCGAGCGCCGCGGCCGCGATGGTCAACCTGATCGAGACGCTGCCGCTCCGCGCCGGCCAGCGCACCCTGGTGGTGGCGCCGCTCTTCCACGCCTGGGGCTGGGCGCACTTCTCAGTCGGGCTCGCCCTGGGCGCGACCTGCATCCTCGACCGGAGCACCGACGCCGAGCGGCTGGCCACGCGCATGCGCGCTGACGGCGTCGAGGTGCTGGTCACGGTTCCCGCGGTCGTGCAGCGCTTGCTCGACTACCCGGCCGACTTGCCGGGGCTGCGTGCGGTCATCCTGAGCGGGTCGCCGCTGTCGGCTTCGCTTGCGGAACGCTGTCTCGAGCGGTTCGGCGACACCTTCAACCTCTACGGCTCCACCGAGGCCGGCTGGATCACCGTCGCCGGACCGCAGGACCTCCGGTCCGCGCCCGGTACGGCGGGACGGCCGGTGCCCGGCGTGACTCTGCGGCTCGTCGACGACCTGGGACGCGGCGTGTCGACCGGCGAAGTCGGCCGGATTGGCGTGTGCACTCAGGTCGCCGTGGCGGCGTACACGGACGGCTCCCGCACCCGTCACGACGGCGACGTGCAGGTGACCGGCGACCTCGGCCGACTGGACGACGCCGGTCGACTCTTCGTCGTCGGCCGGGCGGACGACATGGTGGTCTCCGGTGGCGAGAACGTGTACCCAGGTGAGGTCGAGGACCTCCTGTCGGCGCATCCCGACATCGTCGAGGCAGCAGTTGTCGGCGTGCCGGATGACGACTTCGGGCAGCGGCTGCGTGCCGTCGTCGTACGCCGACCAGGAGTGGTGATGAGCGCAGACGACGTGCGCGACCTCGTCCGCCGGGAGCTGGCCCGGCACAAGGTGCCGCGCGACGTCGTCTTCGTCGAAGCGCTGCCGCGCAACGCCGCCGGCAAGGTGCTGCCCCGGGAGCTCCTGGGGGAGTAGCCGAGGGTTTGCCAAGCCGGGGAGTACGCCGAAGCCGGCCAGCGGAACAGCGCATACGCTGTGCATCCCTGTGGGGTCAACGAGTTTCCCGGGTTCGTCCACGATAGGAACAGGTCTTGTTCGACACACTCTCCGACCGGCTCGAGACGGTTTTCACCAAGCTGCGCGGCAAGGGTCGTCTCTCCGAGGAGGACGTGGCCGCGACGTTGCGGGAGATCCGCATCGCGTTGCTCGAGGCCGACGTGGCCGTGCCAGTGGTGAAAGCCTTCACCGCGGCGGTGAAGGAGCGGGCCACCGGAGCAGAGGTCAGTCAGAGCCTTAACCCTGCGCAGCAGGTGATCAAGATCGTCAACGACGAGTTGGTCGGCATCCTCGGCGGGGAGACGCGCACGCTGCGCCTGGCCAAGACCCCGCCGACTGTCATCCTGCTCGCCGGTCTGCAGGGTGCCGGCAAGACCACTGCTGCCGGCAAACTCGGTAAATGGCTCAAGGCGAAGGGTCACGCGCCACTGCTCGTCGCGTGCGACCTTCAGCGACCCAACGCTGTCGACCAGCTCGAGGTCGTCGCCGGCCAGGTCGACGTCGCGGTTTTCGCGCCGGAGCGCGGCGCTAGCGAGGCGGCGTACGGCGGTGCTCTCGAGCTGCAGGGCCGCTCGGTCGGCGACCCGGTGCGCGTCGCCCGTGACTCGGTCGAGCACGCGAGACGACTCGGCTACGACGTGGTCGTCGTCGACACGGCGGGTCGGCTGGGCATCGACGAGGAGATGATGGGTCAGGCGTCGGCCATCCGCGACGCCGTGCAGCCCGACGAGATCCTCTTCGTCGTCGACGCGATGATCGGTCAGGACGCCGTCACGACGGCTCGCGCCTTCGCCGAAGGCGTCGGCTTCGACGGTGTAGTTCTCACCAAGCTCGACGGCGACGCACGAGGCGGCGCGGCGCTGTCGATCGCCCAGGTGTGCGAGCGGCCGATCATGTTCGCGTCGACGGGGGAGAAGCTCGGGGACTTCGACGTCTTCCATCCAGAGCGGATGGCCTCGCGCATTCTTGGCATGGGTGACGTCATGACCTTGATCGAGCAGGCCGAGCAGCACTTCGACGCCGGTCAGGCCGAGAAGATGGCGGCCAAGCTCACCGGCGGCGACGACTTCGACCTTGAGGACTTCCTCGAGCAGATGCTGCAGGTCAAGAAGATGGGTTCGCTCACCTCGATCCTCGGCATGCTTCCCGGGATGGGTCAGATCAAGGAGCAGCTCAACTCCATCGACGACGCCGACCTCGACCGGGTGGCCGCGATCATCCGGTCGATGACTCCGCAGGAGCGCCGCGACCCCAAGCTGATCAACGGCTCGCGCCGGCTGCGCATCGCCAAGGGCTCCGGCGTACCCGTCACCGAGGTCAACCAGCTCGTCGACCGCTTCTTCGAGGCTCGCAAGATGATGAAGGTGATGGCCGGCGGCATGGGCTTGCCGGGCATGCGCCGACCGAAGAACAAGAAAGGCAAGAAAGGGAAGGGCAAGCGCGGTCCGTCCGGGCCACCCGGCCTGCCGCCTGGCGGGTTCCCGGGGGGCCTCCCGGGGGGGCTCCCGCCCGGTTTCCCCCAGCTCCCCGGCGGCAACGGCCCTGGCCGCTGACCACCCCGGCCGCTGACCACCCCGGCCGCTGACCACCCCGGCCACGTCCCCCGACCGAGCTGCGGTCAGGCGTGTCATAGATGACACCGGAGGCCGCAGCTCGGCGGATTTTCGCCCCCCCCACAACCTTTTGAGGGCACGAGTTGGTCGGCACAGTGAGCGGATTCCGCCGTACGGCGTCGCATCTGGCACACTGAACGCTCGCACGTCCCGCACGTCGTGGCCCTCTACCCACCTCGCGCGGCACCCGCATCACCGCGCCGCAGCGGTCCCCACCCGCTCAGCGCGAGACGCACCACCCCTACTCAAGGAGCTCTCCGCACGTGGCCACCAAGATCAAGCTCATGCGCCTGGGCAAGATGCGCGCGCCCTACTACCGCGTCGTCATCGCCGACAGCCGGACCAAGCGCGACGGTCGCTCGATCGAGACGATCGGCAAGTACCACCCGAAGGAGGACCCCTCCTTCATCGAGATCGACGGCGAGCGTGCCGCCTACTGGCTCGGTGTCGGCGCGCAGCCGACCGAGGCCGTGCAGGCGCTGCTGCGGGTGACCGGCGACTGGCAGAAGTTCAAGGGTGAGCCAGCTCCGCCGCCCATGCTCGTCAAGGAGGCAAAGGCCGACAAGAAGACTACCTTCGAAGCTGCCGCCAAGGGCGGCGCGGAGGCCGACCTCGCGGAGGAGAAGCCGTCGAAGAAGGCCAAGACCCCCAAGGCTGAGAAGACTGACGCTCCCGACGCCGCGACCCCCGAGGCTGGTGCAGCTCCGGTTGCCGACGCACCGGCCGCCGAGGTTGCGGACGCACCGGCCGCCGAGCCCGCCGAGGCTGCAGTGGCAGAGACGCCCGCTCCTGAGGACACTCCGGCTGCTGAGGTTGCGACCGAAACGCCCACCGACGCGCCTGTCGACGCGCCCGTCGAGAGTGCTGAGTAAGTGCTCGAGAACGCTCTCGAGCACTTGGTCAAGGGCATCGTCGAGCACCCTGACGATGTGCAGGTCGAGCGCAGTAGCGGGCGGCGTGGTACGACGCTGGAGATTCGCGTGCACCCTGATGACACCGGCAAGGTGATCGGTCGCAATGGCCGAACGGTCAAGGCTTTGCGGACGGTCATCAACGCGGTCGGCGGACGAGGGATCCGGGTCGACGTCCTCGACGCGGACGAGCGCCGGTAGCCACCGTCGTGCAGCTCGTCGTGGGCCGCATCGGCAAGGCGCACGGAGTCCGCGGCGAGGTCAGCGTGGACGTCCGCACCGATGATCCTGAGCGGCGTTTCGTCGTCGGGTCGCGCTTGGACTCCGACCCGGACCGCGGCGCGCTGGAGATCCTCTCGGTTCGACCCCATCATGGCCGGTTGCTGGTGGCGTTTGCCGGGGTAGCCGACCGCAACGCCGCGGAGGCTCTGCGCGGCACGATGCTCGTTGTCGATTCTTCGACCACAGGGGAAGCCGGGCCGGGCGAGTACTGGAGCCATGAGCTCGTCGGGCTGCGGGTGGAGCTCGCCGACGCCACCGTTCTCGGGGAACTGGCCGAGGTCGTCCACACGCCTGGTGCCGACCTGTTGGCCATTCGTCGCACCGACGGGGGCGAAGTGCTGATCCCCTTTGTCGCCGCCATGGTGCCCACGGTGGACATTGCCGCCGGCCGGGTGGTCGTCGATCCACCCGACGGTCTGCTCGACCTTGGCGCCCCATCCGGGCCCGACGCTCCCAGCGCGTAGGCAGCTGTCGTGCAGGTCGACGTCGTCACGATCTTTCCCGAGTACTTCGCCCCGCTCGATGTGTCCCTGCTCGGCAAGGCCCGTGCGCGCGGCCTCGTCGACGTGCGGGTCCACGACCTCAGGGCGCAGACGGTGGACGTCCACCGCACGGTCGACGACGCGCCGTTTGGTGGCGGCCCTGGCATGGTCATGAAGCCGGAGCCTTGGTACGCCGCGCTGCAAGCCGTTGTCGACGGGGGTGGGCCCGAGGGGGTGCGCCGGCCGCGGTTCGTCGTACCGACGCCGAGCGGCCGACTGCTCGACCAAGCATTGGTCGCCGAGCTGGCGACGGAGCCCTGGCTGGCGATCCTCTGCGGCCGTTACGAGGGCATCGACCGGCGGGTGCTTGACGCCTGGGCCGACGACGAGGTCTCTCTCGGTGACTACGTGCTCGCCGGCGGAGAGGTGGCTGCGCTGGTGATCGTCGAGGCGGTGACCAGGCTGCTACCCGGTGTCGTCGGAAACGCGGAGAGCATCGTCGACGACAGCCACTCGAGCGGTCTGCTCGAAGGCCCGGTCTACACCCGGCCGGCCACGTGGGACGGCCGCGACGTACCCCCCGTGCTGCTCTCCGGCGACCACGCTGCGATCGCCCGCTGGCGCCGTGACGAGGCGCTGCGGCGTACGGCAACGATCCGTCCGGAGCTGCTCGACCGGGTCGACCTGACCGAGCGGGACCGCCAGGTGTGGAGCCACGGGTTTCCGGGGGAGCCGGAAGCTGTGGCAGACTAGGCGGCTGCGCCCGTCGTACGGCGGCGCCCCCTGCAGTTCTCGCGCCCGGTCCTCGTGCCGCGTGCCCAAGGAAAGCGACCGGTCATGCAGACTCTCGACAGCGTCGACGCCGCATCACTGCGCAGCGACGTCCCCGACTTCCGGCCGGGCGACACGCTCAAGGTGCACGTCCGCGTCGTGGAGGGCAACCGCGAGCGCGTGCAGGTCTTCCAGGGTGTGGTCATCCGGCGCCAGGGTGGCGGGATTCGCGAGACCTTCACCGTGCGCAAGGTGAGCTTCGGCGTCGGTGTGGAGCGGACGTTCCCGGTGCACACGCCGATCATCAGCAAGATCGAGGTCGTCATCCGCGGTGATGTGCGCCGGGCCAAGCTCTACTACCTCCGTGACCTCCGCGGCAAGAAGGCGAAGATCAAGGAGAAGCGCGACGCCGTCGTTCGCCAGGACGACGCCACCAAGGCTTAGGCGCCGGCTCTCCGCGTCTAGGCTTCTCGCATGGTCGACGACAACTCTCCCGACGGATCGCAGGCCGATCCGCCGATTAGCCCTCCCCGAGCGCCGTTCCCGACGGTGATGCCGGAGGAGCCGCCCCGACTGCCGGGCTCGCCGGCGTACCCGACACCGCCGCCGGTCGCCCACCCCCTGCCGCCGAGACCGGTTGTGTCGACCGAGATGCCCAGCCGGGCACTCGACGGCGAGTCTGCGCGTTCTCCCGTGGCAGAGGGGCCTGAGGCGATCAGCTCGCCGAGGCCCGACGCGGGCGCCCTTCCGGTGCTTGCCGCACCGGCCGAGGAGGACGCCACGACTGCCGTGACGACGGACGACGGCGCGCCACTCGCCGCCCCCGCTGCGAAGAAGAAGAAGAAGCAGGGCTCGTTCTTGCGCGAGCTGCCGGTGCTCCTCGTGATCGCGTTCGCTTTGGCCCTGCTCATCAAGGCGTTCCTCATTCAGGCCTTCTTCATCCCGTCCGGGTCGATGGAGAACACCCTGCAGATCAAGGACCGGGTGCTGGTCAACAAGCTCGTCTACCGGTTCCGGGACATCCACCGCGGTGAGGTCGTCGTATTCAACGGCCTGGACTCCTTCACCCCCGAGACGATCGTGCCGCCGCCGGCCAACGCGTTCGACAGCGGGCGGCGCAAGGTGCTGCAAGCACTCGGCCTCGGCACGCCGGGTGAGAAGGACTTCATCAAGCGGGTCATCGGCGTCCCCGGCGACACCGTCGCCTGCTGTGACCAGGGTCGGGTGACGGTCAACGGCGAAGCGATCGACGAGCCGTACGTCTTCGAGAACGACGAGCGGGAGTTCGGCCCGGAGGTCGTGCCAGCAGGCAAGCTCTTCGTGATGGGCGACCATCGCGGCGCCTCGGATGACTCGAGAGCCAAGGGCACTGTGCCGGCGGACAAAGTCATCGGCCGGGCGTTCGTCGTGATCTGGCCGCCCGGCAACTTCAAGGGGTTGAAAGTCCCGCCGCAGCTCGAGGGGACCAAGGGCGCGCTCGGTCCCGCGGGCACCGTGAGCCTGCCGACCACCCCCTGGTCCCTCGTCGCCCTGCCACCCGTGCTGGGCGCCGTCGGCGCCGTGCCGCTCCACCTGCTGCAGCGGGGGGTCCGCCGACGCTGGCGCCGCCGCCGCGGCAGGGCGTGACGGCACCGGCACTTCCCCACCGGGCCACGTCGGCCTCAGCGTCGCAGCCCACCCCGACTGCCGTACGCCGTGACGCCGGACTCTGGGGCTATGAGCGCGCGCTGCGGCGCAGCGGATTCGCGCGTATCGCCGGCGCCGATGAGGCCGGCCGGGGTGCGTGTGCAGGCCCGTTGGTCGCTGCGGCCGTCCTGCTGCCTGAGGGCAAGAAAGGCCACGTGCCGGGGCTGGCCGACTCCAAGCTGCTCACCGAGGCGGCCCGTGAGCGTGTCTACGCCCAGGTCGTACGCCGGGCGGTGGCCTGGTGGGCCGTCGTCGTACCGGCCGCGGAGGTCGACCGGCTCGGCTTGCACCGCTGCAACGTCGCGGCAATGCGTCGCGCGCTGGCCGTCCTCGACCCGCCGCCTGACTACGTGCTCACAGACGGGTTCCCGGTGCGGGGTCTGGGGGTGCCCGGTCTGGCTATGTGGAAGGGGGATCGGGTCGCGGCGTGCATCGCCGCCGCGAGCGTGGTGGCCAAGGTGACCCGCGACCGGATGATGATCGAGATGCACGAGGTCTACCCGGCATACAACTTCGCCCGGCACAAGGGATATGGCACCGCCGAGCACGCCGCAGCGCTGCGCGAGCACGGCCCCTGCCCCGAGCACCGGCGCAGCTTCGCTAACGTGCGAGATGATGGCCGCCTCGTCGACGTCGACGAGTACCCCGATCTCGAGGAGAACCTGTAGGTGAGCGCCGAGGACCTCGAGAAGTACGAGACCGAGATGGAGCTGCAGCTCTATCGCGAGTACAAAGACGTCGTCGGGCTCTTCACCTACGTCGTGGAGACGGAGCGCCGGTTCTACTTGTGCAACTCCGTGGACCTGCAGGTGCGCAACGCCGATGGCGAGGTCTTCTTCGAGGTCTCGATGGCCGATGCGTGGGTCTGGGACATGTACCGCCCGGCCCGCTTCGTGAAGAACGTCCGCGTGGTGACCTTCAAGGACGTCAACGTGGAGGAGCTTGCGAAGAGCGACCTCCAGATCGGCGGCTAGCTCAGCGTGGGTTTCAACGCGACGCGCCGCTACCGCGGGCCGCGCACCACTGACATCGCGATCCTCGTCGCCGGCATTGTCATCATCGGCGGCGCTCTTCTATGGGGTTTCGGCATTCTCTGAGCGGGTGCGGGTAGACCTGTCGCGCCGACAAGGAGGTCACCGTGAGTGTCAGCCCCGAGACCCCGTCCGACGGGGGACGTCCCCCGTCGGCCAACCAGATGAAGGCCGAGCCAGATCCGGCGGACGTCGTACCGGACGAGGCCGAGTCGTCTGCACTGCTCGCCGCAGCACCAGCGTCGGGCGACAGCGCCGTCCGCGTCGCGCACGTCGTACCGGGCCACCCGGACGGCGAGGTCGACACCACTCGTTAGTACTTCTCCACAGATCCCCGAACGCGCCACCGCGACACCCTCCGCGCTCCCTACCGTCAGATCCTCGGGAGTGCGAGCGAGGAGGGTGCGATGCAGGCGCAGGATGGACTGGGACGTTACGGCGAGCGCGTGGCGATGCGTCGGTTGATGGACGACGGATACGAGATCCTCGAGTGCAACTGGCGGTGCGCCGACGGGGAGATCGACATCATCGCCACGCGCGACGAGGTGATCTCCTTCATCGAGGTGAAGACGCGCAGTTCCGACCGGTTCGGCGAGCCGGCCGAGGCTGTGGGGCTGCAGAAGCAGAGGAAGATCCGCGAGCTCGCCACGATCTGGCTGCGGGAGCGGGGGTACGTCGACTCGGGACCTAGCAACCTCAGTTTCGATGTCGTCGAGGTTCGACACCCTGACAAGGGCGCTGCCAAGGTCACCCACCTTCGGGAGGCGTTCTAGTGTCGCTGGCCAGGGCCTGGTCGGTGGCGTTGGTCGGAGTCGCCGGCCACTTGGTCGAGGTGGAGGCGCATCTCGCCAACGGACTCCCCGGAATGCACCTGATCGGTCTTCCTGACACGGCTCTGCACGAAGCCCGAGATCGCGTGCGCGCGGCCATCGTCAACAGCGGCGAGGCATGGCCGCAGCGGCGCATGACGGTCGGGTTGAGTCCGGCGACCTTGCGCAAGTCAGGCAGTGCGTACGACCTCGCTGTCGCGGTTTCCATCCTCGCTGCGGCCGGGGTGGTGCCCACGGCATCGCTCTCCGGTCTCGTGCTTCTTGGCGAGCTGGGACTCGACGGCCGCGTACGTCCGGTCCGCGGCGTGCTGCCTGCTGTGCTGGCCGCCACCCGTGCCGGAGTCGGACGGGTCGTGGTGCCGGCGGCTAACGCGGCAGAGGCCGCTCTCGTCCCGGGCGCGTGCGTGACGGGGGTGCGTCACCTCTCGGCCCTGCTCCGATGGCTCCGCGGTGAGTCGACAGTCGAGGACGACGTGCTCGTCGATCCCGTTCCGGCCACCCCGCCACCTGAGATCGACCCGCCCGACCTGCGAGACGTCCTCGGTCAGGCCGTGGCCCGACGGGCGCTGGAGGTCGCGGCTGCCGGCGCGCATCACCTCTTCCTGCTCGGCCCACCGGGTGCCGGCAAAACCATGCTGATCGACCGACTGCCCGGTTTGTTACCGCCGCTCGACAGGGAGTCCGCTCTCGAAGTCACCGCGGTGCACTCCGTGGCGGGCGTCCTGCCCGCAGACGCGGCGTTGCTCACCAGGCCGCCGTACCGTCACCCGCACCACTCCAGCACGCCACCGGCTCTGCTCGGTGGGGGGAGTGGCATCCCCAGGCCCGGCGACGTGTCGCTCGCCCATCGAGGTGTGCTCTTCCTCGACGAAGCGCCGGAGTTCCACGGTCGCCTGCTTGACGGTCTGCGGCAGCCGCTCGAGTCCGGCGAGATCACGATCGCGCGAGCCGACGGCTCGGCCACCTACCCCGCGCGCTTTCTGCTCGCCCTGGCGGCCAATCCCTGCCAGTGCGTGCGGGTGACAGGCGAGTCGGGCGGCTGTACGTGCTCACCGCTCGCCCGGCGACGCTACCTCGGCAAGCTGTCCGGCCCGCTGCTCGACCGGGTCGACATCCAGGTGCAGGTTTTCGCGCTGGGCCGAGGTGCCTACCTCGAGTCTGACCACATCGAGGACACGGTCACGGTCGCCGGCCGCGTTGCCGAGGCGCGGAGGGCATCGGCCGTACGCCTTGCCGGCACTCCATGGCGGGTCAACTCCGACGTACCCGGTCCGCAGCTGCGCACGCGATGGCCGATACCGCCGCGTCTGCTTCGTGGGCTCGACGACCAGCACGCGACCGGCCGGATCAGCGCTCGCGGGCGCGATCGGATCCACCGGTTGGCGTGGACCATCGCCGACCTGTCCGGCCATGGGGTCCCGACCGCCGACGACGTGGAGGAGGCAATGCTTCTGCGGGGGGCGTCGTCCAAGGTCGCCGCGTGAGCGAGTTGGCGTCCGAGGAGTGGCCAGCGACCGACGCGAGACGGGCGCCGGACGGTGTTCGCCTTGCCCTCGCTGCGCTCACCCGCGTGGTCGAGCCTGACGACGACGTGCTGCGTGCCCTGGTCCGGGCGGTGGGACCCGTAGAGGCGTGGGATCGCATTCGGCGGCAGGACCGGGTGCTGCCGCCGCGATTCATCGCCCGGGCGGCCGCCCGGCTGCGGGAGGTCAACCCGCACGCGGACCTCGAGCGGGCCGCGGCGGTCGGCGCGCGCCTCGTGTGCCCCGGCGACAGCGAGTGGCCGCCGAGTCTGGATCGGCTGGCCGCCCTCGACGCCGAGCCCCTCGCCCTCTGGGCGCGCGGCCCGGCTCCGCTGGGAGACGTCACCGCACGATCGGTGGCGGTCGTCGGCGCGCGCGCCGCCTCCGAGTACGGCGTGCATATGACTGACCGGATCGCTGGCGGCCTGGCCGATCACGGCTGGTCGGTGGTTTCCGGTGGAGCGATCGGCATCGACGGGGCCGGCCACCGCGCGGCGCTTGCCTCGGGTGCCCCCACGGTGGCGGTCCTTGCGTGTGGGGTCGACGTGGCCTACCCGCCGGCTCACCGCCGGCTCCTCGCCCGGATCGCCGAAGAGGGTCTGCTGCTCAGCGAATCCCCGCCGGGCGGCGCGCCGATGCGCCATCGATTCCTCGTCCGCAACCGGCTCCTGGCGGCGCTGTCCTGCGGGACCGTCGTCGTCGAGGCCGCGGTGCGCTCCGGATCGCTGAGCACGTTGCGATGGGCACAGCGGTTGGGGCTGGGGGCCATGGTCGTGCCCGGGCCGGTGACGTCCGCGATGTCCGGCGGCTGCCACCTCATGCTGCGAGAGGCGGGCGTGGTCTGCGTGACCGGTCCAGCAGACGTGCTCGACGTCGTCGGCCGATTCGGCGACGATGCGGCTGTCCGCCCCTCAGGCCCGCAATCCACGCGGGACGGCTTGGGGCCCGAGGCGCGACTGGTGGTGGAGGCGACGCCGGTGCGGCGGTTCGCGCACCCAGACCGGATTGCGGCGGCGGCCGGCTTGCCTGCGTTGCGGGTCACCTCGCTGCTCAACCAGCTGTGCTCAGCCGGCTGGGTGGAGGCTTCCGACGCTGGGTTTCGGTTGGCTGCCGCGCAACGGCGCGTTCGCCGCGGGGCAGGTGGTGCTTGACGTGACTGCCGGCGCTCCGCATGGTCGGTGGCGTGGTCAGTCCAAGCAGGGTGCGCGCGGCGAGGGCGACCCGCCCGGCGCTTGTCGTGCCGGAGGGAATGGTCGACCGGCTGGCGGAGTTCGAGCGGCATCTGCGCGCTGAGCGCGGACTGTCCTCTCACACCGTCGCGGCCTACCTGGGCGACCTCACCAGTTTGCTTGATCACTCTGGGCGACTCGGGCTCACTGAGCTCGCCCAGATCGACCATCCGGCGATCCGCAGCTGGTTGGCGCGGCTGCGGACTTCCGGGATGAGCCGGGCGAGCTTGGCTCGCAAGTCGTCCGCGGCTCGGGTGTTCTTCGCCCACGCGTTACGCCGCGGCTGGGTCGACCGGGATCCAGCTGCCACCCTCGGGACGCCGAAGAAGGAGTTTCGACTGCCTCGCATTCTGCGAGAGCAGGAGGTCGCGGATCTGCTCGACGTGCCCGACGCCGGCACCCCGGTAGGACTGCGCGACCGGGCGATGCTCGAGCTGCTCTACGCGACGGGGGTGCGGGTCGGCGAGCTCTGTGCGCTCGACCTCGACGACGTCGACCACGGTCGGCGCCTGCTCAAGGTCTGGGGCAAGGGCGCCAAGGAGCGGCGGGTCCCCTACGGCGTGCCCGCCCAGAGCGCCGTCGACGACTGGACCCGACACGGCCGTCCGGCTCTCCTGCGGCCGTTGAGTGGTCCGGCGCTGTTTCTCGGCGAGCGGGGTGGTCGGATTGACCCCCGGACGGTCCGCCGAGCCGTACACACCCACCTAGCCGCGCTGCCGGATGCGCCGGACCTCGGTCCGCACGGCCTGCGGCACTCCGCGGCAACGCATCTGCTCGAAGGCGGCGCGGATCTGAGGAGCGTCCAGGAGCTGCTCGGGCACGCTACGCTCGCCACCACCCAGATCTATACTCATGTCTCCGCGGACCGACTGAAGGCGTCCTATGACCGATCTCACCCACGCGCCTAGAGTCCGCGCGTGAGGAGCGCAGCCCGATGACGGTTTCGCGTGGCCGTACGCGCACCGACGTGGATCCTGCGGTCAAAGCGGAGATCGACTCGGCGATCGCCGAGCTGTGGCGCGAGTTCAAGGACACCGCCGACCAGGGTCTGCGTGAGCGGCTGATCCTGCATTACTCGCCGCTCGTGAAGTACGTCGCCGGCCGGGTCGGCGTGGGCCTCCCGCCCAACATCGAGCAGGCCGATCTCGTCAGTTACGGAATTTTCGGGCTGATCGACGCGATCGAGAAGTTCGACCTCGCCCGGGTCATCAAGTTCGAGACCTATGCGATCAGCCGGATCAAGGGCGCGATCATCGATGAGCTGCGGTCGATCGACTGGATTCCGCGGTCGGTCCGCTTCAAGGCTCGCGAGGTCGAGAAGGCCTACGCCGCATTGGAGAGTCGCCTGCATCGGACTCCCTCGGAGGCCGAGGTCGCCGGTGAGCTCGACATCTCCATCGAGGACCTGCACCAGATCTTCAGCCAGGTCTCCTTCGTCAACGTCGTCGCCCTCGACGAGCTGCTCAACGTCGGCGGCGAACGCGGGGACAAGCTCAGCCTGGTCGACACGCTTGAGGACACCAAGGCCGAGGACCCGGTCATGGCGTTCGAGACCGAGGAGACGAAGCACCTCCTCGCCAAGGCCATCAACACGCTGCCCGAGCGCGAGAAGATCGTGGTGACCCTCTACTACTACGAGGGACTCACGCTGGCTGAGATCGGCCAGGTGCTCGGTGTCACCGAGTCACGCATCTGCCAGATGCACACCAAAGCGGTGCTGCAGCTGCGCGGCAAGCTCGCCGACCAGCGCGACTGACGCGCCGACGCTCCGAGTCCCGTCATGGCGGGCCGCGTCGGCGTACGGCGACCGCGACCGTGACCAGGGCCATCGCCGCTACGACCCTGCCCGCCGGACGCGGACTGCCGCGACCCGACCGCGCGACCGGGGTGAGCCGTGCTTCTTGGGTCAGCGTCGTCCCCATTGCAGAGTCGGTCGGCCGCTGCGAGCCGGGAGCTGCACCGAGCGCTGCCCAGTGTGGGAGCAGCCGGGGCGGGCCCTGGCGTAGCAGGCTCATCGGGTCCAGATAGACGACGCCGCGCAGCAGCCCCCAGTGCAGCACCGCCGCTCCCGGACCTGGCCGACCGTGACCAGGCTGCAGGCGCCCGACGATCTCGCCAGCGCCGACGCGGTCACCAGCGCCGACGGAGGCGGTCACCGGCTCGTACGTCGTGCGCAGGCGACCGTGGGTGACGGTGACGACGCCACGTCCAGCCAGCACTCCTGCGAAGGTCACCGTGCCGGCGCCGACGGCTCGCACCTCGGCACCCGGTGTCGTCACCAGGTCGACTCCGCGGTGCCCCGGCTGCCAGCGGCGCGCCGGTGGGTCGAACCCGCGTACCACCTCGACGTCGTCGGCCAGCGGGGGCACCCATGGCTCGCTCGCGTGTGCGGGACCGGGGTGGGCTGCGCCGAGGCACAGCAGGGGGACCAAGACTCGGAGAATGGGGTTCATGCTCCCCAGGGTGGTGGAGGCGGCTACGACACGGGGTGCGTGGAGACCCATCTGTGGACGCCCGTTCGCCAACCTCCGGCCGGCCGCGGAACCTGCACGGGTTAGACCGGAGACCCACGGCCGCCGTACACTCGGCGGAGCGGCTCGGGAGACCGGGTCGACTTCGCACGCCCCGCTCCCACCTTCATCGGTGGGCGGCCCGCCACCGGTCCCGCTCGCGCGGGTACGGCGCGGTCGCACGCGGACGTCAGGAGCGGCGCACGCCCGTGCGCCGCGGCAAACCGAGTGCGCGCGGTGACCGCCGGAGGGCGGCCCGTGGGCAAAGAGAGGTGCGGCCCTAGATGGCTGTCGTGACCATGAAGCAGCTGCTCGAGAGCGGCGTGCACTTCGGGCATCAGACGAAGCGCTGGAACCCGAAGATGAAGCGCTACATCTTCACCGAGCGCAACGGCATCTACATCATCGACCTGCAGCAGACGCTGTCCTACATCGACCGCGCCTACGAGTTCGTTCGCGAGACGGTGGCGCACGGCGGCACCGTGCTGTTCGTGGGTACGAAGAAGCAGGCGCAGGAGGCCATCGAGAAGGAGGCCAAGCGGGTCGGCATGCCCTATGTCAACCAGCGCTGGCTGGGTGGCATGCTCACCAACTTCCAGACCGTCTTCAAGCGCCTGCAGCGCCTGAAGGAGCTCGAGATGATCGAGCAGACCGGCGGCATCAGCGTCCTCACCAAGAAGGAGACGCTTGTCCTCGCCCGCGAGAAGACCAAGCTCGAGCGCACCCTTGGCGGTCTTCGCGACATGAGCCGCACCCCCAGTGCGGTGTGGATCATCGACACGAAGAAGGAGCACATCGCGGTCGGCGAGGCACGCAAGCTCAACATCCCCGTCGTGGCGATCCTCGACACCAACTGCGACCCCGACGAGGTCGACTTCAAGATCCCCGGCAACGACGACGCGATCCGCTCGGCGACCCTGCTGACCCGGGTGATCGCCGACGCCGTGGCCGAGGGCCTGATGCAGCGCGCGGCGGCCAACGCTAGTGCCGGCCGTGGCGACGACAAGCCGAGCCACGACGGTCAGCTGGCCACGGACGAGCCGTTGGCCGACTGGGAGCTCGAGCTCCTCACCCCCGCCGCCGACGCGACGGCTGCCCCAGCGGCGACCGAGGTCTCGGCCGCCCCGGCCGTCGCGACCGAACCGCCGGCCACTGCACCGGAGACTCCGGCGGACCCTTCGGACGCGCCAGCCGCTCCCTAGCTCGACGCCGTACGGCGACCCGAGCACTCGTCGTCGCTGGTGGGCGTTGCGGGGCCCTGCCTCGTAGTTCCCGGCAGCGCAGCGGCTGCTCACCGACGTCTCGTCACCTCGACACGGATTGGACCCACACGATCATGGCAACCATAAGCGCTGCGGACATCAAAAAGCTCCGCGAGGCCACCGGCGCCGGGATGACCGATTGCAAGAACGCGCTCGTCGAGGCCGACGGCGACTACGACAAGGCGATGGAACAGCTGCGGGTCAAGGGTCTTAAGGGCGTCGCCAAGCGCGAGGGTCGCAGCGCCAGCAACGGACTTGTTCGCGCTCATCTCGACGGCGCCACGAGTGGGGTGCTGGTCGAGCTCAACTGCGAGACCGACTACGTGGCCAAGGGGGAGCGCTTCGGCCAGGTCGCCCAGACCGTCGTCGAGGCGCTGGCCACGGCGCGCCCAGCCGACCTCGACGCTGCTCTCGCTGCCGACGTGGGCACGGGGCAGAACGTGAAGGCCTTCCTGGATGAGGCCAACGCCGGTCTCGGCGAGAAGATCGAGCTCCGGCGATTCGTGGCGTACGACGGAGCCTTCGTCGGCAGCTATCTGCACAAGACCAGTCCCGACCTGCCGCCCCAGGTCGGCGTCCTCGTCGAGCTCACCGGCGACGCCCCGGAGATCGCCAAGGACGTCGCGCAGCACATTGCCGCCTTTGCTCCCGTCTACGTCAGCCGCGACGACGTGCCCGCGGACGTCGTCGCCAAGGAGCGGGAGATCGCGGAGGCCACCGCACGTGAGGAAGGCAAGCCCGAGGCTGCCCTCGCCAAGATCGTTGAAGGTCGGGTGACCGGCTTCTTCAAGGAGACCACGCTGCTCGAGCAGGCCTTCGCCAAGGACAACAAGAAGAGCGTCAAGCAGGTCCTCGACGAGGCCGGGGTGGCTGTGACCCGCTTCGCCCGGTTCCGCGTGGGCCAGGCCTGAGGCAGACTTCCCTCATCCGGACCGTCGTACCGATCCCGCAGGAGGTCTCATGACTGTGCCTGAGGAAGCGGCCACTGACGTCCGTCCGCGCTGGTCACGCGTGCTGCTCAAGCTCTCCGGCGAGGCGTTCGCCGGGAGCGAGTCGTTGGGCATCGACCCCAATGTCGTGTCCTTCGTCGCTCGACAGGTCGAGGATGTCGTCGCGACGGGCGCCCAGGTCGCGATCGTCGTCGGCGGCGGCAACATGTTCCGCGGCGCTGCCTTGGCCGAGCGCGGCATGGACCGGCCGCGCGCTGACTACATGGGCATGCTCGGCACGGTGATCAACTGCCTGGCACTGCAGGACTTCCTGGAGAAGCGTGGCGTCGCCACCCGGGTGCAGACGGCGATCACGATGGGCCAGATCGCCGAGCCCTACATCCCGCGGCGGGCGATCCGCCACTTGGAGAAGGGCCGGGTCGTCATCTTCGGTGCCGGCATGGGTGCGCCGTTCTTCTCCACGGACACCACCGCAGCACAGAGGGCGTTGGAGATCGGTGCCGAGGCCGTGCTCAAGGCGACCCAGGTCGACGGCGTGTACGACTCGGACCCGCGAAAGAATCCGGACGCGGTGCGCTTTGATTCCCTGGACTACGCCGAGGTGCTCGCTCGCGGGCTCAAGGTGATGGACGCCACTGCGATATCGCTGTGCATGGACAACGACCTGCCCATTGTCGTCTTCGACCTGATGGGTGAGGGCAACATCGGCCGGGCCGTGCGCGGTGAGAAGATCGGCACCGTCGTCGGGGTCCTCTCCGCCTGACATCGCCATCGGACCACCGCGCAGCGATCTGACCGCCACCAGCCGACCGAGAGGCCAGATGTGATCGACGAGACCCTCCTCGAGGCCGAGGAGAAGATGGACAAGGCCGTCGAGGTGGCCAAGAGCGAGCTGCAGACCCTGCGCACTGGCCGGGCTAACCCGGCGATGTTCTCCAAGATCGTCGTCGACTACTACGGTACGACCACTCCGCTACAGCAGCTCGCGTCGTTCAAGATCCCCGAGCCGCGGTTGGCCGTCATCGATCCCTACGACAAAAGTGCGCTGAATGCCATCGAGAAGGCGATCCGCGACTCCGATCTCGGCGTCAATCCGACCAACGACGGCATGCTGATTCGCATCGTCTTCCCGCAGCTCACCGAGGAGCGGCGCAAGGAGATGATCAAGGTCGCGAAGGCTCGGGGAGAGGACGGACGGGTCGCGATCAGGGCCGTTCGCCGGCACGCCAAAGATGCGCTGGACAAGCTGTCGAAGGGCGGCGATGTCGGCGAAGACGACGTACGCCGCGCGGAGAAGGAGCTCGAGGAGCTCACTCACAAGTACACCGCACACATCGATGAAGTGCTGCGGCACAAGGAGACCGAGCTGCTCGAGGTCTGACGACCCCGCAGCCCGGAGCGACCACATGACCGCCGAGGCACGCATGCCGGATTCGACCTCCGCCCCCGCGGCACTGCCGGTGCCTGATGGAGGTGGGGGGCCCCCTGGCCCAGGCCGGGCCGGGCGCAACCTGCCCGCCGCGATCGGCGTGGGTCTGGGGCTTGGCGCGCTGGTCTGCGTTCCGCTCTTCACCGTGCGATGGGTCTTCGCGGGGGTGGTCGCCGGGGTCATCGGAGTGGGCATCCTCGAGATCAGCCGCGCGCTGCGCACTGCGGAGATCGAGGTCGCCGTACCGCCGCTCATCATCGGCGGGCCGCTGTCCATCGTGCTTGCCTACCTGCGGGGGCCCGACGCGCTTCTCTTCGGGCTTGTCGCCACCGTGCTGGCGTGCCTGGTATGGCGGCTGCCGGACGGTGCACCAGGCTTCCTTCGCGACGTGACCGCGAGCATCTTCGTGGCGACCTACGTGCCGTTCCTCGCCGGATTTGCGGCGCTTCTCACAGCGCCTGACGACGGCCCAGCGCGGGTCACGGCGTTCATCGCGACGACAGTCTGCAGCGACGTCGGCGGGTACGCCGCCGGGGTGCTCGTCGGGCGGCACCCGATGGCGCCGAGCGTCAGCCCCAAGAAGTCGTGGGAGGGCTCCGGCGGCAGCGTGCTCGCCTGCATGATCTGCGGCGTCGCGGTGGTGTCCACCTTCGTCGGCATCGCCTGGTGGCAAGGTGTCCTCTTCGGCATCGCGGTCGCCATCTGCGCCACGATCGGTGACCTGGGGGAGTCGCTGCTCAAGCGTGACATCGGCATCAAGGACATGGGCCATCTGCTGCCCGGTCACGGCGGGATCATGGACCGCCTCGACTCGCTGGTCGTCGTCGCGCCGGTCGTCTGGTTGCTCCTGTCGTGGTGGGCCCCGACGTCAGGCTGACGGGACGGCGTTACCATCGGGAGACTATGGACGTCACCGCGGCACCAGCGACGATCTGCGCACTGCCGGACCATCTCGTGCTGCCCTACAGCGGGTGAGCCTGCCGCTCGTCTTCGACGCGCCGCGGCGCGGGAAGCCGCCCCGTCATCTCGCCGACCTCTCGGCGGACGAGCGCCGGGCCGCCGCCGTCGAGCTCGGTGAGCCGGCGTACCGCGGCGACCAACTAGCCACCTGGTACTACCGCAAGTACGTCGACGACGTCACCGCGATGACAGACCTCCCCGCGGATTCGCGCGACCGACTCGGTGATGCGCTGCTACCCCGCCTGCTCGATCCGGTGCGACACGTCGAGTGTGACGACGGCGCAACGCGCAAGACGTTGTGGCGGTGCGGCGACGGATCCCTCGTGGAGAGCGTGCTCATGCGCTACCCCGATCGGGTGACGGTGTGCGTCTCGAGCCAGGCAGGGTGCGGAATGGCCTGCCCGTTCTGCGCCACCGGACAAGGTGGGCTGACCCGCAACCTGTCGACC
>JBKJUS010000051.1:0-8704 GCA_046590575.1 Mycobacteriales bacterium | reverse complement strand
GGTGGGGGTCAGCGGGTGGGGGTCAGCGGGTGGGGGTCAGCGGGTGTCGAGTACGGCGAGGTCTTCCACGCCGGTGACTGCAGCGGCCACCCCTGCCGCGCCGTACTTGCGTTGCTGCCGGCCCTCGAGCCAACGGGCGAAGCGGGACAGGCAGATGTTGACCACGATGAAGATCACGGCGATGAGCAGGTAGATCTGCAGTAGCGACTCGCCGAAGCTCACCGTCGCGAACTTCCCTCGGCGCAGCAGCTCTTCGTAGCCGATCGCGAAGCCGAGCGAGGTGTCTTTGAAGAGAGTCACCAGCTGGCTGATGATCGAGGGCAGCATGCGTCGCACGGCCTGGGGGATGACGACGTGGCGCATCGTCTGGCTGTAGCTCAGACCGACGGAGTACGACGCCTCGCTCTGCCCGCGGTCGAGCGACAGGATGCCGGCGCGGAAGATCTCGGCGAGCACCGCCCCCTGGTAGAGCGTCAGGCCGGCAATGAGATACACGAAGATGGGCAGCTCGAAGCCGTAGCGCGGCAGCACGATCGCCGCAGCCAGGATGAGCAGCAGCTGCGGCAGGGCGCGGAAGAGCTCGATGACGGCGGTCGCCGGGACGCGCACCGCGGCCGCGCGAGAGAGCCGGCCGAGCGCTAGCAACGCGCCGAACACCAGCGCGAGGACCATCGCGACGGCGGCGGCCTTGACGTTGGCCCACAGCCCCTTAGCCAAGAACTGCACGAGGTCGGGATCGGCCAGGTTGGTCCACCGGCGGGACTGAAACTGGCCCTTCGACTCGAGCTGCAGGGCAGCTGCGAGCACCAGAGCCGCGATCGCGGCGTAGGCGACGGCGCTGCCGATCAGCACCCGCCGTCGCCCGCGGGGGCCCAGCTGGTCGTAGAGCACTGCGGTGGTCATCGCTTGAACGCCACCCGTCGCTCAACCGCCGCCGTCGCCGCGCCAGCCGGGAGGGTGATCAGCAGGTAGCAGGCGATCGTGCCGAGCAGGAGCGGCAGCGTTGCGGACTCCTGGTCGGTGAGCTGGTCAAAGGTCGATGTCAGCTCGATAACGGCGAAGAGCGAGGCAATGGAGCTGTTCTTTGCCAGCGCGATGAAGAGGCTGCCAATGGGCTGTACGACGGTGCGCAGGGCCTGAGGCAGCACCACAAGAAGGAGCGTCTGGCCGAAGGTGAGACCGATCGAGCGGGCCGCCTCGGCCTGGCCGGTCGCGACGGTGTTGATACCCGAGCGCAGCGCCTCGCTCACAAAGGCGCCGGTGTACATCGACAGCACCATTACTGCGAAGCTGAAGAAGCTGATGTTCAAGCCCACCTTCGGCAACCCGAAGACGGCGAGGGCGAAGAAGGCGGTTAGCGGGATGTTGCGGAAGACCTCGACGTAGACCAGCCCGGCCGCCCGTAGAGGGGCGACCGGGCTGACCCGGCACGATGCGATGACGAAGCCGATGAGCATCGCCAGAACGAACGAGATCACGCTCAGCTTCAGCGTGACGCCAAGACCCTCGCCAAAGGCGTCGAGGTTGTCGAGGACGGCATCCACGGGCTAGCGAGGCTCTCGTCGTACTTAGTAGCGATTGACCGCCGGCGGGGTAGGCAGCTCTGGCTGGACCTTGCCGAGAGTCTTGTCGTAGGCATCCTTGTAGCGGCCGTCCTTGTACATCGCCTCGAGCACGTCGTTGATGAAGGTGCGGAAGTCGGTGTCCTCCTTCTTCACGCCGATGCCGTAGGGCTCGTCACTGAACGGCGCGCCGACCAGCTCGAACTCGCCCGGGTTGGCATCGATGAGGCCGAGCAGGATCACGTTGTCCGTCGTGGTCGCCTGCACCTGGCCGTTGCGCATGGCCTCGGCGCACTCGGTGTAGGTACCGAAGAGGGTGAGCTGCGCAGTTGGGACCTGCTCCTTCACCCGAGTGGCCGGCGTCGACCCGGTGACCGAGCAGACCTTCTTACCAGCCAGGTCATCCTTGCCCTTGATCGCCGTGTCGCCCTTCTTGACCATGATGTCCTGGCCAGCAACGAAGTACGGGCCGGCGAAACCGACCTTCTCCTTGCGCTTGTCGTTGATGGTGTACGTCGCCACGATGAAGTCTGCGGTGCCGTTCACAATGAAGTCCTCGCGGTTCTTCGAGATCGACTCGATGAACTCGATGCCGCTCGCCTCGATCCCCAGCTCAGCCGCGATGGCCTTGGCGATCTCGACATCGAAGCCCTCGACCGAGCCCGACACGCCCTTGACCCCGAAGAGCGGCTGGTCGAACTTCGTGCCGACCTTGACCTTGCCCGCCTTCTGCAGCCTCTCCATCGTCGAGCCGGCCGCGAACTCCTTCTTCTCCGGCTTGGTGCTGACCGAGTCCTTGTCGTCGTCACCACAAGCGCTGAGGGTGAGCGCGAGTGCGGCCACAACGGCCGCCGTCCTGAGCATTCCTCGACTACGCATAGCGTTGTCCTTTCGATCGGTCAGTGGGCCAGGATTTTGGACAGGAAGTCTTTCGCCCGATCACTCTCGGGCGCACTGAAGAACTGCTTCGGTTCGGCTGTCTCGACGATTCGGCCGTGGTCCATGAAGACGACCCGGCGGGCAACAGAACGCGCGAAGCCCATCTCGTGGGTCACCACGACCATCGTCATACCCTCCGCCGCGAGCTCGGTCATGACGTCGAGGACCTCCTTGATGAACTCGGGATCGAGCGCCGAGGTCGGCTCATCGAACAAGATCAGCTTGGGGTCCATCGCCAGCGACCGAGCGATGGCGACCCGCTGCTGCTGACCGCCGGAGAGCTCCGCGGGGTAGCGGTCGGCCTTGTCCGCAATGCCCACCCGCTCCAAGAGCTCACGGGCGCGTTCCTCGGCCTGCTTGCGCGCCACCTTG
Source organism: Mycobacteriales bacterium (assembly GCA_046590575.1). GTDB lineage: Bacteria > Actinomycetota > Actinomycetes > BP-191 > BP-191 > DATLNF01. Next base: position 5,831 of record JBKJUS010000051.1, on the reverse strand, counting down.
CGCGCCTTGATCGGACCGAGCGTGACGTTGTCGAGCACCGACATGTGCGCGAATAAGTTGAAGGACTGGAACACCATCCCGACGTCGGCGCGCAGCCGAGCTAAATCTCTGCCTTCCTCCGGCAGCCGTACGCCGTCGATCGAGATCACGCCGCTGTCGATGGTCTCGAGCCGGTTGATGCAGCGGCAGAGCGTCGACTTACCCGAGCCCGACGGTCCGATGACCACCACGACTTCGCCAGCCGCGACCGAGAGGTCAATGTCGTGCAGAACCTTGAGGTCGCCGAAGGACTTGTTGACCTTCTCCATCAGCACGAGCGGCTGGCCAGGCATGCGCCGCACCCTATCCGCCGCGACACTCGGGAGTCATGACCCGCAGGTCACGTCCCGGTCTCGGTATCTAGGCGCCGGAGAGCGCCGTACGACGGCGGCGGAGCGCACCGGCAGCCGCGAGCAGACCGACCCCGGCGAGCATCGTGACGAAGACGCCTCCCGTGCTCGGCAGCTGTCCGCTCGACGAAGGCGGCGCGGCCGGGCGGGACTGGGGCGGCGCCGGCTGCACCGGTGCCGGTCGGGCCGGACCGGAGGCCGCACAGATATCGACGGCAGTGCCCGCTGTGGCAGCCCGGTCCTCGTTGCGCGCGTCAAGAAGCAGGGGGATCACCGGCTCCGCAGCCTGCGCCATGGAGACGCGGACTCCCCCGCCTGGACGCGGCGTGGTCTCGATTCCGTGCAGGTCGAGGATGGTGGCCACCTCCTTGGCCTGGACCGCCGTGAGGTCGTAGGCGCAGGGCGCCTCGGCCTCCACCGTCGGCGGTGCGTCGTTAGCGATGGTCGTGTCCTCGTCCTGGCCCTGGAAGTAGACCGGCGCGCTGCGGTCGCGGCCTTCGGCGATCTTGCGGGCCACCGAGCCCTGCTGCGCCGCGACGAGACGGGCGGCGTTCTCGCGAACAAAGGTCAGCGTGCAGCCGATCGTCGCCATCTGGCTGGCCACCCGACGCTTCTGGTTCTCCGCGGTCATCACCTCACCTGGTCCGTTGAGCAGGTTCTGGGTGACGCCGCTCTCCACCAGGATGCCGACCGTGTGCCGCAGGCCGGCCAGGTTGCGGGCGATGCCCTCGTCGCCGTCACCGGCAGTCTGCGTGACGTCGACCGGTCCGGCGGCGTAGAGCCCGTACTCGTCCGAGGAGTAACCCTGCTCGGCCAGGCACGGGTTGAGGCTCTCCTTGGAGAACTCGATCCCGAGGTCGCGGATCTCCTTGTCCACGTTGAGGTTGCGCGGCCAGAGGTAGAGCACCTCATCGTCGTAGGCGACCGGCACCGCCGGTCCGTACTCGTGATGGTCGACGGAGATCTCCGGCTCGTAGTCGAGGATCACGCGGGCGATCGCTCGCGACTCGGGCGACTGCAGGTTGAGGTGGTCGCGGTTGATGTCGACGCCCGCCGTGTTGGCGCGCGCGTTGTTCTGTCGGCCGTCGGGGTTGACGGTGGGAACGAAGAGAATCGTGGTGTCGGCCATCTGCTTGAGCAGCGTCGCGTCCGTGGTGAACGCGAGGTCGCGCAGGTAGCTCAAACAGGCGTCGCGGCCGGCCGCTTCATTGCCGTGCTGGGTGCAGATGTGCAGCTCGACGGGTCGGGTGCGCGCCACCGCCGCGGACACCGGTCGAGGGGACCCCATGCGCACGAGGTGCAGCGGGCGACCGTCCTCAGTCCGACCGATCACCTCGAGCTCGACTCGCTCCGTGGCCGAGTCGACGGCTGTCAGGAACGCGATCTCTTCCTCAAAAGTGGTCCAGGCGGTGCCGCCGTTGGCCTCGAAGCCGGTTTGCGGCGGCTCGGCCGCACTGCCTTGCGGCAGCGGGACCACGGCGAGCAGGGCCAGCCCCGCGAGAGCGGACAACAGACGACGGGCCGGACGTGCCACGGGCTCCTCCTCGACTTGTACGGCGTGGGAACCACGTCGTACCGCCTAAGGGCTTCGCCCCCGGCAGCCTGAGATCCTGCCAGAGCGCCCGCCGATCCACGTTCATGGAGTGCGCGCTGGGGGACTCGAACAGAGCCGGAGCGGGGGCGGGGACAGGGAGGGTGGCGGGTGCGTTGATCTCGCAGTCAAGCGCTCGGGTCTGCTGAAGGGGCGCATCGACCACGGCGTACGGCAGGACGTGCGGGATGTGTCAGCTCCCGGACATATACCTATGCAAGGGGTCTCTCGCTGCTGTTCACTGGCCTATCCGGTAGCCGTCTCTGCCATCGGACCGTCCCAGCGGACCACCCAAACCCAGCGCCCCTAAGCAGGAGGCTCGTCATGATGCCTTTCCGTCTCATCCCCTGCGCGGCCACGGCACTCGCGCTGCTCACCTGCGGAGTTGCCGGCGCGGCATCGCCGTCCTCACCCGCGAACAGTTGCTCAGTCATCATCGACCCCTCCGGTGACGCGACCGGCAGCACGCTAGGGCCAGTATCTCCACCCGCGGGTGCGCCTACCCCGCCCAATGACGACCAACTCGACGTACTGTCGGCTGGCCTGGCAAGCGACGGGAAGTTCGTGACCACCGTCCTTCGTATGAAGGCGGGCGGTCTTGACGTCATGTCACCCCAGAAGTCGTTCTTCTATTTTGGCTTCCAAGTCGGAGGGGAAGAGCTGCAATTTTCCGCCAGGACATCGCCCCTCGGTGAGTGGAGCTTCGATGCGGACAACGTAACCACCCGTACCCAGGTCGAATACCTCAAGGGCGAGTTCGACGCCGCCCGCAACGAGATCCGCATCACGGCGCTGGCCGAGGAGCTCTCGCCGCTGATCAGGCGCGGAGCCAAGTTCACGGCCATCAGAGTGCGTACCGTTCGCTTCCTCCAAATCGGCCTGGGCGCCTTCATGACCGTCGACACCGCGGCCACTGACAAGCCAGAGGTGGTTCGCGCGAAATCCTGCCTGAAGCCTGTCCGGTAGGCGCGCAGCCTCAGCGGCTCCGGCCGACGCGGAGCAATCGACTGCTCGTCGTATTGCTCATGGGGACGCAGCCATTTCGGTGCCCGTGGCGTCGAACCGCAACGCGCTGACCTGCAGGTTTGTCGAACTACATCAGTGCGCGCTGGGGGACTCGAACCCCTTGACGCCAGCTCCTGACCAGGCACTTTACCGGTCCACCGAGTGATCGCCGCGCCGTACGGAGCCGTTGTGAGCCGTATCGCGCGGCCGCCGTCAGTCGGTGATGCCAGGTGGCATCACGGATAATCTTCGTGCGATTCGGCCATCGAGGCCGGCTCGATGGGGTCCTGCACCTGAGGGACACTCGTCGACTCGTGTCCTAACACCACGCATCGCGAGACCCAGGACTGCTTCTCAGCCAAGCCGGGTAGTCGTTGCACCGAGCCGCCACCACTCTTCATTGAGAAGAGCCGTCAGATGCTCACGCTTACTTATTCACGTCACGACGTCGAAAGTTAGGTGACTTGCTAACGCGTCGCCTGCGTTCCCGCGACTCCGTTACCCTTCATCGCGTTCACGCTCCTCGCGGCGAGTCTCCTGGTCCCACGCCGCAAGGCACGCCATTAGCCAAGCCAGTCCCACGACAACCGTGCACCAGGGCGCAGCAGTGGCCGCTTGCCGTGCAATCGGCGGAGGAGGTTCCTCCCCTTCGCGAATCTCGTTCTTGACTCGATCCGTCGAGGCGACTGAAAGTGCGACCCCAACCAGGAGGCTCGCCAGGATGGGCGGCCACAGGCGACGCAGCGGCCGCGACTTTGCCGATCTCGCGACCGCGATCAACAGAGCTACAGGGAACGCTATAATTCCGATTGCGAATATCGGATAATCCGCAAATTCGATTATCCACACCCCGCTGAGACCGATAGCCCCGAAAAGACCCATTAGTGCTCCGAGCGGCCACTGCGACATAACCGCTCACCACGATTCATAACGCATCGCGAAACTCATCACCGGGACGCAATGCGCAAAACTCCTGGTATACATCCAGGATCCTCCGTTGTTGTCTGAGTATCGAGCCTCTGCGTCACGCTCTTGTCTTACCTGGTGGGCATAATCGCTGTGCGTTACGTTTGCGCTCGACTTATAAACCACTTTGTGCGTAGCGGACATGCCCGTAGCACTGCTGTAGTGGACAATGTTGTCGTCTACAGATCCAACGAGCGTCCAGTCGGTACCACTCGATCCTTGAGGATTATGCGTTCGCGGTGCGTCTTTGAGGAACTTGATAAACGGCGAATCAGACGCCATTTGTTGGCACTGCACCTTGTCACACCCGGCGGAAGTAGTCCAACCGTTGAAGTTCGAGCCGCGATGCGGCGTCCCTATAGTTATCGCATCTTCAACAAGGAGGAATGGGGGAAAGCCGCTGAACATCGGATCGTTACGGAGCCGGTGCTCCTGCGTGCCGTAGAGCGCCCACCGCAGTATCAGGCCGCCCATCGAGTGGCCTACGACGTCCACCGAAACTCCTGCGCGGGAATACTTTGAGTAGATGTACCAAGCCAGATGATATCCAAGGTGACGGATGTCAGTGTCGTTGATATGCCCTATGCCCTTGTGATCGACGGATGGGGAAAAACTGTGTGCAAAGTGGGCGGCGTGAGAGCCGTAGCTGTAGATTCCGTCCCTCGCCTCCGGTGGTGTCCCAGATTCGGCTCCAGTGCAGTTTCGATCATCTGCGTAATAAGCTGCGGTCCGTTGATCTGGGAACGCACGCTCTCGCTGGTACCGCAACTGATCATTCCAGGTAGTGCCACAGTTCAGTCCTCCGTCCCCATGCCTATCGAGTCCGTGTACATAGATTGTCGTCTTTCGATTGCTGTCACGGCTCCCATTCACCTCTGGCGCGCCCGAGACTCCATCGACGGGCTGAACGGCAGGCGCGTCAATTGACTCTGCAGGTTCCGATTTGACCGAGGACGTTGACGGCAGCGTCCCGGCGATCACGCCGCCGGACATAGCGGTCGAATAGTAGACGCCATCGAATACCTTCACTGTCCATGAGTAGGACGTGCCGGGCACTAACGAAGTAGCGGGTAAAAATACTTCCGCACCGGCACCCTGCGGGAGAGTGCCGGAGGAAATTGTGGCGACGGCTAGCCCGCCAGCCTCGACCACCGCAAACTCCGCGCTCAGCAGCCCCCCGTCAGCGTCGTCGGGCAACGCTGAAAGGACGTAGCCCGACTGCGCTGCGCTGTCGCCTCGCACAAAGACCGCGTCGAGTTGCGAGGGTGCCATTGGCGCGGACGCGTTATCGCGCACTACCCCCGAGGGCTGCGACGGCCAACTAGACCCGTTTGAATTCCAGGCGGTCACAACAAAGTCGTAGAAAGTCCCTAGGGCGAGTCCACTCACAACCGCAAATGTCGTCCCGCTTGCTACTGAGGTCGTCGCACCGCCAGGCCGCGCCGTCACTGTGTGGGAAGTAACAGGCGTAGCGCCAGCATAGCGCGACGAACTCCAAAATACCGTCGCGCTACCACCGACGACGTTAGTCGCGAAAACATCTTCGGGTTCGGACGGGCACGTCGTCCCGTCGAGACATGCGGATACGGCTCGCAGCGAGTCTGATAGTTGCGCCACAACGAAGGCGCAAGTTGGGTCATCGCCGGCCACGCAGTCGGTGACGGCAACGATGAGCTCGGGGATGAGAGCCTTGGCTCCTTCACAAGTCGGATGCGTCCCCGCTGCACACGCGAGGGCGGCATCAGCGACCAAATTCAGCGTGTCGCCGATGAGCTTGCCGAGCGGGTAGCAGTCGACGGTGGAGGCTAGTTGCACGGAAAACCGTGGGCCTTGCCCGGTGACCCCGGCGACGAAGTCGTCGACGCATGCAGCACCGTTGG
>JBKJUS010000203.1:0-32999 GCA_046590575.1 Mycobacteriales bacterium | reverse complement strand
ATGACCCGAAGCCCTCCGGGCAGGTCGGTACGGCGGATCGCCGTGCCGTCCTGCCCGGAGGAGAGAACCTGGGTTCGTGCCACTCGGACTAGGACTCGGCGGGAGCGTCGGCGTCAGCCGGCGCTGCCGATGCGGAGGCATCGGCCGCGGGCGCTGAGTCGTCGACCGGCGCGAGGCTGATCTTGCCGCGAGCGTCGATCTCGACGATCTCGACCATGATCTTGTCGCCGACGTTGACGGCGTCCTCGACCTTGTTGAGGCGCTTGCCCTTGCCCAGCTTGGAGATGTGGACGAGACCGTCCTTGCCGGGCAGGAGCGAGACGAACGCGCCGAACGCGGTCGTCTTGACGACCGTGCCGAGGAAGCGCTCGCCGACCAGCGGCATCGTCGGGCTGACGATGGCGCGGATCGCCGCGAGGGCAGCCTCCGCCTTGAGGCCGTCGGTCGCGCCGATGTAGATCGTGCCGTCGTCCTCGATGGTGAGGTCGGCGCCCGTGTCGGCCTGGATCTGGTTGATGACCTTGCCCTTCGGCCCGATCACCTCGCCGATCTTGTCGACCGGGATCTTCTCGGTGAGGATGCGCGGCGCGAACGGCGACATCTCCGCCGGGCCGTCGATCTCCTCGAGCATCACGTCGAGGATCGCCATCCGGGCTTCGCGGGCCTGCTGCAGAGCGGACGCGAGCACCGAGGCAGGGATGCCCTCGAGCTTGGTGTCGAGCTGCAGTGCGGTGACGAAGTCACGCGTTCGGCGACATGGACTTCAAGGTCGCCGGCACCCGTGATTTCGTCACCGCGTTGCAGCTCGACACCAAGCTGGAGGGCATCCCCGCCTCAGTTCTCGGAGCGGCGCTCAAGCAGGCGTACGACGCCCGCCAGACCATTCTCGATGTCATGCTCGAGGAGATCGACGGTCCAGCCGAGATGTCGCCGTACGCGCCGCGGATCCTCACCGAGAAGATCCCGGTCGACAAGATCGGCGAGGTGATCGGGCCGAAGGGCAAGGTCATCAACCAGATCCAGGCGGACACCGGTGCTGACCTGACGATCGAGGATGACGGCACGATCTACATCGGCGCAACCGACGGTCGCAAGGCCGAAGCCGCTCTCGCCGCGATCCGCGCCATCGTCAGCCCGACGATGCCGCTGGTGGGCGAGCGCTTCCTCGGCACGGTGGTCAAGACGACGGCGTTCGGTGCCTTCGTCTCCCTGCTGCCTGGCAAGGACGGCCTCGTGCACATCTCCAAGCTCGGCAAGGGCAAGCGTCTGAGCAAGGTCGAGGACGCAGTCAATGTGGGCGACAAGATCCAGGTCGAGATCGTCGAGATCGACCAGCGCGGCAAGATCAGCCTCGCGCCAGTGGAAGACTCTGGGCCCACGGCCGACGCTGCGCCCACGGCCGACGCACCGGTCGAGTCCTAGCCCGCGTGGCGCGTACCCAGGTGCTGTCCTCCGGACAGGACGGTGCGGTCATTCGCCGTACCGTCCTCCCGGGGGGACTTCGGGTCATCACCGAGTCGATGCCGCAGGTGCGGTCGGTGGCCTTCGGCATCTGGGTCGGGGTCGGGTCGCGCGACGAGACGCCACGGCTGGCGGGCGCGTCGCACTTCCTCGAGCACTTGCTCTTCAAGGGCACGCCCAGCCGTGACGCGCTGGAGATCGCGGCTGTCATGGACGCTGTCGGCGGTGAGATGAACGCGTTCACCGCGAAGGAGTACACCTGCTATTACGCGCGGGTGCTCGACACCGACCTGCCCTTAGCGGTCGACGTGCTGGCCGACATGGTGGGCTCGTCGCTCATCTCGAAAGGTGATGTCGACTCCGAGCGCGGGGTCATCCTCGAAGAGATCGCCATGCACGACGACCAGCCGGACGACGTCGTGCACGACGCCTTCGCCGCGGCGATGTTCGGGCAGCACCCGCTCGGACGCCCGGTCATCGGCACGGTGTCCTCGATCGAAGGAATGACCCGCAGCGGGGTGCACGGCTACTGGCGGCGTCGTTACCGGGCGGCCGACATGGTGGTCGCTGCGGCGGGCAACCTCGACCACATCGCTCTGGTGCGGCTGGTGCGCAAGGCCTTTGGGGCCGCGGGGATGCTCGACGACACCGATGCCGTGCCCGCTCCGCCGCGCGCCGGAACCGGGCGGCCGGCGGTGAGCGGTGGCGTGCAGGTCACCCGTCGACCGACCGAGCAGGCGCACCTCGTCCTCGGCACCGGCGGCATCGCACGCGGTGACGAGCGTCGGTATGCGCTGGCGGTGCTGAACAACGCCCTCGGCGGCGGGATGAGCTCGCGGCTGTTCCAGGAGGTGCGCGAGAAGCGTGGCCTCGCCTACTCCGTCTACAGCTACCACGCGCAGTACGCCGATGCGGGACTCTTCGGCGTGTACGCCGGCTGCGCCCCCGGCAAGGTGCACGAGGTGCTGGGGCTCTGCCGTGAACAGCTGGACATGATCGTCACCGGTGGGGTGACCGATGAAGAGCTCGCTCGAGCCAAGGGCCAGCTCAAGGGATCCATGGTGCTCGGCCTCGAGGACACCAGCTCCCGGATGAGCCGCCTCGGCAAGGGCGAGCTGGTCTACGGCGAGATTCTCACCGTCGACGACATCATCGGCCGGGTCGACGCGGTCACCCTCGACGACGTCCGGGCGGTGGCCGGCGAAGTCATCTCCGGAGCGATGGGTCTCGCCGTGATCGGTCCCTTCGATGACGAGGACTTCGCCTTCGCCGTCGCCTGACCCGGGCGCAAGTGGCGAAATCTTCACCGCGCTGCGGACTCTTCTCGTCCACACTGCGGGCGGGGTGGAATCCCGAGGTCCGCGGTGCTGCGGCGCGCGACCCCGTTGCCCACAGGCGCGTCGGGTGAACAGTGGGAGGATGCCTTGGTGACGAAGATCGGGTTGCTGGGCGCGCGCGGACGGATGGGGGCCGAGGTCTGCCGTGCCGTCACGGACGCCGATGACCTAGAGCTCGTTGCGGCGGTCGACGCCGGCGATCCTCTGGCTGCGCTCTCGGCGGCCGACGTCGTCATCGACTTCACCCACCCGGACGTCGTCATGGACAACCTGCGCTGGTGTATCGCCGACGGTCGGCACTGCGTCGTCGGCACGACCGGCTTCACCACCGCCCGCCTCGACACGGTGCGCGGCTGGCTGGGGGACCACCCGGACGTCGGCGTCGTGATTGCCCCTAACTTCGGCCTCGGCGCCGTGTTGATGATGAAGTTCGCCGCGCAGGCGGCGCCCTACTTCGACTCGGTCGAGATCATCGAGCTGCACCACCCCGGCAAGGCGGATGCGCCGAGTGGCACGGCTCGGCGTACGGCGGAGCTCATCGCTGCGGCCCGCGCCGAGTCGGGGAGAGCGCCGGCGCCGGACGCGACCAGCGACTCCCTCGACGGCGCGCGCGGCGCGAGCGTCGACGGCGTGCCGGTGCACTCGGTGCGCGCTGCAGGTCTCGTGGCGCACCAGGAGGTGCTGTTCGGCTCGCCGGGGGAGACCCTGACGATCCGCCACGACTCGTTCGACCGGTCCTCCTTCATGCCCGGCCTGCTGCTTGCCGTGCGCGCCGTCCTGTCGAGACCAGGGCTCACCGTCGGCATCGATGACCTGCTGGAGCTCTAACTCCGATCCTTTGCTGCGCAAGGGTTACACCAGGTTTGGACAGCCGATGAGAGGCAATCAACGAGCGGCTACTCCGTCTCGCCGATGAGTCGGCTGAGGTGCTTCCCGGCAACCTCGCTGCCTTCATCTGCGAGCCGATGCAACGTGTCGAGGTCGCGGCCTGCGGCAGCACGGCCGGCCAGAAGGTCAGCGGCCAGCTCATTGCCCGCGTCGATGAGGTAGTTCAGTGTGTCGACGTCATCGCGCTCTGCGGCCAACTTGGCCAAGCCGTCTGCCGCCATCTCGTTCCCCGCGTCGACGAGGTGCTTCAACTCGATCTGGTCTTCGCGGACCACTGCGAGCGCAGCAAGGCGATCGGCGGCTTCGTCATTGCCCTCCTCCGCAAGTCGGCGGAGCGCGGCGAGGTCGATGTCATCAGGCATGCTCGGACGGTACGCCCCCAGGCATTCGCGTGGATGCCGCGCGGCTAGGGTCCGGCCGCTGACCCGACGTGCTCGCGCAGCCAGTCGACCAGGGGCCGCGCCGCGAGCCAGTCCTCGCGTACGACGTCGCGCGCCTTCGCGGTGTGCAGCCAGCGGGTCGGGCTGTGCTGTCGTAGCACGAAGCAAGACCGGTAGCGCAGCAGGGCGATGCGTGGGTGGTCCTTCGGATAGCCGCGCGGCGCAGTCTTGAGCTGGTCGCCGCCCTGCTCGAAGCCGTCACGGACCAGCGCACCGACCACGTCGCTGAGCTGCTGCCCGCTGTTCTCATGGTCGATCGCCCGTCGCAGGCGGCCCACCTGGTCCGGCGTCATGACATGCAGGCCAGCTCCGGTCATTAGCCCATCGGCGGAGAGCTGCACGTAGAAGGCGCCGTCCCCGGTGTCGCCGAATACTGCCGCGACCTGTGTCTTGTACGGCGACTTGTCCGCGGAGAACCGCACGTCCCGGTAGGGGCGGAACAGCACAGCCGGACCGAACTCCGGCACCAGATCTGCCACGAGCGCCTCGAGCGGCGCGCGAACCTCGTCGTCGTACACCGCCTTGTGCGCCTGCCAGTAGTCACGCGAGTTGTCGACCTCGAGACCTTCGAAGAAGGCGATGGCGGAGGGTGGCCACCCGGTGAAGGTCACGTAGCGACCGGCTGCCCGACCGCCTCCAGCAGCCGCCGGGTGGTGTCGGCGACCTCGTGCACGGCCAGCTCGAACGCCTCGGCGTTCTTCTGGGATGGCTCGCGGTAGCCACTCAGCTTGCGGACGTACTGCCGCGCGGCAGCGACGACCTCGTCCGGCGTCGGTGCGGGCTCCTGCCCGCGCAGGGTCTTGATGCTCCGGCACATGCGAGACCTCCTAGATGCTCTGCTTGGCCCAGAGAGCCAGCAGCTCACTCTCCCGCTCGGCCGTCAGCAGCTCGACGTGCTTCGTGTCCTCGCCGGGCGTGCGGAGCCAGGCCAACGTGTCGGATGCCGTCGCCAGCAACGGCCGGTTGACCAGCCCGGCGCCAGTGGCTCGCTTGCAGGCAGCGTGGAAGAGGCCGTCGCTCTCGGCGCTCCGCGGTAGGAAGAGCGGCAGCGGCACGTCGTGCGCTGCTACGAAGTCCTCATCGACCCACACGACCTCGGGACGGACCACAGCGGCCGCCTCGGCGCAGACGTCGATGACCTCGGAGAGGGTGAGCCCGGCCGACGTGGGACCGGTGGCATTGAAAGTCCCGGCAGTCGCAGCGGTCGTGACGCCGACCACGAAGTTGCCGAGGTCGCGGCCGTGGATCACCTGCACCGGAGAGTCCGGGCGGCTGGCGAGCATCGGCCCGGGCCGGGTCAGTCGACGTACCCATGCGGTGAATCGACCGGTCGGGTCATGAGGGCCGGCCACGACGCCCGGGCGTACGACGGTGAGTCGGCCGTCGAACAGCTCGTGGGTCGCCTGTTCGCAGAGCACCTTGAGCGGACCATAGGTCTCGCCGGTGATCCCGGTGGCGCCCTCGCCGGGAGCGGTGTCCAACAGGGGCGAGGTCTCGTCGGTCGGCCGTCGGCTGGGCCGGTAGACCGACACGGTCGAGATGTAGGTGTAGTGACTGACAGCATCTGCGATGACCGCAGCGACATCGCGCACCTGGTGCGGGAAGTAGGCATTGACGTCGATGCACGCGTCCCAGCCCCGCCCGCTCAGTGAGGCGTAGTCGCCGGTGCTGCGGTCTCCGGTCAGCCGCTCGACGCCCGGAAAGAGCTCGCTGTTGGTCTGCCCCCGGTTGAAGACGGTCACTTCGTGGCCGCCGTCGAGAGCCGACTCGACGATGTGCCGGCCCACGAAGCTGGTGCCGCCCAGGATGAGCAAGGAGGTCATGACCGCACCCTATCGAGCACGCGGCGGCGCCTTCTCGCCGAGAGGCCGGCGGTAGCGGACCTCGGGCAGCGTCACCCCGAACAGGTCGATGTCTTTCGTTGTGCCGTCGACAGTGAACCCGGCCCGCTCGTAGAACGTCCTCGCTCGCGGGTTGTCCTGGAGAACCCACAGGTGGGCCTGGGAGTGCCCTTGCTCGGTGACCACATCGAGTGCAGCGCTCAGGAGCCGCCATCCCAAGTCGGTGCCCCATCGTGACTGCTCGACGTAGAGGGCGTACACCTCAGCCGAGTCCGGGAGGTCGTCGTCGCGGGACGACCCGACGCTGACGAAACCGGCAATCGACGTCCCGTCAGGCGCGACGAGGGTACGTCGTGCCGGCTCGTCTGCTTGGGCGATAGTGCGCCAGCGGTCGGCCCGCTCGGTCAGGTCGACCCGGTCGAAAGCGCCGGGTGGGACCAGGTCGCCGTACGCCGCCCGCCAGGTCGCCAGGTGCATCGCGGCAAGGGCCAACGCGTCGTCCTCCTGCAGTCCGCGGATCTTCACCCTCATGGCCGCGATTCTCGCAGTGTCGACACCGGGGTATCTCTGGCCGAGGGTAGAGTGGAGTCCTGCCGCTCGCTCTTCCCCGGGCCTCCGCGGGCAGCTCCCGTCCACGATCTTGGAGCGCTCGTGCCCGACATCGCCCCGCTGAGGGTTCAGCTGATCGCCGCCACGCAGTTCTTCCCGCCGGCCGACGTGCCGTGGGAGACCGACGCCGACGGCGGGCAGGCGCTGGCAGAGTTCGCTGGCCGCGCCTGCTACCAGTCGTGGAAGAAGCCCAACCCCTCGACCGCGACCAATTCCGGCTACCTCGAGCACATCCTCGACGTCGGTCACCTGAGCGTGTTGGAGCACGGCAGCGTGACGTTCTACATCACCGGCGCCTCGCGGTCGCTGACGCACGAGCTGGTCCGGCACCGGCACTTTTCCTACAGCCAGCTCTCGCAGCGCTATGTCCCGGAGAAGGACGCGGCCATGGTCGAGCCGGCGGTAATCGCCGAGGATCCGGAGCTCCACGCGATCTTCCTCGAGGCCAGCGATGCCGCCCTCGACTCGTACACCCGCCTGCTGGAGGGGCTGGAGAAGAAGTTCGCCGACTGGGACGACGTGACGGCGCGGAAGAAGAACGCCCGCCAGGCCGCCCGGGCCGTGCTGCCCAACGCCACCGAGACCCGCATTGTGGTCACCGGCAACTACCGGGCGATGCGCCACTTCATCCGCATGCGGGCCAGCCAGCACGCCGACGTCGAGATCCGCGAGCTGGCCATCGCGATGCTGCGCGAGTTGCAGCGGGTCGCCCCCAACGTCTTCGCCGACTTCGCGATCACCGGCCACCACGACGGCACCGAGGTCGCCGAGTCGCGCTACGCCGAAGGCTGAGCCGGGTTTCCGGGAGCCAGAATTTCGGCGCGCCACGCCCTTGTCGGGGCTGACACGCGCCCTTGCAGGCGCCACACTTCGCGGTATTGGTTGACCTATCGAGGGGGGCCTCAATGAGTGAGCACACCGCTGCCGAGACGGGTACGACCTGGCGCAGTGTGCTGCGCTTCCTGTGCTTGGGCTACGCCGGCGTCCTCGTCGCGATCACCGCCATCGGGCTGGCCGCGGGCATGTCGCCGCCGCCACCGTTCATCATCGCTGCGGTGCTGTTCGGCGCCGCCGGAGCGTGGCTGAGCCGCTCGGCCGGCAAGGGGCCGGTCATCTTCGCGCTGGTCATCTCCGTGCTCCAGATCCCGACCATGTTCTGGTTGGTCTTCGGGATCGTGCAATACACCTCCCCGCTCGAGTTCTTCCTCAGCGCGGCCTTCCTGGTCCTGGCGTTGCCGACCTTGCCGGTGTCCATCGCGGCGCTGCGTCGGGGCTCGGCGCCTGGCGGAGCGCGAACCCGTACCGTGCTCACCGGCTTGGCCGGGGTCGCGCTCATCGTGGCCGTCATCGGCGCCTTCGTGGCGCCCGACGACGACCAGGCCGAGGGGGACGTCGTCGTGACGGCCGAGGACTTCGAGTTCGTGCCGGAGAAGCTCAGCGTCGATGCCGGGTCGGTGACCTTCTTCCTGGAGAACAAGGACTTAGTCGCGCACGACATCTCGGTTCGCGAGGACGAGGATGCCGATGCACTCGACGGTGCCGAGATCGCGCCGGGGCGCAAGGGTGCCCGGGCGACCTATGACCTGGCGGCCGGGACGTACCAGTTCTTCTGCTCCTTGCATGCGGAAATGGACGGCGTGCTGACGGTCACCTGATCACGCCGTCGCCGCTCGACAGTGCCCTTCGTGGCTGTTTGGGGCAGCATGACCACGACCAACTCGTCGTGGCGTCCCCCTGGAGTGGCCGGTGCAGATCGACTTCATGTCTTCGGAACGGTCCAGCCTCGGTGTCGAGGTGGAGCTCGAGGTCATCGACAAGGAGACCCGGCAGCTGACTTCAGCGGCCGGCGACATCCTCCGTGAGATGGGGGACGGCCATGTCGACGGTCATCCCAAGGCCAAGCACGAGCTGCTCGAGTCGACCATCGAGATCATCACCGGCATCTGCACGACGGTGGACGAGGCGCGGCGCGATCTCGAAGCCACCCTCGCCGAGGTCACCGTCCAGACCGAACGGCGAGGTCTGGACCTCATGTGCTCCGGCACGCACCCTTTCTCGGACTGGAAGCAACAGGACATCACCCCGAACGAGCGGTATGCGCGCCTCGTCGAGGACATGCAGTGGCTGGCCCGACGGATGCAGATCTTCGGCATCCACGTCCACGTCGGGGTGCGCTCGCCGGACAAGGTCATCCCGATCGTCAACGCGCTGTCGACGTACATCCCGCACTTCCTCGCGCTGTCGGCATCGAGCCCGTACTGGATGGGTCAGGACACCGGCCTCGCGTCGAGCCGGTCCAAGATCTTCGAGGGGCTCCCGACCGCCGGGCTGCCGCACCAGCTGTCGGGCTGGAACGACTTCGAGGACTACATGTCCACCCTCATCAGCGCCGAGACGATCCACTCGGTGCGCGAGGTGTGGTGGGACGTCCGGCCGCACCCCAGCTTCGGCACCGTGGAGATCCGGATCTGCGATGGGATGCCGCGGATGAGCGAGATCGCCACTGTCGCGGCACTCAGCCAATGCCTGGTCGAGCGGTTCAACACACTGCTCGACCGTGGCTACACGCTGCCGGTGCAGAGCAACTGGATCCTCCGGGACAACAAGTGGCGAGCCGCCCGGTACGGGCTCAGCGCGTCGATCATCGTCGACGACAAGGGCGCCCAGCAGCCGCTGCGCGATGCCATCCCTGAGCTGGTCGAAGAGCTCCAACCAGTGGCTGACAAGCTGGGCTGCTCGGCCGAGCTCAGCCATGCGCTGACGATGATGGAGGAGGGTCCTAGCTACCTCCGCCAGCGCAGCGTCGTGGCCCAGGGCGGGACCCTGGTGGACGTCGTCGACTCCCTCGTCCAAGAACTGCGCACCGACCAGGCAACGCCGATGCCGGAGCGGCCGGTGTACGACGCGAGGTCCACTCGTTCGCCTGAGCCGCAGGGATAGCTATGCTGGACGACTTTCTCGCCGCCCGAGGCGGTGAGCTGATCGACCTGCGCCGCGATCTGCACGCCCACCCGGAGTTGGGCCGGCACGAGCACCGCACGACGGGGGTGGTGGCCGCCGCGCTCCGCGGTGCCGGACTCTCACCACGACTGCTCGGTGCTGGGTCCGGCACCGGCCTGGTCTGCGACGTGGGAGCAAGTCCCGGCCCACTGATAGTGCTGCGCGCTGACATCGACGCGCTGCCTATTGCTGACGTGAAGGACGTGCCTTACCGCAGCACTCACGAGGGCGTATGTCATGCCTGCGGTCACGACGTGCACACAGCCGTTCTCGTCGGCGCCGGCCTCGCCCTCGCGCAGCAGGCGGCAGACCTACCCGGCCGGATCCGGCTCCTCTTCCAGCCCGCAGAGGAAGTCATGCCGGGCGGGGCGATCGACGCCATCGACGAGGGCGTGCTCGACGACGTCAAGGCGATCTTCGCCCTGCACTGTCACCCCGCGATCGAGGTCGGTGAGGTCGGGCTGCGCGCCGGTGCCATGACTGCGGCGGCGGATCTCGTCGAGATCGCGCTGACCGGCCCGGGCGGGCACACCGCGCGACCTCATGCCACGAGCGATCTGGTCTACGTGGCGGCTCGGATTGTCACCGACCTCCCGGCCGGGCTCAGCCGGCTGGTCGACCCCCGCGAGGCGATGAGCCTGGTCTTCGGGACGATCGCTGCGGGCGCTGCGCCCAACGTCATCCCTCGGGTGGCCACTGTGCGCGGCACCCTGCGGGTGCTCGGTGAGACCGCCTGGCGCGACGCGCCCGTGGTGATCGAGCGGCTTCTCGATGCGATCGTCCGGCCGCTGGGGGCGTCGTACGAGCTCACCTACACCCGCGGCGTACCGCCGGTATGCAACGAGCCACGTGCAACGGAGGTCTTCTCGGCCGGCATCGGTCGGGCGCTCGGCCTGGCCGCCGTCGTGCCGACTGAGCAGAGCCTCGGTGGCGAGGACTTCGCGTGGTACCTCCAGCAGGTGCCCGGAGCGATGGCCCGCCTCGGCGTACGGCCGGCGCACGGAGCGTCCGACCTGCACACAGCGAACTTCGACGTGGACGAGCGCGCCATCGCGGTGGGAGTCCGGGTGATGGTCGCCACCGCGATCGAGGCGCTCACCTGCTACGGCTGAGCAGTCCGGCCTGCAGCAGCGTCGGCTGCCCAGGCGGCGAGCAGACCGCGGTAGTGCGCGACGAACTGGTCGTGCTCGTGTGCCGGGAAGGTGCTCTGCACGGTCTCGACGAGCAGCCGGTCGAAGTCAGCCGAGGTGAAGTATTCGTGTGCGACTGAGTCGAGATCGGCCAGCTCGGTCGCGACGAATTCTTCGTAGCGCGCGCTCTCGAAGTAGTCGTCGGCCATCGCGCGAAAGGTGGTGAGTCGTTCGGCGTACGGCGCTCCGGCATCAGCGACGTCGAACCACTTCCGGGTGTCGAGGTCGACCCGCGCTGTGCGGTCGGTCGCGGTGCAGAACAGCGACCAGCGCACGAGTGCAGTCATCGCCCACGGGAAGTAGTAGTGCAGGGACGTCAGCGCGACGTCGGGGCAGGCGTTGGCGTAATCGATGGGGTGCACCTCGTTGCCCCGCACGAGGGTCTCGCACGAGTTGAACTCCCAGCGGAAGAACGCATTGACGATCTTGCCGATGGTCACGACCTCCTGACCGATCGCCGGCTCGAGGAACCCGTGCGACACCGAGTAGCGGTCGTGCATCGGCCGGTCCGGCGCGAAGTTCATCACCATCGTCTCGGCGCCGATCGACAGCGACCGGGCGAAGACGTCGAAGCCCTCGACGCTGGCCTGCAGGTGCATGAGCCGCTGCCCGCTGTCGTCGTACGCCTCGTGCAGGTCGCGGCTGTCCTTGATGCGCGACACCCCGACCCACGCGCCGCCGTCATAGGGCTTCATGTAGAGCGGGTAGCCGACCCGCTGCGCGACCTCGTCGAGGTCGAAGTGCCGGTTGTACTTCGCCGCGGTGTAAGGGAACCGGGGGTTGTCCGGCGGCTGCTTCTGCGGCACCAGCCACGTCTCCGGCACCTTCAGGCCGAGGCGGATCATCGCGCAGTAGGCAGCGTGTTTCTCCATGGCCTGGAAGGTGAACGGGTTGTTGAGCAGATAGACCTCGTCCATCAGCGCGACCTTCTTCAACCACTCGCGCGGAACGTGGTACCAGTAGGCCAGCCGGTCGACGACGAGGTCGTAACGGCTGCCCTGGCGCAGGTCGAAGGGCTCGATGGTGATCCGCTCGACGTCGTAGCGGTGCGTGGTGTCGCCGACGCGCAGCGCGGGGTCGAATCGGCGGACGAGCGACTCGAAGGCGCTCGGCCAGTCTTCCTCGGTGCCGAGCAGCAAGCCGAGCAGATGCCGGGTCTCGGTCATGGAGACTCCCTTGGGTGGCTAAACAAAACGCGGCAGGTGGTGCGCGATCTGAGCTCGCCAGGACGGCCAGTCATGGGGTACGTCGTGCCCCCAGACGTCGGTCTGCACCCGCAGCCCCTTGGCCGCGCAGAGACCGCCGAACGACCTGGTGCTCTCGAGTGACCCGGTGGAGTCCTCCCACGAGCCCTGGCCGACGACCAGCAACAGCGAGAGCCGGTGGCGCAGCCACTCGAGGTGGTCACCGTCAAGTCCCGCGACGTAGTCCATCGGGTTGTTGAAGTAGACCGTGTCGCCGCGCGCACCCCAGCCGACGTGACCGATGTCGTAGACACCCGACAGGCAGATGGCCAGCGGGAAGAGGTCAGCCCGGCGCAGGGCCAGGTTGGCTGCGTGGTAGGCGCCGAAGCTGCTGCCGGTGAGCGCCATGTCCTGTCGACCGCCGCAGTCTGCGTCGATGAGCGGTACGACGCCGTCGACGACCCAGCGCTCGTAGGCCTCGTGGCGCTGCGCCCGCTCCTCCATCGGGATGTCCTCGCGAAACCACGACCCGCCATCCCAGGAGTCGACGCAGAAGAGCTTCACCTGCCCGGCGTCGATCAGGGGGCGTACGGCGTTAACCATGCCGTTGTTCTCGTAGTCCTCTGCCCGACCCTGCTGGCTCGGGAACGCGATCACCGGTCGGCCGTGGTGCCCATGCACGATCACCCGGGGCGACCAGCCGAGCTCCGGCGACCACAGCTCGGCGACGTCGCGTCTCACGAGCGCTCCTCGGCCGGGCCCTGCAGCACCCGCTGGACGAGGTCGACCAGGTTGGGGTCGAACGTGTCGCGCCATCCGGTATACGTGTGCACGTCGCGGTTCTCCACCAGCCGGGTGTCGTAGCCCTGGGCGTTGAGCGCCCGCGTCATCAGTCGGTTGTTCTCGACGTTCTCCTCGATGAGCCCGCAGGTCATGACGACGGGCACCGGATCGGGCGTCACCGTCGTACCGAGCACGCTGTCGACGAACGCGGTGATGCGCCGGTAGCGCTCGAACCCGCTCTCCTGACCGTCGAGCAGGCGGTGGAAGAAGCTGCTCGACTGCAGGTAGAGCCCGGCGAGCACGCCCGGATGCCGCCGCTGCATGTGCAGCATCGCCAGCCCGCCCAGGCTCGCCCCCATCCCCATCGTGACCGACGAGGGGGCCTGCGAGTGCAGTGACGGGATCAGCCCGAGGGCGAGGGCGTGGCTGTAGCTGATCGAGGCTGCGTAGTGCTCATTGCGGTCGATGGGAGCGAGCAGCGCCGCGCGCATCGGCGGGAGACGCTGTGTCCCGACCATCACATCGAGGAAGTGGGTGAGCGACGACAGCGCGTCGTACTCCGGGCCGTCATGCACGACGAGCATGGGCAGCGCTGACTCAGGATCGGTACCAGCCGCGGACCAGAGGATGGCCGGTACGTCGTGCGGCAGGCCACGGCTGGTCAGGGCTATCTCTGCCCGCGCGCCGGGCGCCGCGCTCTCCCCGACCCAGCCAGGAGTGGAGTAGCCCGGCATCTCGACGACGGATTTGTCGCCGAAGGCGCCGCCGACCCGGCGTGGGTTCGCCGGGTCGCAGATCCACTGGTGGCCGCCGTCGCGGTGCTCGACCTCGAGGCTGTACTCCATTCGGTCGACATCGGGCCGCGGCACCGTGAGGGTCCACCCGCTCGCGTCGGCAGTGAAGCCCAGCAGGTCTCCCGGCAGCCGGGCGTCCTGCTGGAGCCGTACGCCGACGAGGTCGTGGTCGGGGTCGGCCAGCGCGAAGGTCACCGTGTCGGAGCGGACCACGGGACCTTCGACCCCGGGCGCGGCGGCGGTGGCGGTGGCGTGCTCGGCGGCGCTCATCCGGGCGACCCTATGACGGCGATGGTGTTTGTGGGCGGGCGGCTCGGCGTCTACGGTCAGAGGACCGTGACCGATCACCCTGAGTTGTCGCCGAGCATCAGCTGGGCTCCCGTGCCGTTCGGGCGTGTGCTGACCGCGATGGTCACCCCGATGACGCCTGACGGTGCGGTCGACACTGCCGGTGCGGCGGAGCTGGCGAGCTATCTGGTCGAGCACGGCAACGACGGCATCGTCGTCAACGGGACGACGGGCGAGTCGCCGACCACGACCGACGACGAGAAGGACCGGGTGATCCGGGCCGTGGTCGAGGGGGTTGCCGGCCGGGCCGTGGTGGTGGCCGGGGTAGGCACGAACGACACGGCGCACACGTGTGAGCTGGCCCGACAGGCGGAGAAGGCCGGCGCGCAGGGGCTGCTGGTCGTCACGCCGTACTACAACAAGCCTCCGCAGGCCGGACTGCTTGCCCACTTCGAGCGCGCGGCTGATGCGACCGGGCTGCCGGTGATGCTCTACGACATCCCTGGACGATCGGCGACGGCTATCGAGACCGAGACCCTGGTCCGGCTCGCCGGGCACGAGCGGATCGTCGCGGTGAAGGACGCCAAGGGAGATCTCGACGCCAGCGCGTGGGTGATGGCGCGCACCGACCTCGCCTACTACTCCGGCGACGACAAGGTCACCTTGCCGCTGCTGTCGGTGGGAGCCGTCGGCGTCGTCGGCGTACCCACCCACCTGTTTGCCAGCCAGACCGGCTACATGATCGCGTCGTACCTGCGCGGCGACGTCAGTGGTGCGCTGGCAGCGCACCGGGCGCTGCTGCCGGTCTTCACGGGGTTCTTTCGCACCCAGGGCGTCATCTTGACGAAGGCGGCGCTACGCCTGGCCGGTCTGCCTGGTGGTCCAGTGAGGGCGCCTCTGGCCGACGCGACGGACGACGAGGTAGCCAAGCTCCGCGAGGACCTGGCCGCCTGTGGCTTGGTGTTCGCGTGAGCCATCCGCACCCCAATCTGGGGTCGCCGCCGCCACTCCCGCCGGGTGGCCTTCGGCTTGTCGCTCTCGGTGGTCTCGGGGAGATCGGTCGCAACATGACCGTCTTCGAGCACTCTGGTCGGCTGCTGATCGTCGACTGCGGCGTGCTCTTCCCGGAGACCGAGCAGCCGGGAGTCGACCTGATCCTGCCGGACTTCAGCTACATCCGGGACCGCCTCGACGACATCGAGGCGCTGGTCCTCACGCACGGCCACGAGGACCACATCGGCGCGGTGCCCTTCCTGCTCCGTGAGCGGGCCGACATCCCGATCGTCGGATCCCGGTTCACGCTCGCCCTGCTCTCGGCGAAGCTGCAGGAGCACCGCATCAAGCCGGTCCTGCGCGAGGTGCGCGAGGAAGACGTCCGTCGCTTCGGCCCCTTCGAGATCGAGCTCTTCGCGGTCAACCACTCAGTGCCCGACGGCCTGGCCCTGGCCATCCGTACGACGGCCGGCGTGGTTCTGCACTCGGGTGATTTCAAGATGGACCAGACACCCATCGACGGTCGGCTCACCGACCTGGGGGGCTTCGCCAGGCTCGGTCGAATCGGCATCGACCTGCTGCTCTCCGACTCGACCAACGCCGAAATGCCGGGCTTCGTCGACAGCGAGCGCGAAGTCGGCGACGAGCTGGCCCGCATCATGGATGCGGCGCCCGGCCGGATCATCGTCGCCTGCTTCGCCAGCCACGTGCACCGGGTGCAGCAGGTGATGCTGGCCGCGCACAAGCAGGGCCGCCATGTCGCCCTCGTCGGTCGGTCGATGATCCGCAACATGGGCGTCGCCCGCGACCTCGGCTACCTGACCGTGCCAGGCGGCTTGCTGGTCGACATCAAGGACCTGAAGGACCTGCCGGACGACAAGGTCGTGCTGGTCTCCACCGGCTCGCAGGGGGAGCCGCTGTCGGCGCTGTCCCGCATGGCCAACCGCGACCACCACCACATCCGCATCGTCGAGAACGACACGGTGATCCTCGCGTCGTCGCTCATCCCGGGCAACGAGAATGCCGTCTACCGCGTGATCAACGGGCTGTCGCGCTGGGGTGCGCACGTCGTGCACAAGGGTGTCGCCAAGGTGCACGTGTCCGGGCACGCACCTGCCGGTGAGCTGCTCTACCTGCTGAACGCGACCAAGCCGCGCAACTTCCTGCCGATACACGGGGAGTGGCGGCACATGCGCGCGCATGCCGAGCTGGCGGCAGCGACCGGCGTACCGAAGGACCGGATCGTCATCGCTGACGACGGCGTCGCGAAGATCGTCGGCGCGGTGCCGTGCGGCTACGTCTACGTCGACGGCCTCGTCGTCGGCGACGTGTCGGAGATGGCGCTGAAGGACCGGCGGATCCTCGGTGAGGAAGGCTTCATCACTGTCGTTGTGGTGGTCGACTCCGCGACGGGCAAGGTCACCTCGGGTCCGGAATTCTTCACGCGCGGCTTCGCCGACCCGGGAGCCGGCAGCTTCGACGAGGCTCGCCGGAGGGTCGAGGACGCGCTCGCCGCCGCCGGCGCGGAGGGGGTCGGGGAGACCCAGGCGCTTCAGCAGCTCGTCCGGCGTACCGTCGGCCGGTGGGTCAGCGACGCCTACGGCCGCCGTCCCATGATCATCCCGGTGGTCGTCGAGGTCTGACCCGCCCCACGTGACCGCCGGTCCGCCCAGCGGACCCGCCCGTCGTGATCTTTGAACCCGTGGAGACCGTCGTGAGCGGGCGGCGGGCTCAAAGATCATCTTGTGGGCCGGGGCGCGCCGCGTCGTTTGGGGTGACGCCACGGTCGGGCGTGTGACTCGTGGTGATTGTGAGCCTGGTGGGAACGGGTTACGGTCGCACCATGGCCACCCGTGCGCCCTCGGCGCGCCCGACGACCCGCTCCGCACCGGCGTCCCGACCGGTCCGGTCCGGCTCGACGGGGTCGGCTCGTCAGCCGGCTCCGGGACGCGCGCCGTCCCGTAAGCCGGCCAGCCGCCCGCCGGCGTCGCGGCCACCCTTCGGCGCCGTGGTGCTCCGGGCCCTGTTCCGCGCCGCCCAGGGCCTCTGGGCGCTGCTCGCGCATGCGGTCGGCGCCGCAGTCCGAACCCTCGGTGCCGGGGCTCGTGACCTCGACCCCGCGCACCGACGCGACGGGGCCGGGCTCGCCGCCATCGCTGCTGCGCTGGTCACCGCCGTCGCCGTCTGGTGGCACGGCGGGGGAGTGCTCGGCATGCTCACCGCGGCCGTCGTCCGGGGCGCGGTGGGTTCCGCCGCCGCGCTCGTCCCGCTCCTCCTCCTCGCGATGGCGTGGCGTCTGCTCCGCCGGCCCAGCGACCCCGGCAGCCGCGGTCGCCTCGCCATCGGCTGGCTCTTCGTGGCCGGCGGCGTTCTTGGGCTCGTCCACCTCGCGCACGGCACACCGGTCCCGCCGGACGGTGCCAGCGCGATGCGCCGGGCCGGTGGGATCGTCGGCTTCCTCTTCGCCTCGCCGCTGGAGTCAGCGCTCACTGTCCTCCTCGCGGTGCCGTTGCTGGTGCTGGCCGCTGGGTTCGGCCTGCTCGTGATCACGGCGACACCGCTGCATGCCGTGCCGACCCGACTCGCCACACTGCGCGACCGACTGCTCCGCCGTACGCCGCCCGCACCGGCCGTCATCGACCTGACCGCCACCGACGGGGAGGCGCCTGGACGCCGACGCCCCTCCCGTCGCCGCGTCGGCGTGATGGCCGACCTGAGCGAGGTCGCCACGGACGCAGCGGACGCACCTCCCGCCGCCGTCCCGCTGACACCGGTCCCGGCGGACCCCGTGCCGGTGCCGCGGGGCGCCGAGCAACTGCCTCTACCGGTCGCCGGCTACCTCCTCCCGCCGACCACGATGCTGCGGGCGGGCACCCCCGCGAAGGCCAAGACCCCCGCCAACGACATCGTTATCGCCGCGCTGAGCAACGTCCTGGACGAGTTCCAGGTCGACGCGCAGGTGACGGGCTTCACCCGCGGCCCGACGGTCACGCGTTACGAGGTTGAGCTCGGGCCGGCGATCAAAGTGGCGCGCGTGATGCAGCTGAGCCACAACATCGCCTACGCCGTGAAGTCGCCTGACGTCCGCATCATCAGCCCGATTCCCGGCAAGAGCGCAATCGGCATCGAGATCCCCAACACCGACCGTGAGCTGGTCAGCCTGGGCGACGTGCTGCGGTCGAAGAAGGCGGCAGACGACCACCATCCGTTGCTCGTCGGGCTCGGCAAGGACATCGAGGGCGGCTACGTTGTCGCCAACCTCGCCAAGATGCCGCACATCCTGATCGCCGGCGCGACCGGCGCAGGCAAAAGCACCTGCATCAACACCTTGATCGCGAGCGTGCTGAGCCGAGCGACCCCGGACGACGTGCGCATGCTGCTGATCGACCCCAAGCGCGTCGAGCTGACCAACTACGGCGGCATCCCGCACCTCATCACGCCGATTATCACCAACCCCAAGCGCGCGGCCGAGGCGCTGCAGTGGGTGGTGCGCGAGATGGAGCTGCGCTACGAGGACCTGGCGGCTAACGGAGTTCGGCACGTCGACGACTTCAACCGGATGGTGCGTGCGGGCCAGATCACTGCGCCCCCCGCTAGCGAGCGGGTCTACGTGCCCTACCCCTACATCCTGGTCATCATCGACGAGCTCGCCGACCTGATGATGGTCGCGCCGCGCGACGTCGAGGACGCGATCTGCCGGATCACCGCCATGGCCCGGGCAGTCGGCATCCACCTCGTGCTCGCGACGCAGCGACCCAGTGTCGACGTCGTCACCGGGCTCATCAAGGCCAACGTGCCCTCGCGCCTGGCCTTCGCCACAGCCTCGCTCACCGACTCCCGGGTCATCCTCGACGGCCCGGGTGCGGAGAAGCTGGTCGGCCTCGGGGACGGCCTCTTCCTGCCGATGGGTGCGAGCAAGCCCCAGCGCATCCAAGGCGCTTACGTCGGCGAGGACGAGATCGCCAAGATCGTCAAGCACTGCATCGGCCAGGCGCAGCCGGCGTTCCGCGATGACGTCGTCGGCACCGCCGCCCGCAGCGACGTCGGTGGTTCTGGCGGCCACGACGACGTAGGTGACGACGACGACCTGCTGCAGCAGGCGGTCGAGCTGGTCGTGACCACGCAGTTCGGCTCGACGTCGATGTTGCAGCGCAAGCTCAAGGTGGGCTTTGCCCGCGCCGGCCGGCTGATGGACCTCATGGAGCAGCGCGGTGTCGTCGGGCCGACCGAAGGGTCGAAGGCGCGTGACGTGCTCGTCATGCCCGACGAGCTCGACGCTGTGCTCGCCACTCTCCGTGGCGGCAGTTGAGTCGTGATCGACCTGCCCGACGGCCTGTCCATCGACTGGCCGCTCGTCGCCGACGAGGCGCTCCACGATGACGTCCACCGGGTCGTCGCTGCCGTCGTGGCACTCGGTGGGGCGGTGGGCTGGGTGGAGGTGCCCGACCGTACCGAGACGGCGAACTGGCTGGACCGGGAGCTGGCCAAAGCTGCCGCAGAACGAGCCGCGGTGGCCGTCGTACGCCGGTCGGGCCGCCTTGAGGCACTGGGCATGTGGACCCGCTACGTCCCACCGGTACTAGCCCGCAACGCCGAGGTCCGCAAGGTGATGGTGCATCCTGACGCGCGGGGCGCCGGGCTCGCCCGCCTCCTGATGGTGGCGCTGATCGACAGCGCGCGAGCAGCGGGCGTGGAGGTGCTCCGGCTCGGGGTGCGCGGCAACAACCACGCTGCGCAGGCGCTCTACGAGAGCCTCGGCTGGACCGAGTGCGGCCGCGTCCCGGACTTCATCGGCCTGGGTGACGATCGGTGGGACGAGGTGTCCTATTACCTCGACCTGCCCCGCCCTGCCGGCGTACGACGCCATGGCTCGGCTGCGGTGGGACCCGGCTCGAGCCGCCGGGCCGACGGGTCGGCACCGCCCACGAAGGACGCAATCGTCTCTTTGCCGACATAGCAGGCCAGCGCCTACACTGCGCACGTCGTGTGCCGCGGACCCCCCCAGCGGCGACGGTTCTCCCCGAGAGGTGCCTGAATTGAGTGTCGGCGAGGTCCTCGCCGCCGCCCGCGAGGCCGCCCGTCTCAGCGTCGAAGACGTCAGCCGGGCTACCCGGATCCGGGGGGTGCTGATCCGCGAGATCGAGGCCGGCGGCGTCGAGCTTTGCGGCGGCCCGGTCTACGCCCGCGGTCACATCCGGGCCATCGCGACCCACCTGGGGATCGACCCCCTGCCTCTCATCGCCGACTTCGACCGGGTGCACGCGGGCGTCGCCGGACCGGGTGCGCGGGAGATCTTCGAGCGCGAGGTGCTCGCGGTCCCCAACCGCCGAGGACCCAACTGGACGGCCGCCATGGCCGTGGCGGCAGCGCTCCTGCTCGTCGTGGCGCTGACCTCGCTCCTCACCACCAGCGATCCGTCATCGGGCCGGGTGGCTGAGGGTGTGCCGTCGACGACTTCGACCTCAACCGGGCCGAGCGCCCCGACGTCCGTGGCGCCGGTGGTCAGCGCCACCCCCGGTCCGGACCTCGCCTTCGTCCAGCCGGGTGGCGTGTTCTTGCGCGTGCGCGTGCCGGGTGGCAAGTGTTACGTGCAGGTGCGCGAAGGAGGTCCACGCGGGCCCAAGCTCTTCGAGGGCATCCTCGCGACCGGCGCGGTCAAGGACTTCCGCTCGGCGAAGCCGCTCTACCTTCTCCTCGGCAACGCCGGTGCGGTCACTCTGGTTGTCAACGGTCGCGACATCGGTTCTCCTGGTCGTCCCGGTCAGGTGGTGCGCACGACCTTCGGACCCGGCGATCCCGCCGGCGCAGCCGGCTGAGCGGATCTGCCGCGCGTCGGCCGACGCCGATTCCGGCCGGTACCCTCGACTTATGACCTCCCGCCGCGTCGCCCTCGTGACGCTCGGCTGCGCGCGTAACGAGGTCGACTCCGAGGAGTTGGCCGCTCGGCTCGCGCTCGGCGGTTTCGAGGTGGTGGACGACGCCGCCGATGCCGACGCCGTGGTGGTCAACACCTGCGGCTTCGTGGAGGCGGCGAAGAAGGACAGCATTGACACCCTGCTCGGCGCCGCGGCGCTCAACATCGACGGGCGCGACCGCACCGTGGTTGCCGTCGGCTGCCTCGCCCAGCGGTACGGCGACGAGCTGGCGGCGTCGCTGCCCGAAGCCGATGCCGTGCTCGGCTTTGACCACTACCCGAACCTCGCCGCCCGTCTCGATGACCTCATGCAGGGCCGCGCCGTGCCGTCCCACTCACCTCGGGACCGTCGCCTGCTGCCGCTGGTCGAACGGTCTGCGCCGACGGACGCCCTCCTCGTGGACGAGCCGGACACGCCGTCCGGTGCACCGGCCAGCGGTCCGCAGCCGATCCGCCGGCGCCTCGGCTCCGGACCCGTCGCGGCTCTCAAGCTGGCCTCGGGTTGTGATCGACGCTGCACGTTCTGCGCGATCCCGTCCTTCCGCGGCTCCTTTGTCTCGCGGCGTCCGCACGAGCTCATCGCCGAAGGGCGCTGGCTGGCCGAGCAGGGCGTGCGCGAGCTGCATCTGGTCAGCGAGAACTCCACGTCCTACGGCAAGGACCTCGGCGACATTCGGCTGCTCGAGACGGTGCTGCCTCAGCTGGCGGCCCTCGACGGCATCCTCCGGGTACGTCTGGCCTACCTTCAGCCGGCGGAGATGAGGCAGTCGCTCATCGAGGCGATCGCGCACACCCCTGGAGTTGCGGCGTACTTCGACCTCTCGTTCCAACACGCGTCCGGGCCGGTGCTCAAGGCGATGCGGCGCTTCGGCGACACGGAGCGCTTCCTCGACCTGATCGCGTCGATCCGCGCTGTGGCTCCTGATGCCGGCATCAGGTCCAACGTCATCGTCGGGTTCCCTGGCGAGACTGCCGCCGACTACGCCGAGCTGGAGCGGTTTCTCATCAGCGCGCGGCTCGACGCGGTCGGGGTGTTCGGCTACTCCGACGAGGACGGTACGGAGGCGGCCGCGTTGCCGCGCAAGGTGCGCAAGGACGTGATCGCGCGGCGGCTCGCGAGGCTGACGACGCTCGTCGAATCGCTCACTGCCCAGCGGGCGGACGAGCGCGTCGGTGCTGTTGTCGACGTGCTCATCGAGACGATCGACGGGGACGTGGCCGAAGGGCGGGGCGCCCACCAGGCTCCCGAGGTGGACGGATCGGTCACGGTGCAGGGCGCAGGACTGTCAGTCGGCGATCTCGTGCCCTGCCGGGTGGTCGGCACTGAAGGCGTCGACCTCCTCGCCGAGCCGGTCTCCGCGCCGTCGCTCGCCGGGCGCGTCGCCGATGTGCGATGAAGAGCCAAGGTCCAGGCAGTCCGGCCGTTGTCGACGTCGCGGCCACCCCGCCCGACGAGGTCTCGGCGCTGAACATCGCCAATCTGGTCACTGTGCTCCGGGCCCTGTTGGTGCCGGTCTTCGCTGTCCTGCTCGTGCACGACGATGGCGCCGACGACGCGTGGCGGGTCGCGGCCTGGGCGGTCTTCGCGGTGGCCAGCATCACCGACCGCATCGACGGGCACCTGGCCCGCAGCCGGGGCCTCGTGACGAAGTTCGGCCAGGTCGCCGATCCGATCGCGGACAAGGCGCTGACCGGTGCGGCGCTCATTGGCCTCAGCTCACTCGGGGAGCTGCCGTGGTGGGTCACCGTGCTCGTGCTCTCGCGCGAGATCGGCATCACTCTGCTGCGCTTCTTCGTGATCCGCCACGGCATCATCCCGGCGAGTCGGGGCGGCAAGCTCAAGACCCTCCTGCAGGGAGTCGCGATCGGGCTCTACGTGCTGCCGCTGACAGGTCTGCTCGCGTCGGCGCGCGCGGTCGTCATGACGGCGGCGATCGCAGTCACCGTGGTCACCGGCATCGACTACGTCGCGCGTGCGGTCACCCTGCGCCGGACCAGTGAGCGGGCTGCGATGAAGAAGGCTCGCAGAGCCGCCCGGGCAGGTAACGCGTGAGAGCTGAGCTGCTGGCGGTCGGCACTGAGCTGCTGCTCGGCGACATCGTCAACACCAACGCCGCGTGGCTCGGTCAGCGTCTCGCGGAGTCAGGCATCGACGTGACGACGTCGGTCGTCATCGGCGACAACATCGGCCGGATCGCCGACGCTGTGGTGACAGCGCTCGGTCGGGCCGAGGCGGTCGTCCTCACCGGAGGCATCGGGCCGACGCAGGACGACCTGACACGGGAGGCCCTGGCTGCGGCGGCTGGCGTGCCACTGGTGCGCAACCCCGTTCTCGAGGATGCGCTGCGGGCGCGGTTCGAGTCGCTCCGTCGCGACGTACCGACACTCAACTACCGGCAGGCTGACCAGCCGGTCGGTGCGACGGCGATCACCAACCTGCGAGGCACCGCTCCCGGCGTGCGGATCGAGCTCCTCGGTGGGGTGGTCTACGCACTGCCCGGAGTGCCGCACGAGATGCAGGCGATGTTCACCGACTCGGTCCTGCCCGACCTGCTGACGTTGGCTGGCGAACGCCAGTGCCTCGTGCACCGGGTGCTGCGTACCGCCGGCATGTGGGAGTCGGCCGTCGCGGCGGCACTGGCCGACCAGGTCGAGCGACTGGAGAAGGCCGGCGGCGTCACGGTGGCCTTCCTGGCCAGTGGCGGTCAAACGCGAGTGCGGTTGAGTGCGAAGGGGGCGTCTCGTGCCGAGGCGCTTGAGGCCATCGCGCCGGAGGAGGCACTCGCCCGCGAGGCTCTCGGATCTGGGTGCTACGGCGCTGATGACGACTCCCTTGAGGAGGTGGTGCTGACGTTGCTGCGGGAGCGGGGTGCGACGCTTTCCGTCGCCGAGTCGCTCACCGGAGGCCAGCTCGGGGCGATGGTGAGTGCGCCCGGGGGCGCAAGTGACGTCTTCCGCGGCGGCATCACGGCGTATGCGATCGGTCTGAAGTCCGATCTCCTGGGTGTCGACGACGGGCTGCTCGAGGAGTTCGGCGCGGTGTCCGGCGAGACGGCGCAGGAGATGGCTGCGCAGGTGCGGGTGCGGTGCGCGACGACGTACGGCGTCTCCCTCACCGGCGTCGCTGGACCGGCCGAGCAGGAAGGGCGACGGGTGGGCACCGTCCACGTCGGGATCGCCGACCCCGACGGAGCCACGTCGACGGCGTTGCGGCTGCCGGGGGACCGGGCACAGGTGCGCACCTACGCCTGCGTCGCGGCGCTGAACCTGCTGCGGCTGCACCTCGTCACGGGAGAGCCGACTGCCCGAGGATGACGGTGCGGGCGTAGGGTTGAGCCATGTCGATCACAGTGCGCGGCAGCCGGCCCGCAGGTACGAGTCTCCGCTCCGCCCATCTCCTGCGCCGGCAGATCGGCGTTGCGCTCCGGCGCCGTAGGGAGGCGCAACACCGCACTCTTCGTGACGTCGCCGCACTGGCCGGTGTGTCACTCGGCTACCTGTCCGAGGTCGAGCGCGGAGTCAAGGAAGCCTCGAGTGAGTTGCTTTCCGCGATCTGCAGGGCACTCGACCTGCGTCTCGCTGACCTGCTTGTTGAGGTAGCGGATGCGCTCTACCGGCTTGAGGTCGCGACCAACGGCGTGCCCGCCGCGCTCTCGATCGGCCTGATCCCGGTGGTCGACGCTCCGCCGTCCACCGGGCTGGGCCGCACCGCAGCCGCGCCGAGTTGCGGACCCGCACGAGCCGCCTGAGGCGCAGCCAACCGACTCGACGTTGCACTCTCTTCGCGACGGCGACTTGACCCGCGGTGCCGTGGTCTGGGACAACCTCCGCACACCTGTTGACATCACGACCTTGAGATGAGCCGCATGCCCGCCGTAGCTGCCCGGCCTGTACCGACCACCGGCGGGCGCACCCGCGCCGGCAATGGCATGTCTCGCGCTCGATCGGGGATCCTCGCCGGAGCGGCGACCTGCCTGGCGCGTTACGGCACCCGCAAGACGACGATGGGTGACATCGCCCGTGAGGGCGG
Source organism: Mycobacteriales bacterium (assembly GCA_046590575.1). Lineage (GTDB taxonomy): Bacteria > Actinomycetota > Actinomycetes > BP-191 > BP-191 > DATLNF01. Next base: position 8,247 of record JBKJUS010000203.1, on the reverse strand, counting down.
CGTCGCGAAGGCGACTCTCTACAACCACTTCCGGACCAAGGACGACGTGCTCGCCGCGCTGGCCGCGGCTGAAGTGGAGCACCTGGTCGACCTGCTCGACACTGTGCCGGGGCAGCCCGGGTCCCCGGCGGCCGTCATCGACGCACTCGCCTGCGCTGCCAACTTCGTCTCCAACCACGCGGTGGTACGTGCCCTCGCGCCGACCGAACCGGCGCTCGTCGCTGCGCTGGTCACCCCCGGCTCTAGCGAGCTCTGGCAGCGGGCCGCGGGTGTGGCTCGCGATCGGCTCTCGCTCGCGCAAGCCGCAGGAAGCCTGCACGCCCGTCATGGGACCGAGTCGCTCGTCGACACCGCGATGCGGTGGGTGCTCTCCCACGCCCTGTGGCCCGGATCGGCGGATGAGGTGCGTGCCGGGGCGCACCGTCTTGTGCACGGATTGATCGATGCTCCGCACGCGACCGTGGTTGACGAGCCGACCGTCGATGGTGCGGTGCCCGACGGTGCGGACCAGGCTTGGTCCGCCGGTGGCCTTCAGGCCGGCTAGCCGCCTACCGGGACCGCCGCATGACGACGGGCAGCAGTTCGTAGAGCCCCCAGACAGCGAGCAGTGCGGCGTAGAAGTCGTCCTCGCCGAAGAGGTTGCGGCTGTGCGTCTCGAGCAGGAAGAACACCCCGCCCAGGATCATCGCCAGACCGACGCTGAGCAGGTCGATCGCATAGCCGAGTCGGCTCAGCAGACCGGCCATCAGTACGGCGGTGCCAAGACACAGTAGCAGCATCGGGGTCGAGCGCTGCGCGACGTAGGGCGACTCCGCGGTGCCCACGACCCAGAGCCCCCACCAGGTGAAGACCAGCCCGGCGGCCCACGCGGTGCCGCGCTTGCCACTGACCAGCGCGGCGGCGAGGTAGGTCACGCCGGCAAACAGCGGGACGTAGTAGAAGCGCAGTGGACCACGTGAGATGAAGACTTCGATGGCGAGCGCGCCGAGGAGGAGAACAACTCCTCTGCGAATCCGTGCGATGCGTGCTCCGTTGCCGCGGTCCTGACGTGAACGCGGGGCCGCCGTGCGGGTCAGGGTCATGACCACAGTGTGACGCCTCGCCGCTCCACCTCACTGCATCGGGAAGCTTCGCGGAGATCAGGACGGCGCTGGTCCGCGCTGGCAGAGCGGGCACCAGTAGGTCTTGCGACCGTACGTCGGCTGACCTGTCCCAACCGGCACCGCTTCGACCTGCTCGGCCAGCCGCACCTGCTGCCCGCATCTCCGGCACGGCTGCTTCTCTCGCTCGAAGACCCAGTGCGTCCGGCCGGGCCGGGTGTCGCCGGTGGTGGTCTGCTCCCAGCGTTCGCGGTTGGCCATCAGCAGTCGGCGGGACAGGGTGACGATCGCAGGCAGGTCTTCGATCTCGCCGACGGGCGTCCAGGGCGTGATGCCGCGTAGGTACAGCGTCTCGGCCTTGTAGAGGTTGCCGATGCCCGCGAGGTTGCGCTGGTCGAGCAGCGCCGGGCCGATCTCGCGGTCCGGACGTTCGCGGATCCGACGTACCGCCTCATCGAGGTCCCAGTCGTCGCCGAGGAGGTCGGGGCCGAGGTGGCCGACGACCGTGTGTTCCGCGTCGCTGGCCACCAGGTCGACGACCGGCATCCGGTAGCCGACCGCGACCCACTCGGCGTTGGCGAGGACGAGGCGGATCTGATGCCCGGCGCCACCTCCCCACGGCTGACCCGGACGGTGCAGGCGCCAGGTGCCGTCCATCCTGAAGTGCGTGTGGAGCGTCACCCCGCCATCGATCCGGGTGAGCATGTGCTTGCCGCGGCTGACGACGTCGAGCACCGGACGGCCGCTGAGATCGGTGGTGGCGTAGCGCGGGACCCGGAAGTCGGTCCGGGTCAGCACGCGGCCGGTGAATGCCGCACGCATGCGCGAGGCGGCCAGCCAGACGGTGTCACCCTCAGGCATGCGGTGTCACTGTCCGCGGCCGCGTCATCATGCGCGCAGCCGCAGACCGCGTGGTGTTGGTCGAAAGCCAGCCGACTCGAGCGCCTGGCCCAGGGGAGTGGACAGCACGCCTTCACCGTCAGCGCGCTCGACAGCGAGCTTGCCGAGTGAGCCGTCGCGCACTGCGAGGGCGAGTGCATCGACCGCCGGCTGGAGCACATCGGGGCCATCGCTCCAGGTCAGCAGCGTCTTGCCGCCGCGCTCGACGTAGAGCACCAGGGAGCCGTCGACCATGACGACCAGCGCCCCGGCCTTCCGCCCAGGCCGGTGACCTTTGGCGTCTCCGTCGAGGTTGACGGTGCGCTCCGGCCACGGCAACGCGGCGCCGAACGGGTTGGCTGGGTCGGTAGTGGCGAGCACCAGCGCCCGCGGGCCGGTCGGCGTACGACGGCGTATCGGCTGCGGTCCGCCCAACCAGAGGGTCGAGTCCTCGGTCGCTGCGGATGCGGGGGGAGTCGACGACGTCATCGTGCGCATGCGGTCCACAGCGCCCGGCATCGCGAACTGCGCAGCGCCGAGGCTTTCGACGAAGTAGCCCCGTCGGCACCGCCCGGACTCCTCGAAAGCCTTGAGGACGGGGTAGACCCCGGCAAACCCGCCGGGCACGCGTTCAGCCATGACAGCGCCGCGAGTCACGATGCCGTGCCGATCGAGCAGGATCTCAGCGAGTGCGTGCGCGCGTCGGGTGGTATCGGTCACGCGGTCGGGCAGCAGACTCCACCGGCCGGCGGCGATCGGCGGCCCGCTGCGCGTGGGCAGAGCTGGACCGCCGCGGCCACGGGAGGATCGGCCCGGCAGTGGGCGTCGGGTGGACGGCGCTCGGCCGCGGCCGAGGAGGGTGCGCAGCGGCGCCAAGGTGTCGTTGGTCACCGTGCCGGCCCACGCCAGGTCCCAGAGGGCGCGCGTCATCTCCGCGTCGTCGATCGCGGCGCCAAGGGTGCTGCCGACACGGTCGGACAACGCGCGGAAGAACAGCGCAGCTCCTCCCTGGAGCGCTTCGGCGATCGCGGTCATCGTCCGCGTCGTCGTGGCGTCGCCGTCGAGCGGCGGCAGCGTGAGCTCGGCGGTGTCGGCGAGGTGCAGGGCGACCCAGCCGTCGTTGCCGGGCAACGTGCCGACGCCGGCCCAGAGCACCTCGCCGCTCGCGCACAGCTCGTCGAGCATCGCCGGGCTGTAGTCGGCGACGCGAGCCGGCAGCACGAGCCGCTCGAGGGCGGTCGCGGGCACCGGGACCCCCTGCAGCTGCTCGACCGCGCGCATGAGGGCGTCGAGCCCGCGGCCGGCCGCCGGGCCGATCGACTGCCACGCGGGGAGGAAACGCGCGAGCGCCTCAACCGGCGCGGGCTCGACCTCCCGGCGGAGCTTGGCCAGGGAGCGCCGGCGTACGGACCGCAACACCTCGGCGTCGCACCACTCGATGCCGCTGCCGCCAGGTCGGAACTCGCCGTGGACGACGCGCCCTGTCGCAGACAGTCGCGACAGGGTGGTGGTGACGACGGCCGCGCCCAGCCCGAGTCTGGCGGCTGCGTCGGCGGCGACGAACGGGCCGTGGGTGCGCGCATAGCGACTGACGACATCGGCGAGCGGATCGGGCACCGGCTCGGCGAAGATCTCGGGCACACCCATGGGCACAGGTACGCCGAGAGCGTCGCGCAGCCGGCCGACGTCTTCAGCCGCGATCCATCGCTCCTCCCCGGCGACGTGGGCGCGGAAAGCGCGGCGCTCGTCCTCGAGCTGTGCAAGCCATTGCGGCGTAGCACCTCGCTCGATCGCTTCAGCCGTCGTCAGATCACCGACCCAGCGCAGCAGGTCAGTGACGCCGTCGGCATCACGCGGGAACCGCTCGGGCACCAGCCGCTGCAGTTCACGCTCGAGCTCGCCGAGTGCGTCGGCGTCGACCAGCTCGCGCAGCTCGCTCTGACCGAGCAGCTCGGCGAGCAGCGCGGGATCGAGCGAGAGGGCCTGGGCGCGGCGCTCCGCCAGAGGAGCGTCACCCTCGTACATGAAAGCGCCGACGTAGCCGAACAACAGCGTGCGGGCGAACGGTGAGGGCGCCGGCGTCTCGACCTCGACCAGGCGCACCTTGCGAGCTTGTACGTCGGTCATCAGCTCCTTGAGGCCAGGCACGTCGAAGACGTCCTGCAGCACTTCGCGCATCGTCTCGAGGACGATCGGGAAGCTGCCGAACTGCGATGCGACCTGCAGCAGTGCCGCGCTGCGCTGTCGCTGCTGCCACAACGGAGTACGGCGCCCCGGGCTGCGGCGGGGGAGTAGCAGGGCGCGGGAGGCGCACTCGCGGAAGCGCGAGGCGAATAACGCTGACCCGCCGACCTCGTCCTGCACCGCCCGGTCCACGTCCTCAGGTTCCAGCAGGACAACGCTCGCGTCGGGTGCCTCGTCGGCCTCCGGCAGCCGCAGGACGATGCCGTCATCGGAGTGCATCGACTGCACTTCGATGCCCATCGACGCGCGCAGCCGCGCGGCCAGCGCCATGGCCCACGGACCGTTGACCTGCGCGCCGAAGGGCGAGTGGACGCACAGCCGCCAGTCGCCGAGCTCGTCGCGGAAGCGCTCGACCACGATGGTCCGGTCGTCGGGCAGGTGGCCGGTGGCTCGACGTTGCTCGTCGAGGTAGTCGACGAGGTTGGTTGCGGCCCAGGCGTCGAGGCCAGCTGCTGCTGCCCGCTCCAGCGCCTGCGGCCGATCGAGGGAGCTCATCTCGCGCAGGAATGCGCCGAGTGCCCGGCCGAGCTCGATCGGGCGGCCAGGAGCGTCGCCGTGCCAGAAGGGCATCTTCCCGGGCTGCCCCGGTGCGGGGGATACGAGCACCCGGTCATGGGTGATCTCCTCGATCCGCCAGCTGCTGCTGCCCAGCAGGAAGACGTCACCGACCCGCGACTCGTAGACCATCTCCTCGTCGAGCTCGCCGACCCGAGATCCCTTCTCCCCGACGAGGAAGACGCCGAAGAGTCCGCGGTCGGGGATCGTGCCTCCGCTCGTGACCGCCAGCCGTTGCGCGCCGGCCCGCGCGGTCAGCGTGCCGGTCACCCGGTCCCAGACGATGCGCGGCCGTAGCTCGGCGAAGTCGTCGCTCGGGTAGCGCCCGGCCAGCATGTCCAGGGTCGCCTCGAAGACGCTCTGCGGCATCGTGGCAAACGGCGCGGCCCGGCGTACGACGGTCGCGAGGTCATCCACGGTCCACGACTCCATCGCGAGCATCGCGACGATCTGCTGGGCCAGGACGTCGAGCGGGTTGCGCGGGTAGGCCATCGACTCGATCTCACCTGCGCGCATCCGCTCGGCGACGACCGCCGAGGGCACGAGGTCACCGCGGTACTTCGGCAGCAGCACACCGCGTGAGATCGCGCCGACCTGATGACCTGCGCGGCCGACCCGCTGCAGCCCGCTCGCGACCGAGGGCGGCGACTCGACCTGGATGACGAGGTCGACCGCACCCATGTCGATGCCGAGCTCGAGGCTGCTCGTGGCGACGACCGCCGGCAGCCGGCCGGCCTTGAGCGCCTCCTCGATGAGCACCCGCTGCTCACGGCTGACGCTGCCGTGGTGCGCGCGGGCGATCTCACTCGGGGCGCCGGTCGCCCCGATGCCGAGCCCGCTCTGCCCGAAGCCGCTCGTCTCCCCCGAGGTGTTGACCGGCGTCAGTCCGTCGTACGACGCTCGATCGCCACTTCCGGCCGCATGGCTCGACTCCGCGCTACGACGTAACTCGCGCGGCGTGTCTTCGTCGTACCGCGGAGTCGAAGCGAGCGCGTCCTGCTCGGCGGCGATCTCGTTGAGCCGGCTGCAGAGTCGCTCGGCCAGCCGACGCGAGTTGGCGAAGACGATGGTCGAGCGGTGCGCGCGGATCAGCTCGACGATGCGCAGCTCTACAGCCGGCCAGATGGACGCGCGCTGCTCGGCGCCCGCCGCCGAGCCGCCTTCAGCCATGAGACCGGTGCCGTGACCCAGGGCGCTCATGTCCTCGACTGGTACGACGACGTCGAGCTCTATCGTCTTGGCGCTCGGCGGGTTGACGACGGTGACCGCGCTGGCACCGCCGAGGAACCGGGCGACCTCGTCGAGCGGCCGCACGGTCGCGGACAGGCCGACCCGCTGGGCCGGCCGCTCCAAGAGCGCGTCGAGGCGCTCCAGGCTCAGGGCCAGGTGGGCGCCTCGCTTCGTCGCCACCATCGCGTGGATCTCGTCGACGATCACGGTCTCGACGGATCGGAGAGCCTCGCGGGCCTGCGAGGTGAGGAGGAGGAAGAGCGACTCCGGAGTCGTGATGAGGATGTCCGGCGGCACGCTGGCAAAACGTCGCCGTTCGTCCGCCGGCGTGTCGCCGCTGCGTATGCCGACGGTGAGATCGGGCACCGGTAGGTCCATTCGCGCGGCGGCCTGCCGGATACCTATGAGGGGAGCGCGGAGGTTGCGTTCGACGTCGACGGCGAGTGCCTTCAGCGGCGAGACATAGAGGACGCGCAGCCGCTTCTTCGGGTCGGGTGCTGGCTCGGCCGCGAGCCGGTCGAGCGAGTAGAGGAAGGCGGCCAGCGTCTTGCCCGATCCGGTGGGCGCGACGACCAGCGCATGATCACCCTGCGCGATCGCCTGCCAGGCGCCTTCCTGGGCAGCGGTGGGCGCGGCGAACGACGCCTCGAACCACGCGCGGGCCGCGGGGGAGAACGCGGCGAGGGCACCCATCTGGTGATTCTCCCCCGACGTAGGGACATCGCGCTGCTTGGAGAGGTCGCGTGATGTCACCCACCCGACACCAGTCTGGTCGCGCTGCCGACAGTCAGGGCTCACCTGATGCGCCCAGACTCCTGAGCAACAAGAGGGAGAACGCGGGGGACGCCCTCTCTTGGTCACGGGTCGCCCTGCCGGGGGGCGGGCGACCCGCGCACGGCGAGACGCGTGGCTGGGCTCCGCGGGGGTGGAGCCAAGGCCACGCGTCTCGTTTTTTTCTGTCTCGTTTTTCTTGCTTGCGGTGTAACTCGCGTCGGGTCGTCGATGTCGAAGTAGGTGTACGGCGGATACACCGCCGACACCAGCCTCAAGGAGGCAGCTGTGTACGCGTTCGTCATCCTGGTTGGCCTGGCCCTCGGCCTCGGCGTTGCGATGGGGATCCTCGACGAGCTCGTGCCCGTCAAGGCACCCAAGGCACTGACCCGCACTGTTGGCGCGGGCCTCGCGATCGGCGCCGCGTGGGCGCTCGACTACTCGGTCTTCACCGCGTTCAACCAGCCGCTCCGTGAGACGTGGATGCATCACGTTGCCACCGGTGTCGTGCTGATCGGTGTCGCCGACGTCGTCCGCGAGGTCACGTCGTACATCAGCGGGCTCTCCCGCAAGACGCAGGACGAGGCGGTCGAGATCGAGCGGCGTCTTCCCCGCGCTGCCTAGTTCTCCGACCGGCACCACCGCCCGACCGCGACGCCCCCGGGATTTCCCCCGCCGGGGGCGTCGCGCTGTCCCCGTAGGGTGGGCGGGTGCGGCTGACGGTGTTCTGGGAACGGATGGGCGAGCGGTTTGGCACGGCGTACGCCGAGTCCGTGGCGCGCGACGTGTCCTTTGCCGCGTTCGGCGGGCGCTCGGTCGTCGAGGCGCTGGCTGCCGGGGAGAAGCCGAAGACGGTCTGGCTCGCGGTGTGCGACCTCTACGACGTTCCGGCGCACGAGCGGTAGCTCCAGGAGTCGGGGAGTCGCGGCGTGTCGCTGCTCAGAGTCGAACACGTGTTCGTGTAGCGTTCGCCGTACGCGATCGACGCGGGCGGTGGTCCACAGATGTCCCTGCGGGGGCGTTTGTTGTCGCACCGAGCACCTAGCGTGAATGCCGATCGCACCCGACGAGCAGAAGTGGGGCCAGCAGATGGCAGGGATGGACCGGGATAAGGCGCTCGAGACCGCGCTGGCCCAGATCGACAAGAACTTCGGCAAGGGCTCGGTGATGCGCCTCGGCGACAACCCGCGGGTGCCGATCGAGGTGATCCCCACCGGGTCGATCGCCTTGGACATCGCTCTCGGCATCGGCGGGTTGCCGCGCGGTCGGGTGGTCGAAATATACGGGCCGGAGTCTTCGGGAAAGACGACCTTGGCGCTGCACGCGATCGCTCAGGCGCAGAAGGCCGGCGGCATCGCGGCGTTCATCGACGCCGAGCACGCCCTCGACCCCGACTACGCCCAGAAGCTTGGCGTTGACACGGATGCTCTGCTGGTGAGCCAGCCCGACACCGGTGAGCAGGCGCTGG
>JBKJUS010000010.1:0-18030 GCA_046590575.1 Mycobacteriales bacterium | reverse complement strand
GGGTCGGCGGGCGGCGGCTCGACGTCGTAGACGTCGAGAGCGACGGCAGTGAGGTGGCCGTCGTCGAGCATGCGGATCACCGCTGTCTCATCGACGAGGCCGCCGCGCGCCGCATTGACCAGCACCGCCCCCCTCGGGAGCAGCGCGAGCCGGTCTGCGCCGAGGATGCCGACCGTCTCCGACGCCCGGGCGACGACCACGACGAGGACGTCGCTGGTGCGCACCAGATCATCCAGTTCACGATAGGTGGCTCCCGCTGACTCCCCGTCGGGGCGACGGCGGCGCGACCAGTAGCTCACCGGGCAGTCCATCGCGGCGAAGCGCCGGGCGCAGGCCAGCCCGATCGCCCCGAGACCGATGATGCCGACCCGGCGACCCGCGAGATCCTGACACCCACGCTCGACCATCTCCAGCTGCGGCCAGCCACCGGCGCGCACCTGCGCGTCCGCCCAGACCGCGCTCCGCAGGGCACCCAGTGCGCCCAAGACGCACCACTCCGCCACCGCCACGGCGTTGGCCCCCGCCGTATTGGCCACCGGGATGCCGGCGGCTGCGCACGCGGCGAGATCGATGTGCTCCACGCCGACCGAGCACTGCTGCACGAAGGCGATCCGCGGGCCTGCGGCCAGCACCGAGGCATCGATGGGCATCGTGCCGGTGAAGTCGCCGAGGACAAGGTCGGCGTCGGCGACAGCAGCCCGGACGCCGTCGGGCGTCCGTGGGTCGGCGACGACGATGTCGACCGGCAGGTCGGGCACGAACCCGCGTACCGCCGCCGCAGGCAACGGCGTCAGCGACGCCAGCCGCCAGAGTCGCTCGCCCGGCACGTACGTCGCATCACCCATACCACCGCATGCTGCCACCACCGTCCGCCAGCGGCTGTGGACGGCGCGGACCCAGGGGCGGACGGGGCCGGCGGAGCGGGGAGAGTTGCGCCCCATCCGGGCCGGCCCAATTGGGGCGTAAGTCTCCCCGGAACGAGCGGGCCGGCGGAGCGGGGGGAGGAGCGAGGCGACGCCCCAACTCGAGTCTCAGGGTTCACTTGAGGCTGATCTTGTCACTCTGGTCACACGCGTCGTACGGTCTCTGGGCGGCTGGGGAAGGCCGCACCCTGCCCGCGCACGCGCGCCAGCGCCGTGCCTGCCGTGAGGTTCCCGCGATGACCCGCGTCTTCCCCGCCCGCCTCTCCCGCCCGCTCGCTGTCCTCGCGGTGACCGTGGCGCTCGGCGTCGTCGCGACCGCGGCCGCTCCAGGCGTCATCCGCATCCAACGCGGAGACACCCTCTCGGAGCTGGCCCGCAAGCACGGCACGACAGTGCAGGCCCTCCGCGAGCTCAACGGTCTCGGTGGAAACAACCTCATCGTCGCCGGGAAGACGCTGCGGGTCTCGAAGATCCCGCTGGTCCGCGCGACCAAGCCGGCTGTCGCGAGGCCACGTTGGGTCGAAGTCGTGCACACCGTGGTCCGCGGTGACACGCTCACCGGCATCGCCACGCGCTACCGCCAGACGCCGGCCGGCATCGCCCGCCGCAATGGCCTGCCGCGCTCGAAAGTCGTCCGCCTCGGTCAGCGCCTTGTCGTCGGCTCCCGCCGGATCGCGCCACCTGCGACGAAGGTGACGATCCGGAAAGTCTCCGCCGTACGCCGGGGCGTGCCCGATGCGGTTCCCCGTGACCGGGTCCGCGCGTTGGTCCTCGCCCACGCGCGCAAGCACAAGGTCGACCCGCACCTCGCACTGGCACTGGCCTGGCAGGAGTCAGGGCTGCAACAGGACGTCGTCTCGAGCGTCGGCGCGCTCGGCGTCATGCAGGTCATGCCCACGACCGGCGACTGGGTGAGCCGTTACCTGGCCAAGCGATCGCTGGACCTCTATGACGTCGAGGACAACGTCGAGGCGGGCGTGCGCTATCTCGCGCAGCTGCTCAAGGTGGCCAAGACGACGGACCGGGCCATCGCGGGCTACTACCAGGGACTGCAGTCCGTGACGACCCGCGGCATGTACGACGACACGAAGCGCTACGTCACGAACATCACCGCCATCCGGCGCCGCCTCGCCAAGCGGTAGCAACTCCGCACGTAGACTGGCCTCCGTGGATACGACGACTGCTGACCCGCTAGTCGGTCAGCTGCTCGACGGCCGCTACCGCATCGACGCCCGGGTCGCCCGCGGTGGGATGGCCACGGTCTACCGCTCCTTCGACATCCGGCTCGACCGGGTCGTCGCCGTCAAGGTGATGCACGACTCACTTGCCCAGGACGACGCTTTCGTGGAGCGCTTCAGGCGCGAAGCCAGGAGCGCGGCGCGGCTGCAGCATCCCAACGTCGTCGCCATCTTCGACCAAGGCGAGGACGCCGGCCGGGTCTACCTCGTCATGGAGCTCATCACCGGCCGGACCTTGCGCGAAGTTCTGCGCCAGCAGACGCGGCTGGATCCCGGCCAGGCGCTTGGTGTCACCGAAGGCCTGCTCACCGCGCTGGCCGCCGCCCACGACGCGGGCATCGTGCACCGCGACGTGAAGCCGGAGAACGTCCTTGTCACGGATGCCGGCCAGGTCAAGGTCGCCGACTTCGGGCTGGCCCGGGCTATCGAGGCGACCCATCACACCGTGGCCGACGGCACGCTCATCGGGACCGTCGCCTACCTCGCACCCGAGCAGGTGCTCACCGGCGCCGCAGACGCCCGCACCGACATCTACTCGGCGGGCGTCGTCCTCTACGAATTGCTGACCGGTGTCGTGCCCTTCACCGGCGACATCCCGATCAATGTCGCCTACCAACACGTCAACGCTGACGTGCCAGCACCGTCGACGGTGCAGCCCAATCTGCCTCTCGGCGTCGACGACCTCGTCATCGCCGCGACCCGCCGGCCGCCGGAACAGCGTTACGCCGACGCGCGGACCATGCTCTCCGCCGTTCGCCGGGCGCACGCGGTGATCGGTGACGAGGCTGATCAGCACACCTCCGTGGTCTCCCTCGAGGACGCTCCGACGACGGTGCTGTCGCTCGGTCGGGTGGCTGCCACGCCTCCACCGCGCTCACCGACTCCACCGGGTGCGGCGCCCCGAAAGCGGCGTCGACGTACCCCGCTCGTGCTCGCCATCATCGCCGGCCTCGTCCTCGGCACAGCCGGCGCGGTCGGCTGGTGGTTCGGCTCGGGCCGCTACGAAGACGCTCCTACCTTCGAACGACTGACCCAGGAGGCGGCCGAGGCCGCGGCCAAGCGGCTCGGCATCGAGCTGAAGATCAAGGAGCCGTCGCCCTTCGACGAGGTCGTCCCCCGCGGCACGGTCATCGACCAGGACCCTGAACCGGGCGACCGCTACCGCCGCGGCTCGGCGATCGCGCTGACCATCTCGCGTGGACCGGACCGGGTGCCGATCCCGGACGTCCGCGGGAAAACTGAGGAACAGGCACGAGCCCTGCTCGACGCACAGCGGCTCGACGTCGTCCTGGCGCCGCTCGAATTCAGTCGCGAGACACCCGCGGGCAGCGTCATCGACCAGAACCCCGCGCCCCGCGCCGCCAAGGACACCAAGCCCGGCACCGCAGTGACCCTGGTCGTCAGCAAGGGAGCCGAACCGATCACCGTGCCCGACGTGGTGGGTCGCGACCGCGACGAGGCCGAGCCGGTGCTGAAGCAGGCAGGTCTCCTTGTCGCAGTGAAGCAGGTGTTCGACAACGACGTGCCCGAGGGTCGCGTCATCAGCCAAGACCTGCCGCCGGACAGCACGGCCGCGCGCGGCGACACGATCACCATCACCGTGTCCAAAGGACCCGACGTCGTCGTCGTACCCAACCTCTTCGGCCTGCAGCGTGACGCCGCCGAGCGGATGATCAAGGACGCTGGTCTGGTCGCCTCATTCACCCGCCGCGCCCGCGGCAACACGGTTTTCGACCAGAACCCGAACCCCGGCACTCGAGTGCGCCGAGGCAGCACCGTCACTTGCTTCCTCGTCTGATGCCACGTCGCTCATGACACCACGCAAGACCTCGCTCATCGGCGTGCACGTTCCCGTAGGCACCGGCCTGGCCCGCGGTGGCCTGACCTACGCTCGCGAGGTCGGCGCCGAAGCAGTGCAGGTGTTCGTGTCCAACCCCCGTGGCTGGGCCCAGTCGAACGGCGATCTGGCTCAGGACATCGCCTTCGTCGACGGCTGCCGAAACGGCAATCTGCCGGTGTTCGTGCACGCTCCCTACCTCGTCAACCTCGGCTCACCGACGCCGGCCACGGTCGAGAAGTCACTCGACTCGTTGCGCCACTCAGTACGCCGAGGTCGGACCCTGGGCGCCCGTGGCGTGGTCGTGCACGCCGGGTCCGAAGTGGCCGGCCACAGCTACGAGTCGGCGATCCGGCAGGTACGTGAACACCTGCTGCCGCTGCTCGACTCCCTCCACGACGACGATCCGGACCTGCTCGTGGAGCTGACCGCCGGAGCCAAAGGCTCACTCGCGGCAACTCCGGAGAAGCTCAGCGCTTACCTCGACGCGCTCGACCGGCACCCCAGGGTCGGCGTCTGCGTAGACACCTGTCATGCCATGGCGGCCGGCCACGACCTCGCCGCGCCCGGAGGCCTGCGAAGGTTTCTCGCCGCAATCCACCGGGTCGCCGGGCGCGGGCGGATCCGGCTGGTGCACGCCAACGACTCGAAGGACCCGGTCGGCTCGGCCCGCGACCGGCACGAGCGGGTCGGCGCCGGCTCCATCGGCAGCGAAGCGTTTCGTGAGCTCTTCGTCCATCCCGCGACACGGGGCGTGCCCTTGGTGATGGAGACACCAGGAACGGTCGAGGAGCATCGAGCGGACGTCGACCTGCTCAAGCGGTTTCGGCATGAGGCGCTGGCCAGGTGAGCGTCGCGACGCCCTTGCCGCAGCAGCCGGCCGAAGCCCGTCGTACCCCGTCCCCCATCGGCGTCGTTGCCGCGCTGGTCGGCGTCACCGCGATCTGGGGTTCGACGTTCGTCGTGGTGAAGGACGCGATCGGTCGGATGCCGGTCATGGACTTCCTGGCGTGGCGCTTCGCGATCGCGACGCTGGCGATGCTCGCGCTGCGACCTCGGTCCCTGACCCGGCTGTCCCCCAGCGGGCGCCGGCACGGTCTGCTGCTCGGTCTCAGCCTCGGCGCCGGCTACGTCTTCCAGACGGTCGGGCTGCGTACGGCGGACGCCGCGGTGTCGGGCGTCATCACCGGGATGTTCGTCGTCTTCACACCGCTCGTCGCGGCCGTGTTCCTCCGGCGCGGGCCGGGCATCGGTGCATGGGCGGCAGTCCTCCTCGCGACCGTGGGGCTCGCCCTGCTGTCGTTGAAAGGCTTCCATGTCGGCACCGGCGAGGCGCTCACCCTGCTCTGCGCGGTCGCCTTCGCCCTGCACATCGTGGGGCTCGGCGAGTGGTCGTCGTCCCACGACGCCTACGCGCTGGCCGTCGTGCAGCTCGGCGTCGTCGCTCTCGGCTGCGCAGTCGGTGCCCTCGCGGGTGGGCTCACAGTGCCGCCGGACGCCGAAGTCTGGGGTGCGCTCGCGCTCACCGCCCTGCTCGCGACCGCGGTCGCCTTCGTCGTGCAGACGTGGGCGCAAGCACATCTCACGCCGACCCGAGCCGCCGTCATCATGACGATGGAGCCGGTCTTCGCCGGACTGTTCGCAGCGCTCGGCGGCGAGGCCTTCGGTGCGCGCAAGCTGGTCGGCTCCGCGCTGATCCTGACCGCCATGCTGGCGGTGGAGCTCGGGCCGCGCCGGGGCGCCGAAGGCGACGTCGCCCGGCTCGAGACCTAGCTCCCCGTACCTCCCGCCGTACGCTGGAAGGCCGAGCTACTCGGGACCCTCGCCCGGGAGCTCCTGGTAGGAGTAGCGGTGCTCGAGCCACGGGTCGGCGACGTTGTGATAGCCGCGCTCCTCCCAGAAGCCGCGCCGGTCACGGGTCAGGTACTCCACGCCGCGCACCCACTTGGGGCCCTTCCACGCGTAGAGGTGCGGCACGACCAGCCGGACCGGGTGCCCATGCTCCGCGGTGAGCGGCTCACCGTTGCGGTGCGTCGCGAAAAGCGCCTGGGCATCGGCGAAGTCGGCCAGCTTCATGTTGGCGCCGTAGCCGTACTCCGCCCACACCATCACGTGCGTCGTCTCCGGCGCCGGCGGCGCGAGCTCGAGCACTGTCGAGGTCGCCACCCCGGTCCAGTCGTTGTCGAGGACGGAGAACTTCGTCACGCAGTGGAAGTCGGCGTGTACGTCGACGCGCGGCAGCCCGCCGAAGTCGTCCCAGCTGAGCGTCTTCTCCTCCGCCGTCGCCCCGAAGACCCGGAAGTCCCACTTCTCGGGGGCGAACTTCGGGACCGGTCCGTAATGCAGCACCGGCCACCCTCGAGGGATGTACTGACCGGGGGGCAACCGCATATCGGCCACGGACCCTCCTCGCTTCTGCGTCATCAGTCGGCGGAGCATGCCCGATCATCGCACCCTCACCGATCCGGCCCCGCACCGGGAGCCGTGCGCTACGGTGAGGTCGTGCACACCACCCGGCAGGAGTTTTATGCGCACCGCCCGGCCGTCGCCGGTGCTGGTGCGCTGCGCTCTGCGTAGCACCACCCACCGCACCCTCGAGCCCCGGGCCGCATGGTCCCGGGGCTTTCGTGTTTCCCACTGCGATGCAGGAGAATTTCATGGTTGTCGTCATGAGCACCGAGGCATCGGACGAAGATGTCGAGACAGTCGTGCAGGCGGTTCGCGCCGCCGGTGGCGACGCCTTCGTCTCGCGTGGGGTATCCCGCACGATCATCGGCTTGGTCGGCGACATCGAGCATTTCTCGAGCCTCAACCTCGCCGCGCTGCCCAGCGTCGTCGACGTCCTACGCGTTTCGCGGCCCTACAAGCTCGTGTCGCGGGAGAGTCACGCCGAGCCCTCGACCGTCGTCGTCGGCGGCGTGCCGATCGGACCTGGACACTTCACCTTGATCGCGGGGCCGTGTGCGGTCGAGACGCCCGACCAGACACTCGAGGCCGCTCTGATGGCGAAGCGGGCAGGTGCGCGGCTGCTGCGCGGTGGCGCCTACAAGCCGCGGACCTCGCCGTATGCCTTCCAGGGGCTGGGTGAGGACGGTCTGAAGATCCTCGCGGAGGTGCGCACCGAGACAGGGCTGCCGGTCGTCACCGAGGTGGTCGACGCGGCCGACGTACCGCTCGTTGCGTCGTACGCCGACATGCTCCAGGTCGGCACCCGCAACATGGCCAACTTCTCGCTGCTGCAGGCTGTCGGCGAGTCCGGCAAACCGGTGCTGCTCAAGCGCGGTCTGCAGGCGACCCTCGAGGAGTGGCTGATGGCCGGCGAGTACATCGCCCAGCGCGGCAACCTCTCGATCGTCTTCTGCGAACGGGGCATCCGAACCTTCGAGACATCGACTCGCAACACCCTCGACATCTCGGCCGTGCCCATGCTGCACACGCTGAGCCACCTGCCGGTCATCGTCGACCCGTCGCACGCCGCCGGTCGGCGCGACCTGGTCGTACCGCTGGCGCGCGCGGCGATGGCCGTCGACGCCGATGGGGTCATCGTCGACTGCCATCCGCACCCGGAGTCGGCGCTGTGCGACGGCCCCCAGGCATTGGTCGAGAGCGACCTCGCTGAGCTCGCCGAGGCGGTACGCACCATCCCCCCACTCCTCGGGCGAACGGCCTAGGACGAGATCAGGCCGCCGACGACCTTCGCGGCCCGATCGACGTCGGAGTCATCGGCGTCGAGGTGCAGGACGAGACGGACTTTCTGCGGCCCCACCACACCGATGAGCACACCGTCGGCGCAGGCGCGGGCCGTAACCTCGCGCGCGTTCAACGCACCACCAGCCAGGTCGATCGGCACGATGTTGGTCTCCACCGCCGCCGGATCGACCGCCGCCGGTGCGCGCTCGGCAAGAAGCTCAGCGAGGCGCCGGGCCCGGTCGTGGTCCTGCGCGAGGCGCGCGATGTTGTCCCGCAGCGCGACGAGGCCCGCTGCCGCGAGTACGCCGGCTTGGCGCATCCCCCCACCCAGTCGACGGCGCAGCGTCTTGGCGACCTCGACCTGCGCGGCAGAGGAGACCACCAGCGACCCGACCGGTGCGCCGAGTCCCTTCGACAGGCACACACTCAATGTGTCGAATTGGCTGCCGTAGTCGGTGAGCGGTACGCCGGACGCGACGTGCGCGTTCCAGATGCGGGCGCCGTCGCAGTGCAGCGCCACTCCAGCCGCCTGCGTGCACGCCCGCAAGTCCTCGATCAGGGCGAGCGGATAGACGACGCCGCCGCCTCGGTTGTGCGTCTGCTCCACCGACACGGCTCGGGTGACCACCGTGCCGTAGCCCGCCGGGCGCAGCTGCTCGGCGACCAGGGCAACGTCGTACAGACCGCGCTGGGCGACCACCGTCCGGGTCTGGATCCCGCCGTGTTGGGCCGCACCACCTCCCTCGTAGGTCACCACGTGGGCCTCTGCATCGCAGAGCAGCTCCTCGGCCGCTGACACCAGCAGCCGCAGGCAGATCTGGTTGCCCATCGTGCCGGACGGCACAAACAAGGCGGCCTCGTGGCCGAACATCGCGGCGACGGCCTCTTCGAGGTCTCGGACAGTCGGGTCCTCGGAGTAGACGTCATCACCGACTTCGGCCGCCGCCATCGCGCGGCGCATCGCCGCAGTCGGGCGGGTCACCGTGTCGCTGCGGAGGTCCGTCCGGCCGTCGGGGGTGGGCAAGAACTCCCCTCCTGTCTGATCACGGCAATGTCACACGTGCAGGTCCATGCTCTTGCAATGTAGTAGGACGATGGCGACAGACACCCGCCTGGAGGACCCCGTGCGCAGCGCCGACCGGCCGATGATCAGCGCCGAGGCGTTCGCGGCTGTCGTGGCCGGCTACGCCGACCGGGTGCACGACGACGTACGCCGTCTCGGCGCCACACCGGCTGAGGCCGCTCAAGTCGTGGAGTCGAGTGCCCTCGACGTCCTCGAGACGGTGCGCGCTGGTGCCTCCCCAGCGGTGAGCGACCTCGTCGGCCGCTGGTTCAACCAGGCGCGGGCGCTCACCGGCCGCCTCGTCGATGCGGACGACCAGCCGCGCTCGCCGGACCCCGATGCGTCGTCGAATGCCCCTGAGGGCCTAATCCGCGACACGGCGCTCGACCTGGCCCTACGCCGGGGGTTGGCTGCGCTGTCATCGCGAGACCGCGCCGCCCTGCTGCTTCGGGATGCCTACGAGCTGCCCGAAGCTGCGACGGCTATCGCCCTCGAGCTCGACGTGCCGGCGACGCGGGCCTTGGTGACCCAGGCTCGGCGGCACTTCGCGGAGGTCGTCGAGGTGGGCTCGCCGGCCGAGGTTCCTCTGCATCTGCGCGGGTTGGCGATCCTCTCGCTCCCGGACGGCGAGCGCGACACCATCCTCGGTCGCGTGACGTCGGCAGCGGCGGCGGCGTTGCCCGCTGAAGCCGACCTGCTGACGCTGGCACAGGGCGACGACGATCCGGTCTACGGGCCCTCCTGGGTGCTGGTCGTCACCAGCATCCTCATCGCGCTCCTGGCCGGCGCCTTCGTGGGCATCGTGACGGCGCCCAGCCCCGCTGGATCGACGAGCTCCGGTGGCAGCCTGCCCGAGCCGGTGACCCCGTTCGACGTCCGCGCGATCGACCCGGCATTCCGTACGCCGACCGCGACGCCATCGGCATCACCGTCTGCCGCGCCCTCCCGCTCATCCGTTCCAACCTTGTCCCCGACCCCCTCGTCAGCACCGTCCTCCGAACCAAGCGTCAGCCCGACCGTGAGCAGCGGACCGCCGGCGATCACCCTGTTCCCGCAGAGCGGCCCGGACTGCACCGTCGTACGCGTCGTCGGTCGCAACTTCCCGCCCGGTGCCACGGCGCGGGTGCGCTACCGCGACCTCGCCGGCCAGCCGACACCCTCTGGGACCGAGGGGGTCGTCGATGCGGACGGCCGGTTCGACCTGGAGTTCGCCGCCTGCGATCCGCGCCGGCTGCCGGGGCCCCATCAGGTCGTGGCCAGGGCCAACGGCGAGGAGGACACCGCCACGTTCACCGCTACGGGGTGACCGGCCTGCGCCGCTCCTGCAGCATCGCGGCGACCAGGAAGGCGAGCTCCAAGCTCTGGCTGGTGTTCAGCCGCGGGTCACAGGCGGTCTCGTAACGGCTGGCGAGGTGGTGCGGAGCCAGTTCCTCCGCCCCGCCGAGGCATTCGGTGACGTCTTCGCCGGTCAGCTCGACGTGGATGCCGCCCGGCCACGTCCCCAGCGTCGCGTGCACCTCGAAGAAGCCGCGGCACTCGTCGAGGATCGCGTCGAAGTGCCGGGTCTTGTAGCCGCGCGACTCGTAGGTGTTGCCGTGCATCGGGTCGCACGCCCACACCACCGGATGCCCGGCGTCCCGCCCCGCCTCGACCAGTGGCGGCAGGAGGTCGCGCACCTTCTCCGCGCCCATCCGCGCGATGAACGTCAGTCGACCAGGGGTGCGCTCCGGATCCAACGCAGCGGCGAGTGCCACAACGTCGGACGGAGTCGCTGCCGGACCGAGCTTGACCCCGATCGGGTTGATGACGCCGCGCAGCAAGCCGATGTGGGCACCGTCAACGCGACGGGTGCGCTCCCCCACCCACAGCATGTGTCCGGAGCAGTCGACCCAGTCGCCGCTCGCCGATTCCTGCCTGACCAGCGGCGCCTCGTAGTCGAGGAGCAGGGCCTCGTGTGAAGCGTAGAGCTCGACCTCGTGCGCCATCTCGAAACGGTCGAGGTCGATGCCACACGCTCGCATGAAGGCGAGGGCCTGCTCGATGGACTCCGCCAGCGCCTCATAGCGCTGCCCCGCTGAGCTGCGGCGGACGAAGTCCTGGTTCCACTCGTGCACCTTGCGCAGGTCGGCGAACCCGCCGGTCGCGAAGGCGCGCACCAGGTTCAGCGTCGCCGCGGCCTGGTGGTAGCTCTGCAGGAGACGTTGCGGGTCCGGCAGCCGCGCGGCCGGCGTCGCCGCCAGGTCATTGACGGCGTCCCCGCGGTACGACGGCAGCGTCACGCCATCGACCACCTCGACATCAGAGCTGCGCGGCTTCGCGAACTGCCCCGCGATCCGGCCAACCTTGACGACCGGCACCGCCGCGCCGTAGGTCAGCACGATGGCCATCTGCAAGAGCGTCTTGAGCTTGTCGCGGATGCCATCCGCGGACAGCGCGTCGAACGTCTCGGCGCAGTCACCACCCTGCAGCAGGAAAGCCTCGCCGCGCGAGACCGCCGCGAGACGCGCCTGCAGGGTGCGGCACTCTCCGGCGAAGACCAGGGGGGGCATCCGGCGCAGCTTCGCGGTCACCGCCGCCAGGGCAGCGGCGTCCGGCCACTGCGGCTGCTGGTCGGCCGGCAGCGCACGCCAGGAGTCGTCGTACGTCGTCGTCACCGGTCGAGCCTACGGGCACTACGCCGAACGACTACCCGAAGAACGTCTGCGCCTCGGCGTAGAAGTCGGGAGGGACAGTCTTCAGCGTGCCCACGGCGTCGGCGAGTGGCACCAGCTCGATCGCGGTGCCGCGCAGTGACGTCATCATCCCCCAGGCCTGCTGCTGGACCGCATCGATCGCGTGCAGGCCGAACCTCGTCGCCAGCACCCGGTCGTACGCCGTCGGGGTCCCCCCACGCTGGACGTGCCCGAGCACCGTCGTACGCGCCTCCTTGCCGGTGCGCCCGCGGATCTCCTCCTCCAGCCGCTGGCCGATCCCGGCCAGCCGCACATGACCGAAGGCGTCGGTCTCTCCCGCCACGACAGCCATCGTCCCCTCGAGAGGCACCGCCCCCTCCGCTACGACCACGATAGGTGCGTAGCGGGTCTGGAAGCGCTGCTCGATGAAGCGGCATACCTCCTCGATGTCGAAGGGGCGCTCTGGGATCAGGATCACGTTGGCGCCGCCGGCCAGACCGCTGTGCAGTGCGATCCAGCCCGCGTGCCGGCCCATGACCTCGACGATCAGAACGCGGTGGTGACTCTCGGCGGTGGTGTGCAGCCGGTCGATCGCATCCGTCGCGATCTGCACTGCGGTGTCGAAGCCGAAGGTGTAGTCCGTGGCGTTGAGGTCGTTGTCGATCGTCTTCGGCACGCCGACGACGTGGACCCCCTCGGCGTACAGCTTGTTGGCCACACCGAGGGTGTCCTCGCCGCCGATCGCGATGAGCGCGTCCAGCTCGAGTTCGGCAAGCGTCGCCTTGATCCGCTCGACCCCGCCGTCGACCTTGAACGGGTTGGTTCGTGACGAACCGAGGATGGTTCCTCCGCGCGGCAGGATGCCGCGTACGTCGGGAACGCCGAGGTCTGCGTAGTCCGACTCCAGCGGCCCGCGCCAACCGTCGCGAAAGCCGATGAAGTCGTGGCCGTACTCCTGCACGCCCTTGCGCACGACGGCTCGGATCACGGCGTTGAGGCCCGGGCAGTCTCCTCCGCCGGTCAGGACACCGATGCGGCTCATGAGTAGACCTCTTCTCCTCAGGCACGTCGTCGAGACGACGCGCACCGTACGTCAGGAGACGGTCAGCGTGCCCTTCATCGTGGCTGGGTGGATCGTGCAGATGTAGGTGAAGTCGCCGGCCTTGTCAGGCGTGAAGGAGAACGTCTTCGACTCGCCGTCCTTGAGCACCATGGTGTCCTCCGGCTTCACGCCGAAGTCCTTGAACTCGATGTTGTGCGGAATCGAGCCGACCTGGGTGAGCGTTCCCTCGACCTTCTCGCCGACCTTGGCAGTGACCGACGTGGGGTCGAAAGCAAGTGCCTCCGTCGCCTTGATCGCGATGGTCGAGCCGCCGGCAGCGCCGCCGCCGGTCGTGGCCTGAGGCTGGCTGGCCGAGCCGGTGCCACTCGAACCGTCGTCCGAGCTGCCACCGCAGGCGGCGAGGGCGAGGAGGGAGATGCTGACAGCGCCAAGGCGCACAGTGCGGGTCACGGGACGGGCTCCTTCGGATGGGGTGCGGCGGCGCTCCGTGCGCCACCAGTGGGTTGATTCTGCTCGCGTCCGCGCAATGGTGCCGATCGGCGCTCACTCAAGACCGCGCGGCATTCCGTCGACGGGACGAGGTGAACTCTGTCCGAGTGCGGCTCGCGTCATGCGCAACCACCGTCACCGCGGTCACCCTGCTCACGACGGGCCTCGTCACCGGGCCCCACCCGGCGGCCGCAGCCTCCAGCCGGGCCTTGCCCACCGCAACGACCGCTACGACCGCGACGGAGCTGGACCGGCTGCGGGCGGAGCTCGCCGTGGCCACCGCCGAGACCGAGCGGCTGGCCGAGGCGGTCTTCGTCGCCGCGGCCCGGTCGGCTCATCTGCGGCGCGCCATGGACAGCCTGGCAGAGTCGAAGGAGGCCGCTCAGGACACCTTCGACGACCGCATCCGCTCGCTCTACATGCGCGGGCGAGGTGATCCGATCACCGTGTTCGTCGCCCGCCTGAACAACCCCGACCTGCCCTACCTGGCCCGCCGTAGCGGTCTTTCGTCCCTGCAGACCGACGCGGAGGTCGTGGCTGGAGTCACGTCGGAGTCCGCCGCGGCGGCCAAGCTCCGTCAGCAGGCGCAGGCCACCCGCCGCGACCTCGTGGCGCGCGCGCAGCCGGTGCTCGCAGCGCAGGAGCGTGCCCGCGTCCTGCTCAGCGCGGCCGAGGCGGTTGCCGCCGCCGATGCTGCCGCCACGATCGAGCTCGCGGCCCGCCGCGCCGCTCTCGACGCGATCTCGAGGTCACTGTCCGTCGCCGTCGCGCCGGCGGTCACCGCCCGCGGCCGGAGGGCGGCCGCGGCCGAAAGCCCGGTGGTCGCCTTGATCGAACAGCACTGCTGCGCCGGGTCACCACCCGGATTCCGCTCTGCCGGACGCACGATCACCGGCGTGGCCTCGTGGTACGGACCGGGGTTCGTCGGCAACCCGACTGCCACCGGTGCGCCGTACGACCCCGAGCGGCTCACGGCAGCGATGCTCGCCGTCCCCCTCGGCACCATTGTTCGCGTCACGACCGACGACGGGCTCGCCGTCGTCGTACTGGTCAACGATCGCGGTCCGTACGTCGACGGCCGAGTCATCGACCTCTCCCGCGCGGCAGCTCGCCGGCTGGGCTTCAGCGGCCTCAAGAAAGTGACGGTCGAAGTCCTCGAGCCGCTCTAGCCTTTCACTAAAACTCAGCGAAGGAACGATGCGGGCGACGCCGACTGGCCGGCGCTAGGGTCTGGCGACATGACGTTCTCGATTGTCGGGCGTGACGTCTCCGGGGTGGCCTGGGGCGTGGCCGTCGCGTCGAAGTTCCTCGCAGTGGGCTCCGCCGTACCCGCCGCCGAGGCAGGCATCGGCGCTGTGGCGACCCAGGCGATGGCCAACCTCCGCTATCGCCCAGACGGCCTTGAGCAGCTGCGCGCCGGCAAGGCCGCGTCAACCGTGGCCGCCGGGCTCACCCGGGACGATGCCGACCGCGACCATCGTCAGCTGGGCGTGGTCGATGGCGACGGCGGCAGCGGGTCCTTCACCGGTGCCGCGTGCATCCCGTGGGCCGGACACCGCACCGGTCCCGGCTATGCGATCCAGGGCAACTGCCTCGTCGGGCCGGCAGTCGTCGAGGCCGCCGAGTCGGCCTGGCGCGCGACGGAGCAGGATCCGATCGCCCGACGGCTCCTCGCGGCGTTGGCCGCGGGGGACGCCGCTGGCGGTGACAAGCGCGGTCGACAGAGTGCTGCGCTGCTCGTCGTCACCGCCGGCGGGGGCTATGGCGGAGGGAGTGACGTCGCCGTCGACCTCCGCATCGACGATCACCCAGCGCCCGTCCAGGAGCTCGCCCGGCTGTTGACCCTGCACGAGCTCTACTTCGGCAGGTCCGACCCCGCCACGCTGCTGGAGCTGGACGGTGACCTCAGGACCGAGGTGTCCGGACACCTCCGGCGGCTCGGCTACGACCCGGACGGAGGCTTCGACCTCGCCCTCGAGACGTGGGTCGGCACGGAGAACTACGAGGAACGCCACGTCGCGGATCACATCGACCCCGTCGTGCTGGACCGGATGCGGGAGCAAGCCACTCCATGAGCGCGGTCCTCGCGATCGACGCGGGTACGACGGGGGTGACTGCCCTGGTGGTGAGCGAGAAGGGGGAGATCATCGCTCGCGGCTACCGCGAGTTCGCTCAGCACTTCCCCGAGCCCGGCTGGGTCGAGCACGAGCCGGCGGACATCTGGAACGCGGTCCTCGCGGCAGTCGGCGACGCGCTCGGGACCAGCCCGACCCGGCCGGTCGCGGTCGGGGTCACGGACCAGCGGGAGACCGCGGTGCTCTGGGACCGCCACACGCTGCGCTCCCCCCGACGCGCCATCGTCTGGCAGGACCGGCGCACGACGCAGATCTGCACGGACCTGCGAGAACAAGGTCACGAGCCGCGGGTCCGCGAGCTCACCGGCCTGCGGCTGGACCCGTACTTCACCGCCACCAAGCTGACCTGGCTGCGCGACCGCGAGCCGTCGACCTGGCAGGGAGTGCTCGACGGGGCACTCGCCGTGGGCACCGTGGACTCCTACGTTGTCGCTCGGCTCACCGGCGGCGCAACGCACGTGACAGACCCGTCCAACGCGTCGCGGACCCTGCTCTACGACCTGCGCGAGGGAGCGTGGAGCGACGAGCTCTGCGACCTCTTCGGCGTCCCGATGTCGGCGCTGCCCGAGGTGCGGGCGTCCTCAGGTGACTTCGGGCGGACCGACCCGGGCTCCTTCCTTGGCCTGGACCTGCCGATCACCGGCATCGCGGGTGACCAGCAGGCGGCGCTCTTCGGTCAGGCCTGCTTCACCACCGGGTCGAGCAAGTGCACCTACGGCACCGGCTCCTTCGTGCTCGTCAACACCGGTGACTGGCCGGTCACCAGCGAGGCCGGCCTGCTCACGACGGTCGCCTGGGACATCGGCCACGGCACCGTCTACGCGCTCGAAGGGGCGATCTTCGTGACCGGTGCCGCGGTGCAGTGGCTCCGCGACGGCCTCGGCGTGATCGACGAGGCGGCGGAGGTCGAGACGCTGGCCCGTACGGTCACCGACAGCGGCGGGCTGGTCTTCGTCCCCGCTCTGACCGGTCTCGGCGCCCCGGACTGGGACCCCGACGCGCGAGGCTCCATCCACGGCATCACCCGAGGCACCACGGCCGCGCACTTGGCCCGGGCAACGCTCGACGCGATCGCGTTCGAGGTGCGCGACGTGATCGACGTGATGACCCGCGAGGCCGGCCTGGCCCTGGCCGAGCTGACCGTCGACGGCGGCGCCAGTGCCAACGACCTGCTCTGCCAGCTCCAGGCCGACCAGCTCGGCGTGCCGGTACGACGACCTCGGACTCTCGAGACCACCGGCCTCGGCGCCGCATTTCTGGCCGGCCTCGGCGCGGGGGTGTGGGCGTCGACGGACGAGCTGGCCGCATCCTGGCGGCTGGACCGGCGCTTCGAGCCGCGCCCCGGCGTACGCGACGACGGCTCACATGCCCGCTGGCGTCGTGCCGTGGACCGATCCAGAGGGTGGGTCGCGGACTAGGCCATTCGGTCCAACGCAGTTCCCAGGGACCCCGTCTACCGGCATCATCGACGCATCGAGCAAACCTGCGCGTCGTGCGCCTTCCGTAATCCGCCTGCTGCCCGCTTCTGCGGCGGCTGCGGAACACCTCTCGCTGCCCTCTGCAGCCAGTGCCAGGCACCCGTGTCGGTCGATGCCGGATTCTGCACGTACTGCGGGCAGGTGGTCAGCCGTAAGTCCTCGCCGTCTCGACCAGAGCCTGGCTCCGCGCCGGCGTTCCGCCCGACAGTGCTGCCGGCGCGGGACGAGCGCAAGGTCATCACGGTGCTCTTCGTGGACCTGGTCGGATTCACGGCGCAGTCGGAGTCCTTGGACCCCGAAGACGTGCAAGCTACCCAGCGCATCTACTACGCGACGGTACGGGCCGCGCTGGAGCGCTTCGGCGGCACGGTCGAGAAGTTCATCGGCGACGCGGTCATGGCGTGCTTCGGCGCACCTGTGGCCCACGAGGACGACCCGACGCGTGCGGTGTTCGCTGCGCTGGGCATCCTCGACGACCTCCGGCGGCTGGCCGAAGAACGCCCCGGCCCGACACTGCGCGTCCGCATCGGCATCAACACCGGCGAGGCAGTCGTCAGCCTCGGCCCGCAGGCCGACACCCAGGGCATGGTCAGTGGCGACGTCGTCAACGTCGCCGCCCGGCTCCAAGGTGCCGCTCCCCCCGACGGCATCCTCGTCGGTGAGGCCACCTACCGAGCCACCCGGGACCTGTTCGACTACGCCGTACAGCAGCAGATCGACTTGAAGGGCAAGGCTGCCCCGGTCGCCGTCTACCGCCCGCTTGGCGCAATCGCGAGGCTGGGCGTCGACGTCGAGCACGTCGGCGCCGCGCTCGTTGGCCGCGAGGCCGAGATGGCGATGTTGACCAGTGCGTATCAGCGGGCGGTCCGGGAACACTCGCCGCAGCTCACGACGCTCGTCGGTGCGCCAGGCATCGGCAAGAGCCGGCTGGTGTGGGAGCTGAGCCAGTACACCAACAACCTCCCGGACCTCACGATGTGGCGGCAGGGGCGGTGCCTGCCGTACGGCGAGGGCGTCACCTTCTGGGCGCTGGGCGAGATCGTCAAGGCCCAGGCCGGCATCCTCGACACCGACCCGGCCGAGCTCGCAGCCGAACGCCTGCACCGCGCGGTCCACGTCCTCTTCGACGACGCGGCGGTGGCGGACTGGCTGGTGCAGCGGCTCGCCCCGCTGGTCGGCCTCGCCAGCCAGCCCGGGCGACCGGGCGAGCAGACCGAGAACTTTGTTGCGTGGCGCCGCTTCCTCGAAGCACTCGGTCGCGCCAGCCCGGCCGTGCTCGTCTTCGAGGACCTGCACTGGGCCGACGAAGGCCTCCTCGACTTCCCCGACGAGCTCGTCGACCTCGCGGTCGGCACGTCGCTGCTCGTCCTCTGCACCGCGCGCCCGGAGCTGCTCGAGCGGCGACCGGGCTGGAGCGGTGGGAAACGTAACGCGGCGACGGT
>JBKJUS010000173.1:0-4081 GCA_046590575.1 Mycobacteriales bacterium | reverse complement strand
GGAGCGCCTGTATGGCTGCTCTGCCGAGGACATGCTCGGCCGGGCGGCGGCCGATCTGCTGCCGGACGAGACGGCGTCGCAGTTGCGATCGGTGCACGAGCGCGGCCTGGCGGGTGAGCGCATCGAGCGTTTCGACACGTGGCACCAACGTCCCGACGGTCGGCACATCGCGGTCTCCGTCACTGTGTCACCGCTCGTCGGGACCGACGACGTGGTGGCCGGTCTCGCGACCAGCGTGCAGGACATCACCGACCGCATCGTGCTGACCGCGGAGATCGAGGACGTGCACCGAACGCTAGAGAAGCAGTACGCGGCGCTCGGCCGGTCCAACCGCGACCTCGAGCAGTTCGCTTACGTCGCTTCCCACGATCTGTCGGAGCCGCTGCGCGCGATGACCGGGTTCGTCCAGCTCCTCGAGCGGCGGTACGCCAGCGCCCTCGACGAACGTGGCACCCGATACATCTTCCATGTGGTCGACGGTGCCGCCCGGATGCGCACCCTCATTGACGACCTGCTGGAATACTCCCGTTTCTTGCGCAGTGACCGGGCGCGGAGCGCTGTCGACACAACGGCCGTGGCCCACCGCGTCTTGAAGGGAATGCAGGTGGACAGCGTGACGATCGGCGACCTGGATCCGGTCTGGAGTGACGAGGCGTCGGTGACGGCAGTCCTGCAGAACCTGATCAGCAACGCACTGAAGTTCCACCAGCCCGGCCAGGCCGGACATGTGAGCGTCAGTACTTCCCGTGAAGGAGGCCGAGTCCGGCTGACAGTGGACGATGACGGCATCGGCGTCGCGCCGGAGTTCCGCGAGCGCGTGTTCGGCATGTTCGCCCGGCTTCACCTGCGCGAGGAGTACCCCGGGACCGGGATCGGGCTGGCCATCGTGCAACAGATCGCCGAACGCTCGGACGGTCGCGCCTGGGTCGAGTCGTCTCCCATGGGCGGCAGCCGATTCTGCGTCACCCTCCCGGCCGCCCTCACCTCTCCGACGGCGGCAGTCGCGTGATCCGGCAGGTGCCGCTCAGGAAGATCCTGCTCGTCGAGGACAGCCTCGCGGACGTCGAGCTGACGCTCGAGGCGCTCTCCGGTGCCACCGTGCCGAATGACGTGACGGTCGTGCGGGATGGCGCGGCCGCGATGGCCAACCTGCGTGCGCCGACGAACGACCGTCCCGACCTCGTGATCCTGGACCTCAACCTGCCGAGGATGACCGGTCACGAAGTGCTGGTCGCGATGCGTGCCGACGAGGCACTCCGCCGGATCCCGGTGGTGGTGCTGACAACGTCCTCGGCCGAGAGTCAGGTTGACCGGTCCTACGATCTCGGGGCCAACTGCTTCCTGACCAAGCCAGTCGACATCGACCAGTTCGTGACGACGGTCCAAGCGATTGACGACTTCTGGCTCGGGCTAGTGCGGCTTCCACAGTGATGGATGCTTCGCCCCAGTTCCACGGGCTGCTCGACCACGATGCTCCCCTTCGGCTGCTGCTCATCGAGGACTCCACGTCGGACAGCGAGCTCATCCTCGCGATGCTGGAGGACAGCCTCCCCCGGGCCAGAATCGACGTGGTCGCGAACCTCGAAGATGCTCTCGCCGAGCTGGACCGTAACCGATACGACGCGACGCTGGCCGACCTTTCGCTCCCGGATGCCGACGGCCTGGCAGTGGTTCGCGCTGTGCGGGCAGCTCATCCGACGACTGCCCTGCTCGTGCACACCAGCCGGGCTGACGGCCGACTCGCCCAGTGGGCGCTGGCCGAAGGTGCGCAGGATTACCTAGTGAAGGGTGCGCAGGACGGGCCGCACCTCGCCGTCGCCCTGCTGCACGCATTGCAGCGCCAGCGGGCCGAGCAGGAAGCGCACCGCTACCTGCAGCTGGCAAGAGCACTGCTCGACGCACTGGAAGCGCCGACGTGCGCGGTGTCGGGCACCGGCTCCATCATCGCCGTCAACACAGCCTGGAACGAGCTCGTCGCCTCCACCGGCGGCGATCCCCGATCCTGTGGGGAAGGCCACCGCTACGTCTCGGTATGCGCCCGCGCGGCCGCCAGCGACTACCACGCGGCAGGCGCGATTGGGCAGGGTTTAGGCGACGTCCTGTCCCGTCGGCTAGAGCGCTACCAGCTCGAGTACGAATGTCAGTTCCCGGCGGACCGGCATCGCTGGTTCAGCGTGCGCATCTCACCTGCCGACATCGACGGCACCCGGGGTGCGGTGATCAGCCACGTCGATGTCACGGCTATGCACGAAGTGCACGAGTCTCTCTCGCACCAGTCGCTGCACGACCCGCTTACCGGGCTGCCTAATCGGACTCTGCTCTCCGACCGTCTTAGCCAGTCGATCGTTGACGCCGGCCGGCGCGGCGTCGATTTCGGCATCGGCTTCATCGACCTCGACAGTTTCAAGCGGGTCAATGACAGCCTCGGCCACTCAGCAGGCGACGACCTGCTCGTGCAGGTCGCCGACCGATTGCGCGCCCAGCTGCGGGTCGGCGACACGCTGGCCCGCTACGCCGGCGACGAGTTCGTCGTCGTGTGGCGCGACCTCGAGACCCGAGGGGAGGTCACCGGCCTGGTGGAGCAGATGCTCACCGCGCTAGAGGAGCCATTTTCGCTCGACTCAATCCTGGTCACGCTCTCTGCCAGCATCGGTGTGGTGCTGAGCGACGGCTCCCAGAGCGTGCAGGGTCTGCTGGCTGATGCCGACGCTGCGAGGTGCGACGCGAAGATCCACGCTCGTGGCCGGGCCCGGTACTTCAGCGAAGACATGCGCCGAGACGCCCAGGACCGGATGACGATGGAGGCCGACCTCCGCTCCGCGCTGACTAATGCTGAGTTCGTCCTCCACTACCAGCCAATCATCGAGCTCGACGGCGGTCGCGTAGTCGGCGTCGAGGCACTGGTCCGCTGGCAGCACCCCGAGCGTGGGCTGTTGGGACCGGGGTCGTTCATCCCGGTGGCCGAGACGAGTCGACTCATCGTGCCGCTTGGCCGGTGGGTCCTCGAGCGGGCATGCCTCGACGCCGCGGCGTTCGATGGGGCAGCTGCCGGCATCGACATCGCAGTCAACCTCTCGGCTTTCCAGCTCACCCAGCCGGACATGCTCAAGCATGTCCAGGATGCGCTTCGGTTCAGTGGTCTCGACCCCGCCCGGCTCCTGCTCGAGGTGACGGAGTCGGCTCTGATGGAAGACGAGGAGGCCGCAGCGCTCGCCCTCGGTGAGCTGTCGCGGATCGGCGTACGGGTCGCGATCGACGATTTCGGCACCGGCTGGAGCTCGTTGCTCTACCTCCGACGTTTTCCCGTCACCGCCCTCAAGCTGGACCGCGTATTCGTCTCCGGGATCGGCACCAGCGCGGACGACGAAGCCATCTGCAGCAGCGTCATTAACCTGGCCCAGGCTGTGGGAGCAATCTCGATCGGCGAAGGGATTGAAACGCTGGAGCAGTACGCCGTCCTTCGGTCCAACGGCTGCCGGCAGGCACAGGGATTTCTGTGGTCACCCGCCGTGCCGCTCGAAGAGCTGGCCCTCGCCTTCGTCGCCTGCCAACAGGTGCCGCTGCCGACGATCTCGCCACGGCCCCGTGTGGCGGACCAGCCGGTCGAGGGGCCGACGGCAGAACGAATCTGGGCCCTGCACCGTGCGGGCGCTTCTTTGCACACCATCGCCGCCGCACTCAATCGCGGCAACACCCCGTGTCCCACCGGTCGTCGCTGGGCCCCGGCCAGCGTCGCCCGACACCTCGCGGCGGAGTCCGACCTCGCAGGACCCGGCGACGAGGACTCGACGTCGGCATCGGCGTGATGCGGGTCCGACTCTGCGTGGAGCACGTTTCACGCCCAGATGAAAGAGACCTTGACGATCGTATGAGCTGAATTGCCGCCGGTTAACGGCATCTCTCGACGACGAGGGCTGAGCCCAGGCCCGCCGCGGCGGGAATGGCAATGACGCCGACGTTCAGATCGCGCCGCTCGAGCTCGTCGAGGAGGATCGCCAGGAGCATCCCCCCGGTCGCGCCGAGCGGATGCCCCATCGCGAGCGCACCGCCGTTGACGTTGACCCGATCCTCGTCGACGTCG
>JBKJUS010000218.1:0-31831 GCA_046590575.1 Mycobacteriales bacterium | reverse complement strand
CCCTACCCGCCGCCCCCCGCCCCTACCCGCCGCCCCCGCCCGACCGTCCGGCGTTTCCCACACGGAAAGTCCG
Source organism: Mycobacteriales bacterium (assembly GCA_046590575.1). Classification (GTDB taxonomy): domain Bacteria; phylum Actinomycetota; class Actinomycetes; order BP-191; family BP-191; genus DATLNF01. The sequence continues at coordinate 31,758 of JBKJUS010000218.1, read as the reverse complement.
ACCGTTCCCGCTTACCTTGCGGGAAACGCCGGACGGTCGGCAGTGGGGGTCAGTCGCCTGCCAACCTGTCAGGGGACCCGCTTGGGGGAGCCGGCGAGGCCCTTCCAGGCCAGCGCGGCCAGCAACTCGACGGCGCGAGCCTTCGTGACCTGCCCGCCAGAGGCCAGCCACCAGCGGGCGGACACCTCTGCCTGGCCGGCCAAGGCGACGGAGAGCAGCCGGGCCTCAGCCGGGTCGACGCCGGTGTCGGCGGCGATCGTGTCGGCGATCGCGTCGACGCAGGCGTCCAGGGCATGCTCGACCCGCTCGCGGACGCTCGACTCGTTGCGCAGGTCGGACTCGAAAACCAGCCGGAATGCGCCGCCTTTCCGGTCGACGAAGTCGAAGTACGCCGCGACGGTGGTGTGCACCCGCTCCCGGTTGTCCGTGGTCGAGTCCAGCGCGGCGCGGACCCGCTGGACGAGGTCGGCCACATGTGCGTCGAGCAGCGCGACGTACAGGTCGAGCTTGCCCGGGAAGTGCTGGTAGAGGACTGGCTTGCTGACGCCGGCTCGTTCGGCGATGTCGTCCATCAGGGCGGCGTGGTAGCCCTGCGCGACGAAGACGTCCTGAGCGGCGTCGAGAAGCTGCGCCCGTCGGGCCAGCTTGGGCAGGCGCGCCGCCCGTGGCGCCGTCGTACGCGTCATGCCACGACTCCTTCCGATGGTGCGACCTGATAGCGTTTCGGCCGCTAACCTACTCGCGGGTAACTTCCCGGCACTCGCCATCGCTAGCTAAGGACTGCCGTGACCTTCTCGATGTCGCTGACCGAGGAGCAGGTGGCCACCCAGAAGTGGGCCCATGAGTTCGCCGTGCGGGAGATCCGGCCGGTCGCCGCGCAGTACGACGACAGCGAGGAGTTCCCCTGGCCGGTCGTCGAGAAGGCGCGGGAGATCGGCCTCTATGGCCTCGAGTACTTCCAGATGGCCGGCTCGGACGAGTCCGGGCTGACGTCGGCGATCGTGAGCGAGGAGATGACCTGGGGATGCGCAGGCATCACCCTCGCCATCTTCGGCACCGGTCTCGCGCTGGCCGGTCTGGCCGGTTCCGGTACGCCGGAGCAGTTCGGCCAGTGGGCGCCGCGGATGTTCGCCAAAGAGGACGGCTCGCTCGCGCTTGGGGCCTTTTGCGTCACGGAGCCCAGCGCCGGCTCCGACGTCTCGTCGTTGCGCACCAGCGCGAAGAAGACCGAAGGCGGCTGGGTGCTCAACGGTCGCAAGTGCTTCATCACCAACGGCGGCATCGCTGATGTGCACATCGTCGTCGCCACGGTCGACCCCGGGCTGGGGCACAAGGGACAGGCGACCTTCGTCGTACCGCCCGGCACGCCGGGGTGCTCGGGTGGCAAGAAGGAACGCAAGCTCGGCATCCGCGCGTCTCACACGTCCGACGTCGTCTTCGAGGACTGCTTCGTCCCCGACAGCTGCCTGCTCGGCGGGGAGGACAACCTCAACCGCAAGATGGAGTCGGCGAAGACCGGCACCTCAGTGCGCAAGTCCGGTGCGCTCTCGACGTTCGAGGCGACGCGGCCGATCGTCGGCGCCCAAGCGCTGGGCATCGCCCGGGCGGCCTTCGAGTTCTCCCGCGACTACGCCAAGGAGCGGGTCGCCTTCGGCAAGCCGATCATCAGCAACCAGGGAATCGCCTTCAAGCTCGCCGACATGGCGACGGAGATCGAGTGCGCGCGGCTGCTGGTGTGGCGTGCGGCCTGGATGGGTCGAGCGGGCGTCCCGTTCAGACAGGCCGAAGGGTCGATGTCGAAGCTCAAGGCCGGAGAGGTGGCGGTGAAGGTCACCGACGAGGCGATCCAGATCCTCGGCGGCTACGGCTACATCAAGGACTACCCGGTCGAGAAGTGGCACCGTGACTCGAAGATCTACTGCATCTTCGAGGGCACGTCAGAGATCCAGCGCCTGGTGATCTCCCGGGCAGTGGCCAACGCCGGCGGCTAGGCGCCGCGACCATCCTGCTCGCGGCTGCCGTCCCGGGTGCGCATCGGATCTGGAGTGGTCCGGCCGGGGAAGCGGTCGGCGTACTCCACCTCGAGCTCCAACATGCGGTCGGTATGCGCCTGAAAGGACTCAGCCGACCCATTGATGAATGTCTCGTGGCGGGTCTGGTGCAAACGCTCGAGCTCTCGCTCGAGATCGGCGTCATCGAGGTCGGCGGCAGGCCGCCGGGTCGAGGTCGTCATGGTTTCCTCCGTTGTTCGTGACCCGGGCATACCCCGTGTGATCCGGCGTACTCGTTTTGCCGCTGCGGCAAAGGGAACGCTGTCATCACTTCCTGGTCACTATGCGGAGGTCCCCACGTGGCAGGGCTCGACACACCCATCCGGCCTGCATCGGCGACGGACACGACACCGCACTGGGTTGGCATCGCTCCGGTACGACGCGCGAGGCACGTTCGTCGGGTGATGCTGGTCTTCTTCGCGGTCTTCTTGCTGCTCGGGGCCACTGGCCTGCTCGGGGTCCGCACCGGTCGGGTGTCGTCGAGTGGAGGCGGCTACCGGCTCGACGTCGAATACCCGCGGATCACCCGTGCTGGTCACGCCGTACCCCTCGCCGTGGAGGTCCGCAAGGATGGCGGGTTCGGTGATGCGCCGATCGTCATCGCGATGCGTGCCGGCTACTTCTCGCTGTTCGACGAGAACGGCGTGCTGCCCGGGCCCAGCAAGGAGACCGCGGACCGGCACAACGTCATCTGGGAGTTCGACCCACCGCCGGGTGACGTGCTGCGCATCCGCTTTGACACCCGCACCGGCCCCAACCGGCAGAGCAACGAGAACGGGACCGCCGCGGTGCTGGTCGATGACATGCCCGTCGTCCGGGTGTCTTTCACCACGTGGGTGATGCCCTGATGGACGTCGTCTGGCGAGCCGCGATCGTCTATCTCTTCCTGCTGCTGTTCACCCGTGCCCTGGGCAAGCGCGAGCTTGCCGAGATGTCGGCCTTCGAGCTCATCGTGCTGGTGACGATCGGGGACCTGGTTCAGCAAGGGGTGACCCAGGAGGACTTCTCGATCACGGGCTCGATCCTTGCGGTGAGCACCTTCGGGTTCCTCGCGTTGATCGGCTCCTACGTCTCCTTCCGCTTCCCGCGCACTCAGCCACTTCTCGAGGGCCGCCCGGTCGTCGTCATCCATGACGGACGTCTTCTCGAAGACGTCCTGCGGGTGGAGCGAATGAGCGGCGACGAGGTCAAGGAGGAGGCCCGCACGCAGGGCATCGCCGACCTCGCCGACGTCCGCCTCGGCGTCCTCGAGCCCGACGGCAAGTTCTCCTTCATCAAGAACGATGAATCACAACACCACGCCGACGAGAAGCACCACGCCTGATCGAGGGTTGGAGCGCCAGCCCGTCATCTATGACGCACCCGCACTCCACGCTGACCGATCAACGCGGGAGCTTTTGCTTCAGGGTCAGTACGTCGGCGAAGAGGTCGCTCAGCGCCTCGACCCGGGCGAGGACGTCGTCGGTCTCGAACACCAGCGCCAAGGTCTGCCCGGCGCACGCCGCGACCTCGTCCCATGTCACCGGGGTCGAGCAGGTGGGTCGCGACCGGGCGCGCAACGAGTAGACGCAGGCGGTGGTCTTGGAGTCGACGTTCTGGCTCCAGTCGACCAGCACCTTGCCCACCCGCAGTTCCTTCTTCTGCTTGGACACGACGAGTGAGGAGTGCTCGCGCTCCAACCGCTCGGCGACCTTCTTCGACCATGGCGTCGTCACGTCGTACGACGTCGGCGTGTTGAGCGGGACGTAGACCTGCAACCCCTTCGACCCAGACGTCTTGGCGAATGACGAGAGCCCGAGCTCGTCGAACACCTCTTGCAAAAGAAGGGCCACCTGGCAGCACGCCACGATGTCGGCGGGCGGGCCTGGGTCGAGGTCGAAGACCACCATCGTTGGCTTGTGCGGCGTCTTGGCCAACGCCATCGTGGTGTGCATCTCGAGGTCAGCGAGGTTGGCCGCCCACACCAGGGTGGGGAGATCCTGCGCGAGGCAGTAGTTGATGTCCCGGTCGTTGGAGTCGCTCCAGATCGGGTGTGTCTTGACCCAGGCGGGCCGGTGGTCGGGGCAGTTCTTCTCGTAGAAGAAGGGGCCGTCGACGCCGTTGGGGTAGCGCTTGAGCGTCAGCGGCCGACCCTTCAGATGCGGCAGGAGGACCGGCGCGATGCGCGTGTAGTAGTCGATCACCTGGCCTTTGGTGAAGCCGACCTCGGGATACATCACCTTGTCGAGGTTGGACAGCGTCAGCTCGCGGCTGCCGACCTTGACGCGGATCTCGGTGCGAGCCGGGCTCATGACGGCTCCCGGACGACGTCGCGGGCCAGCTTGTCGATGCGCAGCCCTTTGTACGACGGATGCCGCAGCCGGCCTTCGCGGGTCCACTCGGTGAACTCGACCTCGCAGACCAACTCGGGCTCGACCCAGGTCGCCTTCGCGGCATGCGGACGCGGCACCGCTGTGGCGAAAGGACTGTCCGTCCTCGCCGCGGGCGTCAGGTAGGCGGACAGGTCTCGTAGCGTCTGCTGGGTGAAGCCCGTGCCGACGTGCCCGGCGTACTGGAGCGCGCCCTCTCCGTCGTAGTAACCAACGAGCAGCGAACCGACATGACCGGCACGAGCCCCTGCACCCTGCGTCCAACCGCCGATGACCATCTCCTGTCGCCGAATGTTCTTGATCTTGTGCCACGCAGCCGACCGCTTGCCGGGCAGGTAGGGGCTGTCCAGTCGCTTGGCCATGATGCCTTCGAAACCCCGGGCCTGGCTGGCGGAGAGGACTGCCGCGCCGGCGCCCGGGAAGTACGGCGGCACCTGCCAGCTCGGCCCGGACAGCTCCAGCGACTCCAGCAGTTCCCGCCGGTCCCGATAGGGAAGGGCCATCGTCGGGTGTCCGTCCAGGTGCAGCAGGTCGAAGGCCAGGTAGACCACCGGGATGGTGGCGGCCATGCGGCGTACGGCGGCGCCGGTCAGCTTCATCCGCTGCTGCAACAGCCCGAAGTCGCTGCGCCCGGACTCGTCGAACGCGACGAGTTCGCCGTCGAGCAGCACGGGGCGGGCACCGAGCGACTCGGCCAGGTCGGCCAGCTCCGGGTACGACGGTGTGAGGTCGAGCAGGTTGCGGCTCGTCGCTTTCGCCCGGCCGCCCTCGACGCGCACCAGAGCGCGCACTCCATCCCACTTGAACTCGTAGCCCCACCCCGCATCGTCGGGCGGCAGCCCCCCGCCCGACGTCGCCAGCATCGGCGCGACGGTGTCTGGTATCGGCGCCCAGCCCGGGTCGGGTGGGCCGCCATCAGGTCGCTCCACCATGCCGTGCATCACCTCCTCCATGCCCCGACACGTATCGGACAATCTGCTGCGTGGCTCGCGAGTCTGTCCACAGCCTGCGTCCTCCCGGCGTCGTGCAGAAGCCGCGACGATCACGCTGGGAGGATGAGAACTCGGACTGCGGCTCTTGTCTTCGGCGCGTCATTGGCTGTGGTCGTGACAGCACAGTCGCGAAGGGCGCCGGCGTACGACGGCCCGGTGGCCCTCACGGTGCCCTCTCACTCGGCAGCGCCGAGCACAGCGCCGAGCACGTCGCTGCACACATCGCCGGACTGGCGAGCGGTCGTCGCAGCCCTCGACGAGGCACGCGTGGCGGGCTATGCCGACCCGGCGGTCGCTGACCCACTCGACTGGGTCACGGCGGACTGCCCGTGCCTGGCTGTGGAGAAGGAGGCCCTGCGCAGGTTGGCCGCGCAGGGTCGCCGACTGATCGTCGACCTGCCGGATCTGGTGAGTGTCGTCGCCGTCGCGACGGCAGACGTGGCGGCCACCCTTGAGGTTCGGGACGTGCTCCCTGCGTACGACGAAGTCGACGTCGCCGGACGCACCGTGCGAGCGTGGCCGGGACGTGCCGAGGCCTCGTGGATGGCCACCCTCGTTCGGCATGACGGACAGTGGCGCTGGGCGGCGTGGGCACGCGGTGCAGGTCACGATGCGGTCGCCGGCGTGGACCCGGCGCGCGCCGGGTAGCACGATGTCGCTAGCAGACCGGCGCGATCCCCGCGCACCGGCGGCACGGAGGGCGACGACGATGCGATCGATCTGGAAGGGCTCGATCTCGTTCGGCTTGGTCACCATCCCGGTCAAGCTCTACTCCGCGACGGAGGAGAAGGACGTCACGTTCCGCCAGGTGCACCGCGAGGACGGTGGGCGGATCCGCTACAAGCGGGAGTGCACCATCGACGGCGAGGAGGTGCCCTACTCCGACATCGCCAAGGGGTACGAGATGCCGGACGGCTCGATGGTCGTGCTCACCGATGAGGACCTGGCGAGCGTCCCTCTCACGACCAGTCGGGCGATCGATGTCGTGCAGTTCGTCCCGTTGGAGCAGATCGATCCGATCTACTTCAACAAGAGTTACTACCTCGAGCCGGACAAGGCCGGCATCAAGCCGTACGTGCTGTTGGCCAAAGCGCTTGAGGAGTCCGGGCAGGTCGCGGTGGTGAAAGTGGCTCTCCGGCAGCGGGAGGCCCTCGCGGCGCTGCGGGTGCGTGACGGCGTCTTCGTGCTGGAGACGATGTTGTGGCCAGATGAGGTCCGCGTGCCGGATTTCGGATTTCTCGACGATGCCGTCGAGGTTCGTCCGCAGGAGCTGGCGATGGCCGGCACGCTGATCGAGAGCCTCAGCGGCGACTTCGACCCAACCGCTTTCACCGACGCTTACCGGGAGAAGCTCGAGGAGCTCATTGAGGCGAAGGTCGAGGGGCAAGAGGTGGTGCAGCCGACATCGGCCGCCCCGGACACCGGCTCGGTTGTCGACCTGATGGCGGCGCTGCGAGCCAGTGTCGACGCGGCCAAGGGGCGCACCGCCGGCGGTGAACAGGGCTCCGGTGCGGCGCCGAGCGCGGACAAGAAGGCTAAGTCGAAGCCGGCTCCGACGACCAAGGTCGCCAAGGCGAGCAAGCCGGCGAAGGCCAGCAAGACACCTGCCAAGGTCGGCAAAGCAACGGCCAAAGCGGTACGCAAGTCCGCCTGACGTCCACCGCGGCGCCGCCACCGCGAGCGATCATCACGTATCTCGCACGTTGATCAGGAGCCTGCGTCGTGAAGTTCGGCCGGTGCCTCGACACCCGGGACGGGGGCACCGGGCGGCGGGTCGTACGATGAGTACGTCTCCGCAGGGTCCGTGGTCGCTCGGCGATCAGTCCTGCCGTCGGCTGGGGGGTCGAGTTCCGGGGGCGGCACGCGGGGGAGGTCGTGCGCGACGAGCAATGGGGCGCTCAGGATGGTGTGGAACGGTGCAGGGGCGGACAAGGCGGATCCAATCCGCGAGATGATCGGTGGCGGTCCGGAGACAGGCGCGTCACCATCGACCGGGATCGCGTCGTCGGACCCCACAGGACCCACCTCCGTGCTCAAGCGGTCAGCCGGGCACGCCGACAAACTGTGAGACGGTGATCCCGCCTGCCCAGAAAGGCCAACTCTCCATGACGGTAACGGACTACGGCGAGATCGTCGCCGCGCTGCGTGCTGTCCCGGGGGTGGCCGCCGCCGACGTGGAGCCTGACCTTGACGGCGGCGGGATGGGCCTGCTCCGGCTGGGACTGGCGCCGGGCTTCGACGAGGTGGCGGTTGCCACCTCCGTGGGCCGCCTTCTGCGGGAGCGTTTCGGACTCGGCGTTGATCCGGCGCGGGTTCAGCTCGTCGAGGACGCCGGAGTCGGTGGGCTCGAGCCGGATTCGCCGCCAAGCGCAGGCGCCGCTGCCCAGCGGGCCATGGACCTGCGCACCCGACCGTCGATCCAACGGATGCATCTGGTGTCGGAAGGGCTCGACATCACTGCGTCAGTCACGCTGGGTCTTGACGGAGCCAGCGAGGTTGGTGAGGCGCGCTGCACCGCGACGCAGACCGGGGTACAGCACGCGGTCGCCCAGGCGACCTTGCGGGCGGTGGAGCTGTTGGCGGGCGAGCGAGTGCGTTTCGAACTCGACCACCTCGACATCGCGCCAACCGGGAGCGACCGCACGGTCGTCGTCGGTGTCACGATGGTGACCCCCACTGGCAGCGAGAAGCTCACCGGCGCTGCCGTCGTGCGCGAGGACGTGCGGCAGGCCGTCATCCGGGCCAGCCTCGACGCGCTCAACCGGCGCCTCGGCGCGGTGCTCGACAGCTGACTCGCCGCCGGCGCTGCTGGCGACTAACCCGTGATGGCGAGGTCGCGGACGTACACCGTGGCCTGGCGACCGGTGTACGACGCGGGGTCCAGCGCCGTCAACGCCGCCCGGCTCACCAAGACGACGACTTCGTTCCGCCAGCTACGGGCGGCGGCCGGCAGAGGGATGGTGGCGGTGATGTTGCGTCCGCTCGGGATGGTCATCGTGCCAAGGGCGACTGTGCCGCCGAAGGCGGTGCGGACGGCGATGACGACCTGCAGCGGGCGGCCAGTGCGAGTCACGGCGCCGATGGTGGCGGTGACTGCGGAGGCCCGGGTCAGGTCGAGGGCTTCGCGCAGCCGGAGCTCAGCGGCACCCCCGGTGCCCGCAGCGACCTGTCGGGCGATGAAACGACCGGCGCCTTCGGCCGGACCCGGGGCGTCGTACGCCATCGGGCTTGCCGTGATCCCAGCTCCGGTGGCGGCGGTGAGCACCCGCAGGTCGCGGCCCGATTCGAAGTCGGCCAGCCGCAGGTTGCCCGACACTGTGCGGGTGTCGAGCAGTCCGCCGTACGCCGGCTCGCGGGTCGGCCCGTAGGTCTGGGCGTAGGCGTCGACGAAGTTCTGGGTGTTGTAACCGCTGCGGTCGGGCAGCTCGGCCCAGCCGATGCCGAGGTAGCGGTAGCTCCCGCTGAGGATGTTCGCGCGGTGTCCGGGCGAGTTCATGTAGGCGTTGAACAGGTCGACCGGGTCGCGGCTGAACCCGACGTTCTCCGCCGCGGCACGCCACTGCGAGCTCCCGGCGGCGGAGAGCTGGGTGGCGTAGTTCGGGTTGTGGTACATCCGGCGTTGCGTCGCCTGGGTCGCCGCCCAGCGGCGAGCCACATCGGTCGCTCCGGAGGCGACAACCAGCCGGGGGAGCCCGCGGGTGGTCCGGGCCAAGTTGATCAGCTCGACGAGCTTGGTCTCGACGCCATTGAGCTGTACGCCGTCGACGGTGCCACCGGCGTACGCCGGTGCGGCGCCGACCAGCCCGAGGGGAAGCAGTCCCACGAGTACTGCCAGAACAGCCATGGCCGCCCGCCGGTGACCGCGGGAGGGTACATCGAGCTCATGTCCGATCATGACTGTTCGATCGGCTGTGCTGGGAGGGGGTCAGTCACCCATTCGGGTGGTGAGTCCGGTGACCGGCGGTCGCGCTACAGTCGGCTGATGTCCCCCCGACGCCCGTTGCCTGCTCCGCCGACCGGGTTGCGGCCGGCCTGGCCGGGCTCGACCGTCAAGGCGGGCGAACAGCCGCTGTACGTCCGACGGGGGGGCTCCGCCGGCCAGCCCGTTGCGGTGTTTGTGCACGGGCTGGGGGGGAGCTCGACCAACTGGACCGACCTCATGGACCACCTGGGAGCGCAGCTCGACGGCCATGCCGTGGACCTGCCGGGTCATGGGCGAAGTGCGCCGCCGGCGGATGGTCGGTACCACCTCGACGGCCACGTGAACGCCGTCGTCACCTACATCGAGTCCCACCAGCTCGGTCCGGTGCACCTTTTCGGCAACTCGATGGGCGGAGCGATCAGCACCCGCATCGCCGCCCAGCGACCCGACCTCGTGCGTTCCCTCACGCTCATCTCGCCGGCCCTGCCCTACCTCAAGCCGGTGAAGGGCGGCGACCTGCGGCTGCCCCTGCTTTTCACCCCCGGACTGTCTGGTCTCACCCGGAGGTACCTCGCGCGGGTGCCGGCCGAGGAGCGGGCTCGGTCGGTTATCGACTTCTGCTTCGCCGATCCCAGCCGGATCCCGGCGCACCGGCTCGCCGAGGCCGTCGACGAGGCGCGCCGTCGACAGTCGCTGCCCTGGGCGATGGACTCCATGGTCGGCTCGCTCCGCGGACTGGTCCGGGCCTATCTTGACCGGTCCCCGCGCAACCTCTGGACGCAGGCGGCGACCGTCACCGTTCCCACGCTGCTGATCTACGGCCGACAGGATCGCGTGGTGTCGTTCACGACAGCGGCGAAGGCGGCATCGGCATTTCCCAACAGCCACCTGCTCGTCCTGGACCACGTCGGTCATGTCGCGCAGATCGAAGACCCGACCGCTGTAGCCGACGCTGTCCGCGTGCACATCGACCAAGCAGAGCGCGCGCTCGCGACGTAGGGCGAGGTGTCCGTTCCGGATCTGCGCGCCGCATCGTGAGCGTGGCCCGCGCAGTGGATACTGTCCGCGACCACCCTTAGTGCAGACCGGAGTCACTCGTGGACGAACGCTCTCCTGGCGAATCCTCGCCCGATGCCCCACCCCCGTACCTCGGCGGCGCGGCGCCTGGCGGCGGGCAGATGTCCGAGCGCATGCAGTCCTTGCTTTCTCGTGCTGTCGAGGACCAGATGGCGGAGCAGCGGCAGCTGCAGACCTTGGTCAACGACGTCCGGGCCACGCTAGCTCAGCTGCAGGAGGAGGTGCGCCAGGGCGCCAGCACGAGCTCCCTGGAACAGGTGGGGGCGGAGGTGACCGGACTCGGAGCCGAGCTTCGTGCCTCGTCGACGGTGCTCAGCGAGCGTCTCGAGGCCGTCGTCCGCGCAGTGGCTGCCAGTGTCCAGGCGGCGCAGTCTGTCGGGGCCCAGATGCAGGGGATGCAAGAGCAGCTAGCCGCGCAGCAGCAAGCGCTGGCCGCGCTTCCCGAAGCGGTGCAGCGATCTGCGAGCCAGGCCAGCGCCGGTGACACCGCGGTGCGCGGCGAGCTGGCGGCCCTGCGGGCCGAGTTGGCCCAGCTGCGAGCCACCACGACCGATCTGGTTCAGTCCCAGGTGACCGACCTGCGCACCAGTTTGCAGACCGATGTCGCGAGTCTTCAGGCGCAGGCGCGGGACAGCGCCGCGGAGACGACGCGCTCCGTGACGGCACACGTCGACACTGCCGTCCTCGCGCTGGCGGAGGCGCTGCTTCGCCGGCGCAGCGCGGGGTCTGCGGCACCAGAGCTCCCATCCGCTCCGCCCATGATGGCCGCGGCTCCGGCTGTGCCGGACGAGCCTGATCAGGACGACGCCGGGGCAGGAGCAGATTCGGCGGACGAGGTTGTCGTCGACGTCGAACCGGCTCGTGTTGACGAGATGTCGGGCGACGACCTTGCTCATGCGAATGACGCTGACGTGCCGCCTTTGTCGGGTGACGACGACGAGGCTGACGACGTGGTTGATCTCGAAGACGAAGCTGACGACGAGGCTGAGGACGAAGCTGACGACGAGGCTGAGGACTCGGACGACTCGGACGACTCGGGCAGTGAGGCCGAGGATGAATCAGCCGACGAAGTAGCCCAAGCGGTGGATTCGGTTCCGGACAGCGGTTCGGGCGCGGACGACGAGGAGGACGAGGCCCTCGGCTGGACCGATGCTGACCGGCCGCAAGCGTCGCTGCGGATGGGTCGTGGCTGGGACACCCCGGGGACCGTCAGTCCGGAGAGCAATCCGCCGGCGGACGAGGATGCGGACGACGCGACCGGGGAGCGGGACCGGCGCCGGCCGTGGTGGCGGCCCGGCGGCTGAGAGGCGTGCAGTACTGCGAAGTCTTCGCACAAGACAGAGAAACCCCGGGCGAAGCGCCCGGGGTTTCTCTATCCGATAAAGCCGTGCAGCGGACTAGTTGAAAACGTCCTTCACTTTCTCGCCGGCCTGCTTCAAGTTGCCAGTGACCTGGTCCTTCTTGCCTTCAGCCTGCATCTGCTCGTTATCGGTCGCGTCGCCGAACTTCTCCTTGGCGTCGCCCTTGAGCTCCTCAGCCTTGTTCTGAATCTTGTCCATGGCGCCCATGTGCGTTCTCCTTCGTGTGGGTGGTCGTACTCCGCGAGTGCTACCCGGCGCATGCCCGGGGTACACCCGGTCCGTGGGTGAGGAAGTCCTACCGAGTAAGCGACAATGAGGTGGAATCCGCGGTCCCCGTCCAGGGTTGCGGCAGAGGACGACGCGCCGTAGGAGAGGATCCCGATGTCACTGCCCCCGCTCGTCGAGCCAGCTGAGACGCTGACCAACGACGAGGTGCGCCGCTATTCGCGGCATCTGATCATTCCGGATGTCGGGATGGACGGCCAGAAGCGGCTGAAGAACGCCAAGGTGCTCGCCGTGGGTGCCGGCGGGCTCGGCTCACCGACTCTCATGTATCTCGCGGCGGCCGGGGTCGGCACCCTCGGCATCGTCGATTTCGACGTCGTCGACGAGACCAACCTGCAGCGCCAGATCATTCACGGCCAGAGCGACGTGGACCGCCCCAAGGCGGTCAGTGCAGCGGAGACGATTCGCGAGATCAACCCGTATATCGACGTACGGCTGCATGAGGTCCGGCTTGACTCGTCCAACGCCTTAGAGATCTTCGCCGACTACGACCTGATCGTCGATGGCACCGACAACTTCGCGACTCGATACCTGGTCAACGATGCCTGCGTGCTGCTCGGCAAGCCCTACGTGTGGGGATCGATCTTCCGTTTCGACGGCCAGGCGTCGGTCTTCTGGGCCGAACACGGTCCCTGCTACCGCTGCCTCTACCCCGAGCCGCCACCGCCCGGCATGGTGCCCTCGTGCGCTGAGGGCGGCGTGCTCGGGGTGCTCTGCGGGTCGATTGGTGCGATCCAGGTCACTGAGGCGATCAAGGTGCTGACCGGTATCGGCGAGCCGCTCGTCGGTCGACTGATGATCTACGACGCGCTCGAGATGTCCTACCGCACGGTGCGGGCCCGTAAGGACCCCGAGTGCCCTCTCTGCGGCAAGAATCCGACCATCACCGGTCTCATCGACTACGACGCGTTCTGCGGGGTCGTCTCCGACGCTGCCATCGCAGCGGCGGCCGACTCGACCATCACCGCACGTGAGCTCAAGGCGATGCAGGATGCCGGTGCGGACTTCTTGCTCGTCGACGTCCGGGAAACCGGCGAATTCGACATCGTGCGCATCCCCGGCTCTGTGCTGATTCCCAAGGGGGACCTGCCGGGGCGCCTCGCGACCCTGCCGACCGACAAGCCGATTGTCCTGCACTGCAAGAGTGGGGTTCGCTCGGCCGAGGCGCTGGCGCTGCTCAAGGGCGCCGGCTTCGCGTCGGCGACGCATCTCCAGGGTGGCGTGCTGGCCTGGGTCGCCCAGGTCGACCCCTCGCTTCCGACGTACTGAGACCAGCGACAACCCGCCGGAGTAGATCCCCTTGGGCGAGCCGACGGCGTACGACGAGCGGGTGCTGGCCGTCGTCGCCCGGATCCCGCGGGGTGCGGTGATGACGTACGGCGACGTGGCCGAGTTCATGGGCGAGGGCGGGGCGCGCGCGGTCGGCGGGGTGATGCGTCGGCACGGCGGGTCGGTCCCATGGCATCGCGTGGTGCTCAGTGATGGCCGGCCGGCGCCCACGCACGACAACGTGGCCAGCGCGCTGCTCGTCGACGACGACACCCCGATGACTCCGGACGGTCGCCGCGTCGACCTGGCGAAAGCCCGCTGGGACGGCCGTACCCCGCGCAGACGCCGCCGCTGACGATTGCGGGGAGTCTCGCGGTCGCCGGGACGACCGCGAGACTCCCCACAACGAACGGGGGGGGCGGGCGGGGGAGGCGATCTCGGCGCAGTGTCGGTGGCAGGTGGTTTGCTTCCCGGCATGGCCCGGCAGGTGCGCTACGTCCTCGACACCACGGCACCGCCACCGCTCGTGGTGCCGGACCTTGATGAGGAGCAGCGCGAGGTCGTCGAACATCGCGGTGGCCCGCTGCTCGTCCTCGCCGGGCCGGGCACGGGCAAGACCACCACCCTGGTCGAAGCTGTGGTCGGCCGGGTGGAGCGCGATGGTGTCGACCCGGACCGCCTCCTTGTCCTGACGTTCAGCCGTAAGGCCGCTGACGAGCTGCGTGAGCGCATCAGCGGGCGTCTCGCCCGAACCGTCGCGACTCCCTCGGCGTACACCTTCCACTCGTGGTGCTACGCCGTCGTCCGGGCGTACGACGTCGCACCGGGAGGGGAGCCCCCGCGGCTGCTCTCCGGTGCCGAGCGTGACGTGCGGGTGCACGAGCTGCTTGTCGGCAACGCCGAGGGCGCCGGCCGCACGCGTTGGCCGGACGAGCTCGCGCCGGCGCTGCGGCTGCGGGGCTTCGCCCGCGAGGTCGCCGACCTGCTCGATCGGGTCCGCGAGCGCGGCCTCGACGCCCAGTCGCTCCGCCGCCTCGGCGTCGACCACGGTCGTCCTGGGTGGGTCAGCGCTGGCGGCTTCCTCGACGAGTACCTCGAGGTGCTCGACCAGGCCGGGGAGCTCGACTACGCCGGGCTCGTCCACCGTGCCGTGGCGCTGCTGCACGATCCGGCGATCGGCGCGGAGGTCGCTGATCGCTACTCCGCCGTCTTCGTCGACGAGTACCAGGACACCGACCCGGCGCAGAAGTCGCTCTTGCAGCGCCTCGCCGGACAGGGCCGCGAGCTGATCGTCGTGGGCGATCCGGACCAGTCGATCTACGCCTTCCGGGGTGCCGATGTGCGCAACATCCTCGACTTCCCGGGGGAGTTCCGCAGCGTCGACGGGCAGCCGGCCCGCACCATCGCCCTCCGCCGCTCGCGCCGCGCCGGCGCCGCGCTGCTCGCCGCGAGCCGCGCCGTCGCGGAGCGAATCCCGGCCACAGGAGCGCTCGCCGGAACGATCCTCACCGAGCATCGCCAGCTGGTCGCCGTCGTTCCCGACGGCCCGCCGCCGGAGGTCCGGCTCTATCCGACGGTCGCCGAGGAGGTCACCGGCATCGCCGACCTGCTGCGTCGCGCGCATCTCGAGGACGATCTTCCGTGGAGCGAGATGGCAGTGCTGGTGCGCAGCGGGGTGCGCAGCATTCCGGTCCTGCGCCGGGCCTTCGCGACGGCCGGCGTCCCGGTTGCCGTCGCGGCCGACGAGGTAGCGCTCGCCCACGATCCGACCGTCGCACCGCTGCTGGCGGCGCTCAAGGTCTCCGCCCGGGGGTGGTCGGAGCTCGCCGACCCTGACGACGCCGTCGCATTGTTGCAGAGCCCCCTGGGCCGCGCCCTACCCAGCGGGCTGCGGGCGCTGGGCCGGCGACTGCGCGCGCTCGACCGTGCCGCCGGGATGGAGCTGCCCCGGTCGTCCGCCGATGCGATCCGCGACGCGCTGACCGACCCACGCGACCTGATCACCATCGAAGACTGGATTGCCGACCCGGTACGCCGGCTGCACGGCCTGCTCGCGAACGCCATCGAGCAGGCCGCTGCCGGCGCGAGCCCGGAGGAGGTCCTCTGGCTGCTCTGGGAGCGCAGCGGGTGGGGTCGCCGGCTCGCCGGGGAGTCCGCGCGTGGCGGTGACCAGGCGCACGCCGCGGACCGGGACCTCGACGCCGCGCTGGCGCTCTTCAGCGCCGCAGCACGCTTGGAGGATCGTCGCCCGCACGTCGGGGTCGGCGCCCTGCTGGATGAGATCCAAGCTCAGCAGATCCCCGCTGGACCTCTCGAGGAGCGGCCCGGTGCGGCCGACGCCGTACGACTGCTCACGGCTCATCGGTCCAAAGGGCTCGAGTGGTCTCTCGTCGTCGTGGCAGGCGTGCAGGACGGCTGGTGGCCCGACCTGCGCCGCCGCGGCTCCCTGCTCGAGCCGGACCGCCTCAGCGTCGATCACGGCGGCGGCGATCGGATGAGCGGGGTGACATCTACGAAGGAGCTGCTCGCGGATGAGCGGCGGCTCTTCTACGTTGCCTGCACGCGAGCGAAGCACCGCTTGGTCGCCACCGCAGTCGCGTCGTTGGACGACAGTGGCGAGCGCCCGTCCCGCTTCCTCGACGAGCTGGGGCTGCGTGACGTCATGGACGAAGGTTCGGCGCCGGTGGTGCATCACGGCGGCACCGAGCTGCTCGCCGTGCACTCGCTGGTGGCCCGACTCCGCCGACGCTTGCAGGACCCCACCGCCGATGAGGATCTCCGGGCCGCAGCAGCCACGGCTCTCGCCGGCCTTGCCGATGCGCACGACGACGGCGAGCCGCTGGTGCCCAGCGCCGACCCCGCGGGCTGGTGGGGGTTGGTCGACGTGACACCGGGCGTCGGACCAGTGCGCGACCCGAGCCAGCCGGTTCGGCTCTCCGGTTCGGGAGTGGCGAGCTTCGAACGCTGTCCGCTGCAGTGGTTCCTCGAGCGCGAGGTGCACGCACGCGGCCCGTCGTCGGCGGCCCAGGGCTTCGGCACGGTCGTGCACGCCTTGGCGCAGGCCGTCGCCGACGGCACGTTGGCGGCCGATCCCGGCGTCCTCGTCGCCGCGCTGGACGCGGTGTGGGACCGGCTCGGCTTCGAGGCGCCGTGGCAGGCCGAGCGCGATCGACGCGAAGCGCGCATCGTCATGGAGCGATTCCTGCGGTGGCACGAGAGCAATGCGCGCACCCTGCTCGGCACCGAGGTCGAGTTCAGCGTCAGGGTGGGTGACGCAGTGCTCGGCGGGTCGGCAGACCGAGTGGAGCGCGACGATAACGGCCACCTGCACGTCGTCGACCTCAAGACCGGCAAGTCCGCTCGGGCGCAGAAGGAGATGCTCACCGAGCCTCAGCTCGGCATCTACCAGCTGGCTGCGCGCGAAGGTGGACTCAGTGACACCCCGCCGCCCGTCGCACTCGGGGGCGCGGAGCTCGTCCACCTGCGACAAGACGTCAAGGCCACCGGCGCGCCCAAGGTGCAGGGTCAGCCTCCGCTCGACCCCGCCGACCCATGGGCCGACCAGCTGGTGGACCGGGTCGTCGCCGCACTGCGCGCAGAGGAGTTCGCTGCCCGGCCGGGCACCCAGTGCGGCAACTGCGCCCTCAAGGCCAGCTGCCCAGCTCACGACGAGGGACGACAGGTGCTCCCGTGGGCATGACATCCGTGGCACCGGAGGCGTCCGGGCACTACCTAAGGGCATTGCTCGGCGTGTCTCTCACCGACGAGCAGGTCGCCGTGGCCACTCACCCGCTGGCGCCGCAGCTTGTCGTCGCCGGCGCGGGCTCGGGCAAGACCGCGGTCATGGCTGCGCGGGTGGTGCACCTCGTGGCGCATCACGGCATCGAGCCGTCCCGGATCCTCGGCCTGACCTTCACCAACAAGGCGGCCAACGAGCTGTCGGAGCGCGTACGCCGGTCGCTGCGCGCGCTCGCCTTGTCGGGAGAGCCGGCGTCCGACGATGACCTGCCGACGGTGTCGACGTACCACGCCTACGCCGGCAGTGTCGTCCGCGACCACGCGTTGCGGATCGGCCGGGAGCCGTCTCTGCAGCTGCTCACCGAGGCGACGCAGTGGCAGCTCGCGGTCCGCGCGGTGCGGCGCGCGAGAGGTCCGTTCGACTACTTGAACTGGACGCCTTCGACAGTGGCGCAGCGGGTGCTGTCCCTCGACAGCGAGCTCGCTGAACATCTCGTCACTGTGGCGCAGGTGCGCGACTACGACGCACGACTGATCGCCGAGGTGGCCGCCGCGGTCAAGCCGGTGGCGGCGGTCACCGACTGTGCCCAGGCAGCTCGGGAGCGCGAGGAGCTGCTCACTCTCATCGAGGCCTACCGTGCTCTGAAGGTCGAGCTCGACCTCGTCGACTTCGGTGACCAGGTAGCGCTGGCGGCCGAGATCGCTGCCTCGCCTGAGGTGGCGACCATCGAGCGTGAGCGCTTCGCTGTCGTCGTCCTCGACGAGTATCAAGACACCGGTGTGGCGCAGCGGTTGCTGCTGCAGCGGCTTTTCGGCGAGGGGCATCCGGTCACCGCTGTGGGCGATCCCAACCAGGCGATCTACGGGTGGCGAGGCGCCTCCGTGGGCAACTTGCTCAACTTCTTCGACCACTTCTCCGCCAGCGGCGACGCGCAGCCGCTCATGACGTCGTTCCGCTGCGGCGGGCGCATTCTCGACGTCGCGAATGCTGCTGCCGCGCCGCTGCAGGCGTCCGCTCTCGAGCGCGGACGGACGTGGCTCGACGTGCGACCGCTGTCGAGCACTCCCGATCGCGCCGCCGCCGGCGAGGTGGTCGTCGCTGTGCATTCTGATGCTCTCGCCGAGGCGCGCTGGGTGACCGCGCAGGTGCGCGCGGCGCATGACGCAGGCACGCCGTGGGGCGAGATTGCGCTGCTATGCCGGCGTCGCACCGACTTCGCGCTGCTGCACCGCACCATGGTCGATGACGACGTGCCGGCCGAGGTCGTCGGGCTCGGCGGTCTGCTGCAGATGCCCGAGGTCGCCGACGTCGTCGCGACGCTACGTGTGCTGATCGACCCGGTGGCCAACCCCTCCGTCGTACGGCTCCTCACCGGGCCCCGCTGGCGAGTTGGCCCGCGTGACCTGGCAGCGCTCGGCCATCGGGCGCACCGGCTGACCCTGGTGCAAGCGCACGACGACGACCGGGCGGAGCAGGCCGCCGAGCGCCCGTCTTCGAGCCCGCTGGTCCGCGCCACGCAGTCGGTCGACCCGGTCGACGTGGTCTCGCTGATGGACGCCGTGGAGAGCCCAGGGCCGCCGGTGCTCTACTCCAGCGAGGCGCTCGCGCGGTTCGCCGGCTTCCGCGACGAGATTCGCGCACTGCGCCCCTTGGTCAGTCAGCCAATCGTCGAGGCCGTCGCGACGGTGTTGCGTCGTACCGGGCTGGCGGTCGAGATCGAGAGCGACAGTGCTGCGCTGGCCGCTGCCCGGGCGGCCAACCTCGCGACCTTCCTCGACCACGCCGCGCACTTCACCGGACTCGACGGGGAGAGCGACCTGCGGTCCTTCCTCGCCTATCTCGTCGCAGCAGCCGACGAGGAGGACGGCCTCGACGTCGGGGGGGTGTCGTCGGCGGACACGGTCAAGCTGATGACGGTGCACAAGGCCAAGGGCCTCGAGTGGGATGTCGTCGTGCTGCCGGGGATGTCCGTCGGGGTGTTCCCCTCGGCGCGTGGCCGGTCGCGGTGGACCAAAGCCGCGCACGTGCTGCCGTACTCATTGCGCGGGGATGCCGCCGACCTGCCCCGCGACCCGGCGTTGACCAGCGCGGGGCTCAAGCTGTTCGGCGCCGACTGCAAGGTTGATGACCTGGACGAGGAGCGGCGGCTCCTCTATGTCGCCCTGACCCGCGCGCGGCACCGGCTGGTGGCCAGTGGGTCGTGGTGGAGTGGCACCCGCGCGACCCCGCAGGGACCGTCGACTTTCCTCGCTGAGCTGCACGCGCATCCCCAGACACACGAGGACGTCTGGGTCACGGAGGAAAACGCGCCGGTGGAGAACCCACTGCTCGCCGCGGCGCGTGAGGATGTCGCCTGGCCACGGCCGTACGACGTTGACGTCCTGGCTCGGCGGCGCAGCGCAGCCGCCGCAGTCCTCGCCGCCCGCGATGCCGACCCGTCGGTGACCCGGCCCCAGCTGCTCGGCGAGGATGCGCGGCTCGCCGACCGTTGGGCCGAGGAATCGGCGATGCTGCTGGCTGAGCTGCGACGCCAGCGCGCGCTCGACCGCGTCGTACCGCTGCCCCGGCGGCTCACCGCGTCGCAGATCGTCGCGCTCGGCCATGACCCCGGCGAGCTGGCCCGGATGCTGGCCCGGCCGATACCCGCCGCTCCCGTGCGCCAGGCCCGGCGGGGCACCCGGTTCCACGCCTGGGTCGAGGCCCTCTTCGGCGATCGACCGCTGCTCGAGCCGGACGACCTGCCCGGCTCGGGCGACGAGGCGCTGATCGACGAGGACCTCGCAGCACTGCAGGAGAAGTTCCTGGCCAGCGAGTGGGGTGCCCGGCGACCGCACGCCGTTGAGGCTCCCTTCGAGCTGGTGGTTGGTGGCCGGCTCGTCCGCGGCCGCATCGACGCGGTCTACCGCACCGACACCGGCTTCGACGTCATCGACTACAAGACCGGTGCGGTGCCCGACGACTTCGCTGCCGCTGCGCTGCAGCTGTCCGTCTATCGGCTGGCCTGGGCCGGATTGACCGGTGTCGACGCCGCTGTCGTACAGGCTGGCTTCCTCTATGTCCGCACCGGAGAGCTGCGCCGGCCCGACCGGTTGCACAGCCTCGACGAGCTCGCCGAGGTGCTCGCAGGCGGCCCGCCAGCAAGCGAGCAAGTTGCGCTCTTCTAGCGCTTAGCCGCCGAGGTCGACGCTGAGCGCGCGGTGGTCGGACAGAGCCAGCGCCATCGACTGCATACCCGTGACCGGTGGCAGGTCGCCGTCGGCGAGGATCCAGTCGAACTGCACCGACGGGTTGTGGGTCGGATAGGTCTTAGCGTCGGCTAGCGAGCGCCACCCCGAGACCAGCTTGGGAAACCCGCCGATCATGTTGAGGTCACCGGCGAGGACGTACGGCGGAGGCAGTAGCCGCCGCATCTCGCGGACGACAGTGCGCAGCTGTCGTGCGTTGACGATCGGCACGAAGGACAGGTGGGTCGTCGCGACGGTCATCGTCCCGACCGGTGACTCGACGACTGCACACAGCGCGATTCGTGGCTCGTCCTGCAACCAGACCACCTTCTTGGTGCCCGGGATCAGGATCGGCGACTTGAGCTTGGCTGCCGGCAGCCGGATGACCTCCCACCGCGTCACCGGCCAACGCGAGACGAGCCCGACGCCGTACCCCGCCTCGCCTGTGCCGAGCAGGTAGTCGCCTTCGACCGCCGCACGCCAGTTGAAGCCGGGGGTGCCGATGAGCGCCGGCTCGAAACGCCAGTGCTGGGCGCCGGTCGCGTCCGCGATCTCCTTCGTGAGGTCGTGACCGTCGGAACGAGTCTGGTCGCGATCGACCTCCTGCAGACCCAGGACATCGGCGTCGATGTGCGCGCAGGCCGAGCGCAGCCGGTCGATGTCGACCAGTCCGTCGGACAGAGATCGGCCGTGAAGGAGGTTGAAAGTCGCTATGCGCACGACTGATGAGGCTAGCCCCGCCGATCGCCTTTGGCGTGGCCGGCATCGGCGGAGGGCAGGTCAGGAGACGACGATGCGCACTTCGAAGAGGCGGTTCGGCGCCGCGCATGGCGGTTCGGCCTGGTGACACTCCAGACCGCCGGTGGACCGAATCGTCGTCGTCCCGGAGTCCACGGGGCGGATCTCCCACTCGCTGTAGCCCGGGTCGCGAACGAACTGCCGCTGCACGAGCTCCACCGAGGAACCATTGACCTCCGGCGGGTCCCACTGCCACCCGCCGCCAAGCCGCAGCGCGGCGTCGCGGGTGTCGCGGCGGATGGAGAACGTCGCCCCGCTGTCCTCTTCAGTGATGATCAGCGGGCCGGGACGGCTCGGCGAGGGGCTCGGTGATCGCGTCGGAGCCGGGCCGGACGTGGCTGCCGGGCCGGCGCTGCCGGATCCGGCCGTGGCGCCACTTGTCGGTGCCGGGCGCAGGGACGCGCTCGGGGAGGGCTCAAGCGTCGAAGCGCGCGGCGAGTGCGACGGCGTTGGCCGGTCACGAGGGCCGGTCTTGTCCGGCTCCGGCGACGCTAGTGCAGTCGACGAATGGGGCGCGGGGTCGGGTGTGCTTTCTCCCGTGGAGCGCAAGCTCTGTCGATCACTGTCACTGCCACTGCCGCAGCCGGTGACGAGCGCGAGTCCGAGGGTTGCTGCCAGCAGGACCTGCTTCATGTGGGTCACGGTAGTACGACGCAGCCCACTGCCCCGCGGATCCGGCGATCCGCGGGGCAGTGGGGGGAGCGTCGTAGATCAGGCGGAGTGCGGCTGGAGAGATTCGAGAATCGCCAGCAGCTCCTCGCGGGTCGCATCGCCAGAGACGGTGACGACCAATGACGTGCCGACGGCCCAGACGTGCGGTGTGGTGCGCGGCCGGATGAGCAGCTGCGCCGGCGAACCGATGAGTGCGCCAGCGGCGACGGTCAGCTCCTCCGGGTCGTCGATGAAGCCTTCGCCGCTGGCCAGTGGGTCCGACCAGGAGCTGTTGCCGAGGCACTCGGTGCACTGCCCAGGCAAGCTGCCGGGCTCGCGCCCATCGATGATCGGCCCGCGCAGCCGCGTGGTGATCAGGATCCGGTCGAGACCGCGGTGGTAGGCCAGCGAGACGCCTTCTCGGGTCACCGGGTTGAGCCCTTCGACGCCGGTGCCGCCAGCCTTGTTGACGGTAGAGATCTGTCGCAGCTCAAAGCCCTCTGGGAGAGCATCCGCCGATGCCACCAGCGGTGCATAGCCGGCGAGAGCCTGCACCCGGTCAAGCGACTCGAGGCGCTTCCAGCCGGCGTCGAAGCGACTGACTTCGACACCCGGCGGGAAGTCCACGGTGAACTCCGCCCGGTCGACCTGACCGCTGTTGGCGACGAGGTCAGTGAGCTGGAGCTCGCGGAAGAACGCACCCTTGATCGTCTCGACGACGCGAACGGGGTAACCGGT
The DNA here is from genome assembly GCA_046590575.1 of Mycobacteriales bacterium. Classification (GTDB taxonomy): domain Bacteria; phylum Actinomycetota; class Actinomycetes; order BP-191; family BP-191; genus DATLNF01. The sequence goes on along the minus strand of JBKJUS010000218.1, from coordinate 9,282 downwards.
CTCCTGGTCGACGGTGATGGCCAGGTGGTCGCCACCGCCACCGATCTTGTTGGGCTCGACGTCGGTGTCGAGCTGCCAGACATCCCTACCGTCGTACGTCGTCGCCGTCACCGTCAGTGCGGTGTCCTCGGCGAGAATCGCCCGCACTGTCGAACCGAGCTCGCGCTGCAGCACCCAGTCGGCCGGACCCTCGTCGGGCTGACCTGGTGAGATGCCGCGGCGTTCGCCGCCGAAGTCGGGACCGGTCGGGTCGATGAAGTAGCCGCGTTCGATGCCGGTGGAGGCGTCATAGGCCAGCTCTTCCTGGCGAGTGATCCCGCTCTGCCGGAAGTCGCCGTCGTCAGTGACGACGAAGCGTGACCGCACCTCGCCGTCGACGTCGCGGAAGACCAGCGTGCCGCGGAGGTTCTTCACGGAGGAGAGCGCGGTCTGCAACTTCTGCGCTACTTCGACAGCGGTGACGGCCACGACACGTGGCTTGCCGCCGCCTCCGGGAGTGACCGAGGGTGGCCCGTCGAGGTTGGCGCCGACGGCGACCCCGATCACCCCGGCGGCGGCCGCCACGACCGAGAAGCGCAGCGTCTGGCGCCGCCACTGTCGGCGCGGCCGGGCCAGGGGTACGACGTTGTCACCGACCACGTTCGCGGTTGGCAGGTCGGGCGTCCTGGAAGGAAAGCCGGCCTCTGCTTTCCCGTCCGACTCAAGCTGCGCCTGGAGCGCTTCGAAGAAGCCGGGGGCGTGCTCGGGCGCGGGCAGTGCGCGGAGCGCGGCACCGAGCACGAGATCTCGGCCAGGCAGGTCACGGGCGGGCAGGTCGTCAAAGGTGCGGTCGTCGGTCATCGGAGGTCTCCAGCGGTGAGTGCGGTGCGCAGGGCGGCACGGCCCCGGCTGACCCGCGAGCCGACAGTGCCCGGGGCGACCCCGAGCACGTCGGCGGCGGCGGCGTAGTCCATGCCCTCGGCGTCCACGAGGAGCACGGCGGTGCGTTGGTCGGCTGGCAGTGCCGCGAGTGCGGCTGCCAGGTCGGTGCGTGATGTGGCGATGTCTGCCGGGTCTGGAGCGGTCGAAACGGCCTCGACGGCGAGCTCCAGTGGGTCGGCTGGCCTACGGGCGCGGGCCCGCACCAGGTCGAGGCAGACGTTGTAGGTGATGCGATAGAGCCAGGTGCCGACCGAGGAGTCACCCCGGAAGCTCTCCCGAGAGCGGAAGGCCTTGAGGTAGGCCTCCTGCAGTGCGTCGTCCATCAGATGCACGTCGCCGAGTAGTCGCCAGGCGAGCGCTCGGAGCATGGGATCGTGCTCGCGCACCATCCCGAGAAATCCGGTTGCGTCGCCGGGCGGCGCCTCGGCCGACGGTGGTGCTGCAGCACGTGTGGTCATCATGCCGGGTTCGACGACGGGGCGGTCCGGATCCTTCCCGTCGGACGTCACAGCCCTGCCCCGAGCAGCGAAGCGGCCTCCCGGATGCCACGGTCGACGAAGCGCTGCTCGCCGGTGTCGAGGCCGTGCAGCACCTCCTCCAACGGAAAACGCCGACGGTAGGCCCGCGCCCGCACCCAGAAGGCCACGTCGGCGTACGGCGGGAACAGCTCGGCGACAACCTGCTCCGGCAGCTCCTCGATCAGCTGGGCTGCTTCCAGAGCCGGATCCCCGACCTGCGCCCCGCTCCAGTCGATCACTCCGTGGATCAGCCCGAGCGTGTCGTCGGCAAGCAGGTGTCCGGGGTGGAAGTCGCCATGCAGCAGGCCCGGCTCGAAGTCGCGTGGCAGCGCGCCGCTGAGTAGCGCTGCCGCGGCCTCAGCTGTGGCCGCATCGAGCAGGGGCACGACGTCGTTCATGATCCGCTCGTCGGTGGCCGCGCGGGCCGCCCACCAGCTGTCGACGTCGGCCACCGGCACCCCGATCTCGCTGGCCTCGCGCACGGACACGTCCGCCAGGGCGGCCAGCACGCCGGCGATCTGAGAGCGGGCCAGGCCGCCGCGCGGGGAAGCCAGCAGCCCTGCGGTCACCGGATCGCCGGGAATGCGCCGATAGCCGGCCCATCGGGTCACGCCGTCGGCGAGCACACCCTGCACCTCGATCTTCGGTACGACGACCGGCAGCCGGGGGCGCAACGCAGGGAGGAGGGTGACCTCCATCGTCAGCTTGACCGCGGCGTCTGCTCGACGCGGGAATCGGAAGACCCAGTCCTCATCGAGGAGCACGTCGAAGTCCCAACCCGGCGAGATCAAGGTCGCGTCCGTCAGCGCAAGGTCTCGGCGACGCTCCCGCACGAGTTCCGTCGCCGTCCTCAGGTCCACTCGTCGAGCCTATGGGGCATCGACTGCCATCGCTGAAGAGTTGCGCCCCCATCGCGGTGCTGATTTGGGGCGTAGGTCTCCCCACGACGAGGTTGCGAAGTGGTACGCCGATAGGCGGCCCTTAGGCTGGCGAGCATGCCTGACATTCGCGACTACGTGACCCAGCACGCCGATCGCCTCTACGCCGACCTCGACGCGTGGCTGCGCATCCCCAGCATCTCGGCCGACCCCGCGTACGCCGGCGACGTGCGGGCCAGCGCCGAGTGGGCCGCGGAGGCGCTGCGGCGTACCGGCTTTCCTACCGTCGAGGTGTGGGAGACCGACGACGGCGGGCATCCGGCGGTCTACGCCGAGCGACTGGTGGGGGACGACAAGCCGACGGTCGTTGTCTACGGTCATCACGACGTCCAGCCGGTCGACCCGTTGGAGTTGTGGGAGACACCGCCGTTCGAGCCGACGGTCCGGGGCGACGACCTCTTCGCGCGCGGCGCGGTCGATGACAAGGGCCAGGTGCTGTTCCACCTGCTCGGGCTCGAGGCAGCGCTGGCGTCGTACGGCGATATCGGGGTCAACCTCAAGGTGCTCGTCGAAGGTGAAGAGGAGATCGGCTCGCCGCACTTCGCGGCGCTGCTGAAGCGGGAGCGCGCGAGGCTCCGCTGCGACGTCGTGGTGGTCAGCGACACCGGCATCTTCGACAAGAACACCCCGTCGATGTGCGTCGGCATGCGCGGCCTCGTCTTCGCCCAGGTGGACCTTTACGGTCCGCAGGTGGACCTGCACTCGGGTTCGTTCGGCGGCGGAGTGCCCAACCCGGCGACCGAGATCGCGCGGCTGTGCGCTCAGCTGCACGACGAGGACCGCCACGTCACGTTGCCCGGCTTCTACGATCGCGTCGTACCGTTGTCCGACCGCGACCGCGAGCTGATGGCGGCGCTCCCCTTCGACGAGGCTGCGTGGCTTCGTGATGCGACGTCGACGGCGACCTGGGGGGAGTCCGGCTTCACGACGCTGGAGCGGGTCGGCGCCCGCCCCACGGCGGAGGTCAACGGCATCTGGGGCGGCTACGTCGGCGTCGGGCAGAAGACCATCATCCCGGCCGAGGCGCACGCCAAGATCTCCTTCCGGCTGGTCGCTGACCAGGTGCCCGGGGAAGTCGAGGAGGGCTTTCGGCAGTGGGTGTCCAAGCGGGTGCCGGCCGGTCTGCGGCACGAGGTCACCTTCTTCGGCGGGGTCCGGCCGTGCCTGACGCCGCTCGACCACCCGGCCCTGCAGGCGGCCACCCGGGCGATGGAGCGGGCCTTCGGTGGCCGGATCCTCTACACCCGTGAAGGTGGCAGCGGCCCGGAGGCCGACCTCGCCGAGGTGCTCGAGGCACCCGTCGTCTTCCTAGGCGTCGGGCTGCCCGACGACCGCATTCACTCGCCCAACGAGAAGGTCAACCTGCCCAACCTGCTGCGCGGGGCCGAAGCCGCGGCGTACCTCTGGAAGGAGCTCGCTGACGCGCTGCCAGTGCGCAGATGAGGGACTCGACCTTCTCCGCTGCCGGGCGCGCGGCTGCCCTCGTCCTCGCAGTGCTGACGGTGATCGCTGCCGCGAACACCGTGGTCATCGCGATCTATGCCCTCGACCATGACCAGGTCCTCGGCGGAGTGGGTGTGGCTGCGCTGGCGGGTGCCGGGATCGCGGTCGTTCTGGGGGCTTTCGCCCTGCGCCTGTGGCGTCGCTAGCGAGCCAACTCGGGTGGCAGGACCGTCGCAGGATCGGTGACCGATCGCACGATGTCGCGGGCCAGATCATGCACCCTGGCGCCGCCACGCCGGGCGACCTTGCGCAGGCTCTCGAAGGCGTCGCGCGGGGTGGTGGAGTGTCGTTCGGCGAGTACGCCGATGGCCTGCTCGACGATGACGCGCGCGGCGAGGGCGTGCTCGAGCTGGGCTACGGACGCCCGGAGCTGCTCGACCTCGGACACGTCGCCAGACTGCCGCGCCGGGCGTCCAGGTGCGGCGAGGTCGTCGGCGAGCAGGTCGGCGAGGACCATCGCGCTCGTCAAGGAGGTCTCGTGGTCGGCGTCGCCGACCGCCCAGCCGTGCGCGGTGCGGCGGATCGCGAGGGCATCCTGGCCGGGCACCTCGACGAGGTGGGCGGAGACGATGCCGGCGAGCTCGGTGAGGACGCCCAGGACGTGCTCATCGACCACCACGTTGCCGTGGTCGACGCCGCAGAGCGTGCCGATGACGTGCCCGCCGCCGTCACGGATCGGCACTCCGACATAGGAGGTGACGTCGAACTCGGTGCGTCCGGGCGTGTCGACGTACGCCGGGTCGTTGGCCGCGTCCGACGTCGACGGCGGGGCACCGTCGAGCATCCGACGGCAGAAGGTGGCGGAGAAGTCGATTGCCGCCCCTTCGATGATGCCGGGCCACGTGCCCGCCACCCGCTCGAAGCGGAACGTCGCGTCGTCGATGCCGCCGATGAAGACGACCTCCATGCCGATGAGCGTCGCGGCGCACGACAGCGCGGCGTCGATCACCTCATCATGCATGCTGGCGGCGAACATGGCAGACCCTTCCCCGGACCGTTGACTTCGCATCGTCGCGCACTGTCGGCCGCCGCGGAAGTGGATCGCCGGGATTGATTACGCCACGCGGTCGCGGACCTGGGCCGGCGTCGGGTTGGCCAGCGCGGTTCCGTCGGGGAAGAGCAGCGTTGGGACGGTCCGGTTACCGCCGTTGACCGTCATGACGAAGTGGGCCGCATCCGGGTCGGTCTCGATGTTGACCTCTCGGTAGGGCAGGGACTCGCTGTCGAGGAAGCGCTTGAGGCGTACGCAGTACCCGCACCAGGTGGTCGTGTACATCACCAGTTCACCCTCGCGCTCCACGCGCAGTCTCCTCTCCGCCGCCGGCGAACCCGCGGCAGTTGCCGTAGGGGGCAACCCTGTACTCACCGGATTTCATCCCCCCTTCTCGCGTGCCAAGATCTCCCGTCGGTCGGGCCTGGGAGACTGTTGCGCGATGACTGCCGACCACATTCTCGCCGCGCTCGACCCGGAGCAGCGGGCCGCCGTGCTCGCTCCCGCCGGTCCGGTGTGCATCGTGGCCGGTGCCGGGACGGGCAAGACCCGCACGATCACCCACCGCGTCGCCTACCTGGTGGCCACCGGCATCGTCCAACCGCAGCATGTGCTGTGCGTGACCTTCACCGCGCGGGCCGCCGGTGAGCTGCGGGGGCGGCTACGAGCGTTGGCGGGCCGCGGGTCAGGAGTCGAGCGGGTGCAGGCCCGCACCTTTCATGCGGCGGCGCGACGTCAGCTCACCTACTTCTGGCCGCGGGCCGTCGGCGGTGAGATGCCTTCGCTGCTGGACAACAAGTTCGGGCTGGTGTCGACGGCGGCGGGGCGCAGCGGGCTGCGGGTGAGCAACACCGAGGTGCGCGACCTCATCGGAGAGATCGAGTGGGCCAAGGCCCGGATGTTCTCCGCCGAGCGGTACGCCGCTGCTGCCAGAGGGGTGGGCCGGGAGACCCCCCGGCCGGCCGAGGAGGTGGCCGCGGTCTACGCGGCGTACGAGGAGGCCAAGCGCCGCAACGGCCTGCACGACTTCGACGACCTGCTGCTGCTGACCGCCGACGTCATCGCGGCCCACGAGGACATCGCCGACGAGGTGCACTCGCGGTACCGGCACCTGGTCGTCGACGAGTACCAGGACGTCAACCCGCTCCAGCAGCGGCTGCTCGACGCGTGGCTCGGCGAACGTGCCGACATCTGTGTGGTCGGTGACGACGACCAGACGATCTACTCCTTCGCCGGGGCCAGCCGTGAGCATCTGCTGCAGTTCTCCCGCCGCTATCCCGATGCCACCGTCGTTCGTCTCGTCCGCGACTACCGCTCCACCCCGCAGGTCGTCGAGCTGGCCAATCGGGTCATCGCCGGTGACCCGACACGCCGGGGCTCACCGAAGTCACTCGTCGCACAACTGCCCGAGGGTCCGACCCCGCTCTTTGTCGAGCACGGCTCCGAGCCGGAAGAGGCGCGGTGGGTGACCGCCCGGGTGAAGGCTCTCCTCGACGCCGGTACGCCGGTGTTCGAGGTGGCGGTGCTCTACCGCGTCAACGCTCAGTCCCAGGCCTACGAAGCGGCGCTGGCCGCAGCAGGCGTCCCCTACCTGGTACGGGGAGGCGAGCGGTTCTTCGACCGGCGTGAGGTGCGCGACGCCGTCGCGGCACTGCGCGGGGCCTCGCGAGTCACGGAGCCAGAGCCGCTGCTCGAGCAGGTCCATGCGGCGCTGGCCGAGCGGGTCGCGTGGCGGCCTGACGGCGCGCCGTCTGGTGCCGGTGCGGCCCGTGATCGGTGGGACGCGCTCGCCGCGCTGGTCAGTATTGCTGGGGACCTGGCGGCTGCGGACCCGCACGCTGGCCTGGCCGATTTCGTGGCCGAGCTCGACGAGCGAATCGCTGACCAGCATGTGCCGGTTGTTGCGGGCGTCACCCTGGCGTCCTTGCATGCGGCCAAGGGACTCGAGTGGGATGCCGTCTTCCTCGTCGGGCTGGCCGATGGAACTATGCCGATCCAGCATGCGACGACGCTCGAGCAGATTGCCGAGGAGCGTCGGCTGCTCTATGTCGGCATCACGCGGGCTCGTCGGCACGTCGCGCTGAGCTGGGCGCTGGCCCGAGCCGAGGGCGGCCGACGTACGAACTCCCGCAGCCGCTTCCTCGACGGCATCACCGGCACGCCGGAGCCGGCGGCAGCCGAGCGGGGGGCCCGGCGCAGTCGGAGCGTTGCCAAGTGCCGGGTGTGCGGTAAACCGCTGGTTGATGTGGCCGCTCGCCATCTGCGTCGATGCGCCGACTGCCCGTCGACGATGGACGAGGCGCTTTTCGAGCGGTTGCGCGACTGGCGCAAGGGGCGGGCCGGAGAGCTCGGTCAGCCGGCGTACTGCGTCTTCACCGATCTCACGCTGACCGCCATCGCCGAGGGACGGCCGACATCAGTCGACGAGCTCGCCGCGATCCCCGGCGTCGGCCCGACCAAGCTGGACAAGTTCGGCCAAGAAGTTCTGGCGTTGGTCTCGAATTCATAAATTGCTGTCGAGCACGCGATAAATCACTTGCGGTCTTCCGGGGCGACCCCTTAACCTCGCGCCAGCGCTGGCCGAGTGGTCAGACCGAGTTGGCTGCCACCGACTCGAGGCAAGTGAGTCCGGAAGGGAGGTGCCCCATGCGTAGGACCTACACCGACACCGCGGCCGTCATCGGTCGTGAGCTTCGTGCTGCTTTCTCGCTGGGCTGCCTCTCGAACGAGAGTGACCACCGCCGCACGCTCTCGCCCACGACCCTGCTCCCGGCCGCTGATGTCGCGGCCATCCCGGCGATGACTGGTTTCGCATCCCTGTTCGTGGGAGCGAATGCCACGAAGCACGCGGGGACCCATCCGCCTCGAGATCTGGCGGCACTGCGCTGACAGCGCATCGCCACCGCCTCGAGGCCGTGGATCCCCTTACCGGGATCCACGGCCTTTTTCGTTTCTCCGACCCATCCGTCTCGACCCGCACCGCATCTTTCCCCTGAGGGGTGACTGAAAATGTTGGACCTGTTCGCGGTCGACCTGCCCGACGACATGGAGGCGCACGAGCTGCCGTGCTGGCGCACGGAGCCGGACCTCTTCTTCGCCGAGTCGCCGACCGACGTCGAGCTCGCGAAGGCGATGTGCAGCGACTGCCCGATTCGGGCGACCTGTCTGGCCGGCGCCATGGAGCGCCGGGAGCCTTGGGGCGTCTGGGGCGGCCAGCTCTTCGTCCAAGGCGTCATCGTCGCGCGCAAGCGGCCCCGTGGCCGCCCGCGCAAAGAGGTCGCTGCATGAGCACCGATCACCACACAATTTTCCTGAGAGGACACCGTCATGAACCTCATCCATGAGGAATTGGCCCGCGGCCATCAGCACGCGCTGCACCGCGAAGCCGAAGCTCAACGCGTCGCCCTGCGACTCGTCCTGGCGCGCCGGTGGGCACGGCGGGCCGAGTCCGCCAGCCGTCGGGCCCGGGCCGCAGCCATCGCGGTCACCGAGATCGCGTGACCTGCCCCGTTTCACCCGCACCCGCCGCACCCACTGCGGCATCCGGAGCCCCCGGTGCCTTCCCCGCACCGGGGGCTCCGTCATGCCCGCCTCCTCGCCCGCCGGTTCGTCGGATACCGAGCGGATACCTGTTCCACTCCGCACTAGGACGCGAATCGCTCGGCATGTCGTCGTCCCAACGCGGAGTTGAGCCGCGGCTACGTCGACCGCGCGGGTTAGGCTCGCGGCGTATGTGCCGCCTGATGGCCGAGGAGTCCCGTGCCGCTGCCCGACCGCGTCCTCGAGGCGACCGGCGAGTCTGGCCTGGCGACCCCTTCACCCGAGCTGCGTAGGCGCGCGCTCGAGGTCTTGACCGCTCCTGACCTGGCGCACATCGTGGACTTCGTCGCGTACGCCGACGGCGAGGTGGTCGTGGTGACCAACGCCGACGGCACCGCGGCCTTCGACCGCAATGAGCCGCACGAGGTACGGCGAGTGACCGGACGAGACCCGGTTGCCCGGCAGGACCCGCTGGCTTTCGCGTCGCTGCTCGATGAGCCGCATGCTCCGAGCAACGCGGCGAACAGCTACCCGTTCGCCCGCGAGCGCCTCGCCGGCCTCTTCGAGCACCCAGCCGCCCCGGACCTTGCTGTGGTGCACACGGCTGGCCACTACTGGCCGGAGCGGGGCGGTCATCTCGGGGAGCATGGTTCCCTTGATGTGGTTCAGTCCCGCGCTCCGCTTGTCCTCGCGGGCGCTGGCGTGTCGGCGCGCGGCGTGCTCGGCCGCGTTGCGCGCATTCCCGATGTCGGTGCGACGCTCCTGCACGCGGCGGGAGCCGACGCGAACATCGATGGGCGCCACCACGCGAGGCAGACCGGAGCGGCGTTGGCGGATCTGGTCGCCGCTGGCGCCATGCACGTCGTGGGTC